>NZ_JBICXB010000033.1:0-80661 GCF_043200055.1 Streptomyces sp. NPDC048496 | reverse complement strand
GCATCCACCAGCTCTGCCCTCGTCCCCTCCAACACCCCCGCATCCTACGACCCAACAACCCACGAAAAACGAAGAGTTATTGATCGGCAGGTCCCTGATGTCCCGGTGAAGACAACGAGAGCGACTGTTGCTCCAGCTGCTGTCGCCAACGCGTGACCGCCGAACGGCAGGCTTTCCGGGAAGAGTTACGGCTTGAGGCGGTCGGGTGCTTCGGCCGGGGTGATACGAACACGGTGATCGCCAAGGACCTGTGAGCCAGCGTCCGGTCGGTGCACCGGTTGCGTTCGTCGAGGGCCGGGCTCACTGGTTGGTCCCCTTGAGGGTCATGCTGTTGCGACGGTGCTCCGCGGCGGTTTCGCGGGGGCGGGCGGCGTTTGCCTGAAGACGACGGGGCGAGTTTGTGCGGAAGCAGCCTTCCAGCGGGTGAAGAGTGCAGCTTTCACGGAGATGCGAGAATCGGCAGCGCGCCCAGGACGACGACTTCGGAGGAAGGCGTGAGTAACCAGGGGCCGGTGGTGTCCGTGGAGATACCGGGCGAGGTGCGCGAGACGCTGGGGGGAACTCGGCGGCGCGGCCGAGGACGCGGTTGCGGAGCTGACTGGGAGGCTGCAGGAAGACCCACGCCTCGGGAACTACGACACGTTCACGACGCTCTACTGGACAACAGTCGTAGCCGGCGACGGGACCAAGCTGCATAGTGGTCATGGACTGGGTCGTTCTGGTACCCGCCGCTCACCCTGAGTATGGCCCAGGGCGAGCGGTGGTGCGGTGTTGCCCAGGCGTAACTGTCCTCATCGCCGTAGCTCCTGGCGGACAACTGCCCTGGCCGCCCGCGATACGAAAGACCCTGGAGACTCCGGCCCCCGCGTCGGCCACCGGGCATGCCGACACAACGAAAGCGTCACGGCCAGCAACGAGTTGACGACAATCAGCATCCCGCCACGGCAACCGGAACAGCGAGGCTAGTCGGGCAGGTGGTAGACGGCGAGGGCCGCGGTGTCGTCGTGGAGGCGGTTGTTGCTGTAGATGAGGAGGTCGTGATGGAGACGATCGAGGAGTTCCCGGGGCTGGAGGGGGCCCCAGGAGAGGACACGTTGGCGGAGGGGGTAGAAGGCCCCGGTGGGGTCGCGTGCTTCGGTGACGCCATCGGTGTAGAACAGCAACTGGTCGCCGGGGCGGAAAGGGTATTCGTCGACGCGGTAGGCCTCCGTGAGGAGCATGCCGAGGTTGAGGGGCGGTGCGGGGTCGGCCGTCTCCAGCTCAGTGACTCCGTCGGGGCGGATGAGGAGGGGCGGGGGGTGGCCGCAGTTGACGATGCGGACCACATGGTGGCGGGGGATCTCTGCGAAGACAGCAGTGACGAAGCGCTCGCCGATGTCAGTTCCGGCCAGACGGGCGGCCCTGCGGTTCATGCTGGCCTCCATCCGGCGGGCAACGGCGACGAGGTCGGGTTCGTCGTGGGCGGCCTCGCGAAAGGCGCCGAGGAGGGTGGCGGCAGTCTCCACGGCAGGGAGTCCCTTGCCGCGGACGTCGCCGATGACAAGGCGGAGTCCGTACGTGGTGGGCACGGCCTCGTACAAGTCACCGCCGATGCGTGCTTCCGCGGCGGCGGATAGGTAGAGGTCTTCCACCAGAATGGGGCCGATGCGGTGAGGGACCGGGCTGAGCAGGACACGCTGCGCGATCTCGGCCACGAAACGCACGGTGGCGAGGGTGCGTTCCCGGCGAATGCGGTGGGCAGCCAGGATTGTTCCAAGGACGCCGACCAGAGCGGTGCACAGGTAGGCAGCCACGTAGTGGCGCTCCCACACGTATGCCACCGGGCGGCCCGCGCAGCACGGGGTGCCGGCCAGGACCGCTTCGAAGGCGATCGCGAACACGGTGATGGCAGCGACGGCAGCGGGGCCGTGGGCGAAGGCGGCGATCACGGGGAGGGCCATGAGCAGGAAGCTCACCGGCCACTGCACGGGCGTAATGGGTTCGACCACCAGGATGCCCGCGACGTAGAAGGCGGGCAGCCAGCGCATCCAGGCGGGCGCGGCCGGCACCTGCGGGCCCCCACCGCCAGGCCGCGCTGCCGAGCCGCTCGCTGCCCCGGGGCGGCCCGGCCACCTCACTGCTCACTCCGCCGCGGAGTGAGCGGCGCGAGCACGGACGCTGCCCGGCCGCAGGACGGAGTTACGGTGTGGCCTGCACGCGGACGGCGCTCCTGGCGGCTCCACTCACACAGGCTGTTCACGTGGGACTCCTGGCACATGAGGTGGTCAAGACGTCCATTTTGCTGCGTCGCGGCGCTTCGGGCTGGCCATTGCTCCAGCCCATGGCATGTCAGGACCTTTGTGCGGGGTCGGCCCGCCGGGAGGTGGCGGTGGTGCTTCCGCAGGTGTGAGTGGTGGGCGCCACCGGTTCCCGAAGGACAGAGTCTCTTCGCCCGGGGTGGCGGGGCGGTGCTCCGGCACGCAGGGCAAGGTCGGCGACTGCCGGATCGGGGGTGGCAGCCGTCGGCCGAGTCCGCTCAGTGCACAACTGTCGGGGTGCGGTCCGACGCGAGCCCGGCCCTGGTGCGGGACGGCGACCGGCTGAGTGTGTTCACCCGAGGCGCGGACCAGGTCACCGGCCACCCACCGGGGGCGCGGAGGGGCGGACCTGGTCGTCTGCCGCAGCGGGAACCGGTTCTCGGTAAACGCGATGTCTGCGGTCAGTTCCCGTTCCGAACACGGACCCTCGTCAGCTGAAGCTGCTGGCGCGCGCGAGGAGGAACCCCCATGGTGTCCACGGCATGGTGCAACCCACACTCACCTCGTGGCACCGCGAGTGGGTCGACAGTCTGCCCCCGATGATCACGCCGGAGGGCCAGGAGTTCCTCAAGGAAGCGCTTCAACACCAGGGGCACCACCCGATAGCCCAGCCCTGCTGGACAGCCCTTCTCGGCATAGTGTTTCGGGTCATGACCATGCTGATCATTGGCGCCAGTGGTTTCCTCGGTGGGGAACTGGTACGGCAGGCGACAGCTTCCGGGCACGCCGTTTCCGGGACCTTCGCGAGGAACCCCGGTCGCTACTCCGGGAGCAAGTGGCTGCCACTTGACCTCCGCAATCGCGACGAGATCGTCTCGGTGCTCGACGAAGTGCATCCACGTGTCGTGATCAACGCGGCTTCTCGGAAGACCGATTGGGCGACAACTGCGGAGGGCGCCATCCGGGTCGCGATGGCCGCTGCCAGCCAGGGAGCACGGCTGGTGCACGTGTCGAGCGACGCGGTCTTCTCCGGCGCCCAGGTCTGCTACGACGAATCCGCTACGCCGGATCCGATCACTCCATATGGCGCCGCAAAAGCCGCGGCCGAGACCGCGATCCGCCTGCTGGCCCCCGCAGCCGTCATCGTCCGAACGTCGCTGATCATCGGCGATGGCGACTCCGAGCACGAGAAGTTCGTTCATGAGCTGTCTGATGGGCGCCGCAACGGAGCCCTGTTCACCGACGATGTCCGTTGCTCTGTACATGTGTCGGACCTCGCCGCAGCGATTCTGGAACTCGCATTCTCCGATCACGCCGGAATCCGTCACGTCGCAGGGCGAGACGCAGTCAGCCGTTACGAACTCGGCCTCCTGATCGCTCGCCGCGACGGTCTTGATGCCTCGACTCTGCCTGCGGGGCGACGGGCAGACACAGGCGGCGCCCCTGGACCGCTGGACGTGCGCCATCGTCGTCGTCTTCAACAACGTCGTGGCTCGGCTGCGCCGCATGCCCGGTAGCTGTGAGGAAGCCGCCATGGACCTCGGCGCCCGCACCTTCCGCGCCTTCGTCGACGTCACCTTCCCTCTGCTGCGGTCGGCGCTGCTCGCGGGCGGGCTGCTGGCCTTCGCGTTGTCCTTCGACGAGATCGTGGTGACCACCTTCACCGCGGGCCCCGGTGTCCAGACACTCCCGATCTGGATCTTCAACAACATGACCAGGCCCCAGCAGGCCCCGGGCAACGGCGACATCCTGACAGCGGGATAGGGTCCGCTGGGAGGAATCCGTTCGGTCCACCCGAGCTGCGCCAAGGCCAGGCACGGCGGCCGCCCGAAGGGGGAGCTGGATGCTGCAAGCACTGGGGTTGGGCCCGGCCGAAGAGGCCATCTACACGGCACTGCTGGCCCGCCCGACAGCCTCCGCGCAGGACCTCGCCCGGCAGACCGGAATCGAGAAGGCCGAGACCGCCCGTATCCTGCTCGACCTGGCGACACGTGGGCTTGTGGCGGTCGCCACCGAGGCCGAGAGCGGGGCACCTGACTCGGCCGACTGCGGGGCCGGCCTCCAGCCCGCCCGCTACCGGCTCACACCACCCTCGGTGGCCCTGGCTCCGCTCCTCGTCGAGCAGCGCAACGCGCTGCACCGGGCCGAGACCGCGTTCTCGATGCTGACCGAGCAGTACCGCAGTACCGCCGCGCACGCTGCGGGCAGCGTCGTGAAGGTGGTCGTCGGCGTGGAGCAGGTCGCACACCGGTTCCACCAACTGCAGCGCGGCGCCCAGCGGGAGTTGCTTGTCTTCCTTGTCGGCGCGCCCATCGCGGTGCAGCGCGAGGATGCCGACATGTCGGAGAGTGCCGCGCTGGACCGCGGAGTCGACTTCCGGGTTGTGGCTGCCAAGAACTATCTCGACGGCCACGACGTAGCGCGGGACGTGCGGGCGGCCGTCACGGCGGGCCTCGAGCTTCGCCTGGTCGACTCGCTGCTGCTGAAGATGGTCGTGTCGGACCGGGAGCGTGCCATGGTGCCACTGGACATGGCGGACTCCGGCGACGAGCCGAGCGCAATCGTGGTGCACCGCAGCGGCCTGCTGACGGCATTGGTCCATCTCTTCGAGAAGGAATGGGCCCAGGCCCGGCCGCTGTACGCCACCACCACGGGTGTGCGCGCGGAGCCTGCAGCCGATCAGCAGCCGACCGAGGGGGAACTGGAGGTCCTCGCCCTGCTGCTGGCAGGGATCTCCGACCGGTGGGTGGCCTCGCAGCTCGGCCTCTCCATACGCACCGTGGAGCGGCGGACACGCCGCCTGATGGACCTCGCCGGAGCGGATTCGCGCCTGCAACTCGGGTGGCATGCCGCGCGTGCGGGCTGGCTTTGACATCCTCCTCCTCGGCCTGAGGGCCGAGGAGTCTCCGTCTGTGGGTGGTCACCTTGCGAGGGTGACCGCCAACTCCTGGCGGGTTCCTGCTTCACCGCCGGCGGGCCCGTGATCCGGGCTGGAGGCATCTACCGGAGCGGTGGCGCGCGCGCCCACGCCGACAGGTACCTGACCGAGTCTCTATCGGTTCTCGGCGGCTTGGGGATCAGGAACGACATCGCGATGGCGGCGGCCATGATGACGAGACCGGCGATCATGTCGGCGATGTATCCGGCGGAGGTCGTCCGGTCGGCGGGCGCGGCCGCGGTCTCGACCGTGTACAGCACCGCGAAGCTGAGACCGGCGCCGAGCCGTCCTGGCGGTCACTGCGGTCGCGCCTTCCGGGGCGGCGGATACGCCGCCTGACGGTGCCTCGGGGAAGAGGCCCATCATCGGCAGCGGGGCCACGGCAGCGGGCGGCAAGCAGGTGTCGGTCACGCTCGTCAACGGCGACAAGGTGCTGGTGACAACGGACGCGTCGGGCCGCAGCTCAGCGGCCGTGCTGCCCCGCGAGGACGGCACACAGCCAATGGTCCAAACTTCTCAGATGGGCAAGGACCTCTACGTCTATCCGGAGGACGCCTCCCAGGCGATCGCCGAGGGCAAGGTCGACGAGCAGCTGTTCAACGTCACTGGCCTCATCCGCCAGGGATACGACGACACACACCGACACGCTGCCGCTCATCGCCACCTACCAGAACAGTGTGAACGTTGCCGAAAGCGCGCCGGCGGCCCCTCGCGGGGCCGAGCGGGGCCGAGCGGGGCCTGAGCCTCCCGGCTGTGGACGGCGTCGCGCTCAAGGCCGGCAAGGACACTGCCGCCGCCTTCTGGCAGGACGTCACCAACACCCGCTCACGTTCCGCCTCCACGCTCAAGAAGCTGTGGCTGGACGGCAAGGTCGAGGCCACGCTGGACCGGTCCACCGCGCAAGTGCACGCGCCGGAGGCCTGGGCGGCCGGCTACGACGGCAAGGGCACCAAGGTCGCCGTGCTGGACACGGGCGTGGACGCCGAGCACCCGGACCTGGTGAGCCGGGTCGCCGCGTCCAAGAACTTCACGGATTCCAAGACCACCGATGACCGGGTGGGCCACGGCACCCACACCGCCTCCACGGTCGGCGGGTCCGGAGCGGCCAGTGACGGCCGCAAGAAGGGCGTCGCCCCCGGTACCTCCCTGCTCATCGGCAAGGTCCTCAACGACCAGGGCTACGGCCTGGACTCCTGGATCATCGCAGGTATGCAGTGGGCCGTCGACCAGCAGGCCGACGTCGTCTCCATGAGCCTGGGCAACCCCAGGATCGGCGACTGCACCGACCCGATGGCCCAGGCCACGAAGCAGCTCTCGCAGAACACCCACACGCTGTTCGTCGTCGCCGCCGGCAACGCCGGTTCGGGCGCCGAGACCGTCTCCTCGCCCGGCTGCGTGCCCAGCGTGCTGACCGTGGGCGCCGTCGACCGCGACGACACCACCGCGTGGTTCTCCAGCCGCGGTCCGGTGGCCGTCACCCACACCCTCAAGCCCGAGATCGCCGCCCCCGGCGTCGACATCTCGGCGGCCAGCGCGGGCGGCCGCGGCGTCTACGCCTACCGGTCGATGTCGGGCACCTCCATGGCCACCCCGCATGTCGCGGGTGCCGCGTCCGTCGTCCGCCAGGCCCACCCGGACTGGACCGCGCAGCAGATCAAGGCCGCCCTGGTCTCCTCCGCCCGCAGCGGCGGCAAGGTCGCCGGCGCCGACCAGACCGGCGGTGGGGTGCTTGACGTGTTCGGCGGGGTGAACCAGAAGGTGCTCTCCGCGCCCGCCGTCCAGGCCGGCAGCTACAACTGGCCGCAGGACAGCTCGGACCGCACCACCGTGCAGGTACCCTTCACCAACACCAGCGGCAGCGACCTGACCCTGAGCCTGAAGCTCAGCGGGGTGCACGGCAACGACGGCAGCGACGTCAACTCCGGCATCATGAAGCTGGAGCAGGGCAAGGTGGCCGTCCCCGCGGGGGCCACCGCCCAGGTGCCGCTGCGGATCGACCCCACCGCCCATCTGAAGGACGCCCAGTACGGTGCGGTCACCGGTCGGATCCTGGCCACCGGCGGCGATGTGCACGTCTCCGTGCCTGTCACGCTCTACGTCCAGCCGGAGACGGTAACCCTCCGGGTCAAGGCCATCGACCGTAACGGCAAGCCCGCGGCCGGCCCCTCCTCCCTGGACCTCGCCAGTCTCGACACCGACAAGGGCGAGCGCCGCAGCAACTCGGGTGCGACCGACCAGGCGTACAGAGTGCGCCCGGGCGACTATGCCCTCAGCAGCTTCGTGGCGACGTACGACGCGAACAACGCGCCCGAATCAGTCAGTTACCTCGCGCACCCGCAGCTTCGGATCACCCATGACACCACCGTCGTCCTCGACGCCCGCAAGGCCCACCAGCTGAGCCTGCACACCGACCGCCCCTCGAAGGTGAACAACACCACGTTCAGCTACTCCCGCACGTGGGACGACACCTGGCAGCTGACCGGATCGCTCGTGTCCGGCAGCGCCGTCCAGAAGTTCTACGCAGACGTCGACGGACGGGCCAAGAACGGCACTTTCGAGTTCCGGCCCACCTGGCGCGCGACCGGCTCCGAAGACGGCTCGCCCTACGTCTACAACCTGTCGTTCCCGACCCAGGGTCCGCTGCAGTCCGACCAGGTCTACCAGCCCAAGGACTCCAAGTTGGCCCAGGTCACCGAAACGTGGAACGCCATGGGCAAGGAGGCCGACTACATCGACGCGATGTTCATCCGCCCCACCGGTAGCAGCGGCAACTACGTTCCCGTGAGCCCGTTCGGCTCCGTCCACGTGCCCGGTACCCGCACCGCCTACTACACGACCGGCGACGACGCCTGGTACCACGGCGCGATGACCAGCTTCCCGTTTGCCGCGTTCATGAACGACCAAGAGCGCACCTACCGGACCGGACAGCGGAGCGCCGAGGAGTGGTACGGCGGCCCCCTGCGGCCGGCTGCGCCGCGCGACGCCGACCGCAAGCTGATGCTGACCGCCGAGCGGCAGGGCGACCTGATCGGCTTCCAGAACGCGCTCTGGCTCGACGGCTCCGGCGACCACTGGTCCTACGGCGGATCGTTCGGCGACCTCGGTAACCTGGTGCTGAAGCGCAACGGTGAGCAGATCGCCACCAGCGCCTATCCGTACGAGGTGTTCAAGGTTCCGGCTGAGGACTCCGCGTACGAGCTCACCCAGAACCTGTCCAAGGTCCCGACCTCGGACCGGAACTGGCTGCGCTCCACAGATGTCACCACCACCTGGAGCTTCCGCTCCCACCTGGAGCCGGACGTCTACTCCCGCGGCCTGCCGATCCTCTTCCCGGCGTATGACCTGCCGGTGGACGGCACGAACACGCTGCCCGCGCAGAGCGGCATCAAGGTCGGCCTGTCGGCCGAGGGCCACGCCGGGTACACCCCGGGCACGATCACAGCGGCCTCGCTGTCCTACTCCTACGACGGCGGCACCACCTGGACCCGGGCGCCGACCGAGCAGCAGGACGGCAAGTGGACGGCCGTCCTCGACCACACCGGCGCCGCCGGCAAGCAGGTCACGACGAAGGCCACCTTCACCGACGCCAACGGCAACGCGGTCACCCAGACCATCACCCGCGCCTACGACGTTCGGTAACCACACAGTGCGGCAGGGCCGGCCGCCCGCAACGGGCGGCCGGCCCTGCCGGTACGCCGACCGACTCGGCCGGTCCGCCTCCCCGGACAGCGGGAGGCGGACGGGTATCACGCCAGCGCAGCCGCCTTGCGCAGCAGCACCGACCGCTCGCGGACGTTGCGGCACAGCCGGGCGGCGAGCTCCAGCTCGACCTGCGCCTCGGCGGTCCGGCCGAGCCGGACGAGCAGCTCGCCGCGCACGCTCGGCAGCAGGTACGACCCCGACAGGCGGCCCGAGGCGACCAGCTCGTCCACCATGGACAGCGCCTGCTGTGGTCCATTCGCCATCGCGACGGCGACGGCCCGGTTGAGTTCGACGACGGGTGACGGAGCCACGCGGCCGAGCGCCTCATAGAGGAGCACGACACGCTCCCAGTCGGTCTCCGGCACCGAGGACGCCGACGCGTGGCAGGCGGCGATCGCTGCCTGCAGCCCGTACGGTCCGAGGCCGCGCCCGACAGCCGAGGCCCGGCCGATCGCGGCCAGACCACGACGGATCGCCGACCGGTCCCACAGACGCCTGTCCTGATCCTCCAAGAGCACCGCCTCGCCATCGGGCCCAGTGCGTGCGGGAAAGCGCGCGGCCGTGAGCTCGAACAGAGCGAGCAGCCCGTACACCTCCGGCTCATCGGGCAGCAATGCGGCCAGCATCCGGGCCAGCCGGATTGCCTCGTACGCGAGATCGGGGCGCAGCAGGCGGTCACCGGTCGTCGCTGTCGAGCCCTCCGTGAAGATCACGTACAGCACGCTCAGGACACCGCCGAGCCGCTCGCGCCGCTCCTCGGACGGCGGCAGCTCGAACGGCACTCCCGCCGCGGCGATCGTCTTCTTCGCCCGCGTGATCCGTGCCTGGACCGTCGGCACGGGCACGAGAAACGCCCGGGCGATCTCCTCGCTCGACAGGCCGCCGACCGCGCGCAGCGTCAGGGCCACACGGGCCTCGGGCGAGAGCACCGGATGGCAGGCCACGAACATCAGCGCGAGGACGTCGTCGTCGACCCGGTCGGGGTCCCACGGCAAGTCGTCCGACCGGTCCCGCGGGGCCACCGCGCCCGAGCTCGCCTCCCCCTCGGCGAGCCGACCGGCGAGTACGGCGTATCGCTCGTCGAGTGCCGACCGGCGGCGGAAGCTGTCGATGGCGCGCCGCCGCGCGGTCGCCAGCAGCCAGCTCACCGGGTTCGCCGGCTCACCGTCGCGCGACCAGGTGACGAGCGCCTCCGCCACCGCCTCCTGCGCGACGTCCTCGGCCAGCTCGAAGTCCCCGGTGTAGCGGGCCAGTGCACCGACGATCCGTGCGGACTCGATCCGCCAGACGGCCTCGACGGCCCGCCGCGCCGACTCGGTGCTCGGCGGGCCGCTGGTGGCCGCGGGCGTCAGAGCTGGCCGGTTCGCTCGCGCCACGCCCGCTCCTTGATGATCCACTCGTTGTCCTGCGGGAATTCGTCGATGCTCGGCACGCGGCGGATCTCGCACTTCGTGCCGGCAACTGCCGGGAGTCGCTTGGCCCACTCGACCGCCTCCTCCTTCGAAGCCACGTCGATCACGTAGAAGCCGCCGAACAGTTCCTTCGTCTCGCCGTACGGACCGTCGGTGACCACCGGCGCCTCGCCGCTGAAGTCGACCACCACGCCCTGGGCCGGGTCGTCCAGGCCCTCGGCGGCGACGAGCACGCCGGCCCGGATCATCTCCTCATTGAAGCGACCCACTGTCTCGAGCATCTCCTCAAAGGGCGTCTCCATCATCTTTGCGACGGATTCGTCCGTGCCTCGCATGATCAGCATGTACTTCGCCATCTTTGGTCTCCTTGATATCGGGGCCGCCTTTCGACCCTCTCACTCCAAGGTCGAACGGGGCAGCCGCGGATCGACACGGCAGACGGACGCGGGCCATTTTTTTGCACCCGACGAGGGTCTGGTCCGTCGGTTGGAGCAGAAGAGCGTCGAGCTGTCGTCGCACCTGGAGGAGCGGGAAGCTGAGGTGGAGGCCGCGCGGGCTGCCAACCGTGAGCTGACACGCGCTCTGAACCAACGTGTTGCTACATCCAGTGCCGCCGGGCGGCCTGCCATGCCAGTTGCATCCGTGTAGTGGCACCCGCGAGGTCCATCATCGCCTGGATGCGCCGCTGCACAGTGCGCCGGCTGAGCCCCATCTGGCTGGCTATGGCTTTGTCTGCGACACCGGCGACGAGGAGTGACAGCAGCTGGCGGTCCCTCGCCGACAGCTCGTGCCCGTTGGGAGAGCCGTCTGTGCCGCTGACCATTCCGGACCCGCTCACGTGCAGCGGTACCGCGCCCTCCCAGTAGCGCTCGAACAGGGCGACCAGTGCTTCCAGCAGACTGCTGCCGCGGACCAGCGCCGCGGTGGGTTCCTTGGAACTGCCGCTCGGGCCGCCGGGGACCAGGGGGCAGATGGCGATGGGGGCGACGTCCGGAGGGGTGGCCGCGAAACTGTGGGGTGTCCGGTCCGTCGCGCTCGCCAGCCCTTTTGTTTTGAGCGCTGCCAGTACCCTCTCGGTTTTCGCTGCCGTCAGACCGGATTGTTCCGCGATTTCGTCCGCTGACGCGGTGGGCAGGGTGACGAGAAGCCGGTATACGGCTTCCTCGGCCGGGGTGAGGCCCACGGGTTCCAGCATCGCGTTCCCTTTCGCCCCTGCCGAATGTGCGGAAAGCGACGGAAGGGCCTGTGGGAAAGCGCCCGACAACAGGGACGCACCGAAGGGGACCGCCTATGGGAGTCCGCACTATACGCCTTGGACATGTCGGGACCGGAAGCAGGAAGGGGCGGGGCACAGAGCATCTGACGTGCTCTGTGCCCCGCCGCCCTTACGGTTCCCTGGGAACTGCTGGCCCTTCTACTTGCTGAGCATGTACGCGCGTTCCACGGTCTGCCGGATCTTGTTCCCGGAGCCGTCGGTCGCTGTGACCCGCAGGGTCACGAATGTGTCGCCGTGTGTTCGGACCGGTCGCCCCACAGCGGCGGTGAAGCGGTTCTGGCCATGGCCCTTGGCCCGGACCTCCTCCGTCCAGGTCCTGCCGT
The DNA here is from genome assembly GCF_043200055.1 of Streptomyces sp. NPDC048496. Taxonomy (NCBI): domain Bacteria; kingdom Bacillati; phylum Actinomycetota; class Actinomycetes; order Kitasatosporales; family Streptomycetaceae; genus Streptomyces; species Streptomyces sp. NPDC048496. The sequence goes on along the minus strand of NZ_JBICXB010000033.1, from coordinate 68,773 downwards.
CGTCGTACGAAACCGAGACCTGGACGGAGACACCGCGCGGTGCGGGTAGTCCGGCCTGGTTCCGGACTGCCAGGCCGATCGTGTGGCCGTGCCGCGCGGTCACGGTGTTGTGCTCGTCGACAGGCACGTCGTAGTCGAGTTGGAGCAGCGGGAGCGCTGCCTTCTCGGCGGTGGTGTCCGAGCGGAAGGACCAGGAGGTCTGCGTCCGGGTGCCGAACTTCCATTCGGAGGAGACGCGGGAGGCCGACAGGTCGAGCCGGTAGTCGGCTTTCCCGGGCGCCACTTCGAAGTCGGTCCAGGCATTCGCGGCGTCGGCGATCTTCCTGCCGTCTCGGAACAGGTCGGCGGAGACGGTGTCACCCTCGGCCCCTTCGTCGGGGTCGCCGAAACCACCGGTGAGGGCCCGCGACCAGTGGTCTGCGCCGGAGTCGGAGAACTCGGGGATCCGGAGCGAGAGAACGTTGCCGGAGCGTACGGACGGTGTCGTGGTGCCGCGCGGGATGGCCGGCCGCACTACGGCCCCGAACCAGTTCTCGGCGGGCTGCTTGCCGGGGCGGTAGGTCCGGATGCAGTCGCGCACTCCGACGGTCAAGGGTGTGTCGACGAAGAAGACGAGCCCGTCGTTCACCACGTGCACCCATTGTGTGTCGCCGGCGCTGACGTACTCGGTGCGCTGCGTTCCGGTAGGCACCCACCGGCTGTACTGGTTCCAGAAGAAGTTCTGGTAAGGGCGGCTGCCGAAGCGTTGTTCACTCGCCCAGGGGACGCCGCCGCCCTCGGAGTACGTGGTCTTGACGACGGCACTGTTGTGTTCTGAGACGGTGTGCACGACGCGCTCGGGGATGCCGTCCGAGGAGACCTGCATCACGTCGTACAGGTACGGGCTCTTGGCGGTGCCGGAGAACTCCACCGTGGTCCTGTGGCGCTTGGCGCGTTCCAGCAGTGCGCCACCTTCGGCCGCGCTCACTCCCATGGTGGGCAGCGCGAGGCGGTCGCCGTCAGGGGTCCATCGGCTCCAGGGGTAGCTGTCCGACGGGTAGACGAGCATGAGTCCGGCGGCGCCTGCCTTGGCCGTTGCCCTGGCAAGGTCCGTCATGTCGGTACCGTCAGTCCTGACGACCGCGAGTCTGCCGCGGACGCGGCGCAGGTCGGGCGCGGAGTCGGTTCCCGCGTCGACGGCGGTCAGCCGGGCACCCCTCGTACTGAACAACGGCGAATTGTGCGTGTAGTACGGACTGACGGCGAGCCTCGCCCCACGGACCTTCGCCTCCAGCAACGGAGCGACGAGCTGCCAGCGGGAGGCGAACTCGAACCGGCCCTCGGTGACCTTCGCCGCGGGGCTGACGTAGAGGCGCTTGGCCACGTCGAAGTACATCGTGCCCTGGAGCAGGCTCTGCCCGTCCAGCTGCCGGTAGGTCTGATAGCTGATGATGCCGCGCTGTTCGGCGGGCTTGGGGGTGCGGATCTCCACCTTCGTGGTCTTGCGGGCGTCCAGCGTGACCGACATGTCCTTGGTGACCTTCACCTCGGGCAGGATGATCTCGCGCAGCTCCTGGCCGTCCGCAGCGTCGTCCAGCGAGGAGTAGCTGAGCTGGTATGTGCCTTCCTCGATCTCGGCGACGGCCGGACTTTCGCTGATGTAGCTCTCGAATCCGTCAGCACCCCAGATCGTCGGCAGGTCCGCGACGGGCTTTCCCTCGTGGTCGACGACGTTGACGGTGAGCCGGTGTTTGGGTCCGTGAACCGAGAGGCTTGCTGTGGTGTGGACGGTCGTCTTGCCGTCGGCGGTGGAGGCGTTGACGTATCCGTAGTAGTCGCCCCGTTCAAGGACTGAAGGGTCGACGTGCAGGGGTACCTCGGCCGTGGCCGCGGGGGCGATACGGACCGAGTCGGTGCCGAGCCGTACCGCGTGGTCCGCGATCTCGCGCCCGCCGGTGGTGGCGAGCCGGAGCGTGAGGCGGAGGGTGATCTCGGACTTGGAGGTGTTGGTGTACCCAATGGTGGTGTCCTCGGCCTGCCCGGCGGTGCCGCCCGACACGAAGGAGCCGAGCGCTACGGTTCCGGTCGCGGTGACCGGTGCGAAAGCCGCGGCTGCCAGGTCGATGCGGCCGCCGCCCTGCTCGGTCACCTGCTGGCCTTCGTTCAACACGGCCATTACGCGTTGTTCGAAAGAATCCGGTAGAGCCGGAAGGGCTGTCACTGCTTCCTGGTGTCGCTGTTGCGACATGTCGCAACAGCGACAACACCGCATCGGGGACTCATGCGCGTGAGTGGGTTCGGGAGCAGCAGCCCGGCACCGCCGAGCAGCCACGGGGTGGCCTCCGCTCGGGGCTTTTCCCATGAAGTCGTCTGCCTTGTCCCGGTCGATGAAGCGACAAGACCCGGTCGTCAGATCCACTGCGGCCGGCAGGTTCCCGCCGAGTTGCCTGTCATCGTGTGACAGGCCTGCTGAGAGCGGACAGCGCAAGAGCCTTGTAGGCGGACAAGTCGGGTCCTGATCTGCGGACAGTTGATCTCCCTTTCCGTGGCCCCATTCGTGTCGATTCCGAACAGGTGATCCCTCCGGGGGTTGGCTCGGTGCTGCCTGGCAGCGAACCAACTCATCCTCCGGAGGGATCGTGAAGAAGTCTGACAGGGAGATCATGGAAATCTTCGAGGCTCTCGACGCCACCGAGTGTGCGCATTCGGCGGCTGCGCTGGCGGGGGTCGATCCGAAGACCGTGCGCCGGTACGCACGAATGAGGGACGCGGGTCGTCCCACCGGCGGACCGGTGAGCCGGCCGAAGGTGATCGACCCGTTCATGCCGAAGATCGAGGAGTGGGTCGAACGCTCGCAGGGCACGGTGCGGGCCGACAAGCTCCACGAACGCCTCCAGCTACTGGGCTTCGCCGGAGACGAGCGAACGACCCGGCGAGCGGTGGCGAAGGCGAAAGAACGCTGGCGGGCCGGCCACCGTCGTACTTACCGTCCGTGGATCACCGAGCCCGGTCTCTGGTTGCAGTTCGACTGGGGATGGGGCCCGAAAGTGCCTGGTCCGGGCGGTGGAGCCGAGCGCGGGACGCTGTTGTTCTGCGCGTGGCTGGCGTGGTCGCGGTTCCGGGTGGTGATCCCGGTCTGGGACCGGACCCTGCCGACCGTGATCTCGTGCCTGGACTCCACGTTGCGGGCGATCGGCGGGGCGCCGACCTATGTGCTCACCGACAACGAGAAGACGATGACCATCGACCGGGTCGCCGGGATCGCGGTCCGTCATCCTCAAGTCGTTGCCGCGGGGCGCCATTACGGCCTGCAAGTACACACATGTGTCCCGTTCGATCCCGAGTCGAAGGGCGGCTCGGAGGCCACCGTGCGCATCGCGAAGGAAGATCTGATCCCCACGTCCGTGAATCTGCGGGAGAAGTACGGCAGTTTCGCCGAACTCCGCGGGGCCTGCGCGATCTTCTGCCAGCAGGTCAACACCCGCGTCCACCGCGAGACGGGCAGGACCCCGGCCTCCGCCCTGGACGTCGAACGCTCCCGTCTGCACCCGCTGCCCGCGGCCCCTCACGCCCTCGCGCTCGGGGAGTCCCGGCAGGTGCTGCGGGACCAGACTGTCCGCTTCGGCTCGGTCCGCTACTCGACCCCGCCGGGCCTGGTCGGCCAGGAAGCCAGGGCCCGAACCGCCACGGCCCTGCGCACCGAATAGGAGGTCAGGTTCAGAGCTCGTGCCTCCGACCCCCGCCGCAAGGAGCGATGGGGGGCGGCTTTTGCCGCGGCGACGGCCAGCCGCGCCGAACGCCGACCGCTGGCGTCACTTCCCCGTCACGCTCACCGCCGCCGACGTGGCCGGGCTGCCGCACCTGACCGCACTGGCCCTGCGCCGGCTGGAGATCACCGACGACTACGACGTGACGGAGCAGCTGGATGCCGTCATCGTGGGGCTGGTGCGGAAAAGTGCCGGGTGGCCGACCCGGACCGCAGGTCAGTGATCCAGTGCACCTTCGGTGCACGATACGGTGTCGACGACCTCGGGATTGACCTGTCTGTGCGTCAGATGTAGTCCTCCAGGCGCGCCACCGTGAAGCCCTGTTCCTGGATGTGGCGCAGCATGTTCGCCGTCATCTCGGTCATCGAGTGCCCCTTGAGCTCTCCGGGGCCACGGAAGTGGGCCAGGATGATGTCGCCGGGGTGGAGTTTCTTGTCGGCACGCTGGTACTGCATGTTGGTGATCTGCATGGACTCGCGCCAGAGCACGATCGCCTCGACTCCGCACTGTCCCGCGGCGCTTCGGGTGTTCTCGTTCCAGTTGCCGTAGGGCGGTCGCAGCAGACGCGGAACGGTTCCGTACTCCTTGCCGAGCCTGGTCTGCTGGCCGCAGATCTCCTCGCGCTGCGCGGCCGCGCTCTCGGTGCGCAGGTTGGGGTGGGTCAGAGTGTGGTTCTGAATCGTGTTCCCGAGCTGCTGCAGCGGCTTGAAGTAGTCGTAGTCGGCGCTGATGATGGAGTCGGTCAGGAACATCGTGAAGGGGACCTTCAGTTCGTGCATCATTTTCACGAACCTGGGGTCTTTCTCGGCGCCGTCGTCGAAGGTGATGAAGACGATTTTGTCTTTGGTGGGTATGTCACTGATGACCGGCACCGGTTCGCCCGCCCGGCGTTCTACCGGCTTGACCTTCGGCGGGGCGGGCGGCGCGGCGAGAGGCTTGAGGCCCCAGGTGCGGAAAGCCGCGGCGTCGTGCGCGGTGCCTGTGACGGGCGCTGTGTCCTCCGCCCGGGGGGACGCCGCCGGCGCGCGAACGGAGCTCGAAGCGGCAGGCTCTGCCGCCTGGACGCCCGCCGAACAGCCCGATATGAGCAGGATGCCGGTGAGCGCCAGTCCCGCGATTTTCTTGTCCACCTGAGAACCTCAAGTCCCGAACATTTCTTCTATGGCCTACTGCTTGACGGAAGACGCGGCCGCGGGGTTCCCGCAGGTCGGTGTGATGTGAAGGGGGCAGCGGGTCGGCGGACGAAGATCGGGACGCTTTCCGGGACGTGAGTCCCGCTGATGGACCTTCAGCGGCTCGAAGTACCAGCGGTGGACCGGCAGGCGATCAAGTCGTCTACGGGCCCGGGAGTTCGGGCAGTTCGGCGTCGGCCACCTCCCGCCAGGTGATGACGAGGACTCGGGTCTGCCTGGCGCGGAAGGTCTCACGACACCGCTCGATGAGGTACAGGCCGATGCCGCGCTCGCGTCGCTGCTGCGCGGGCCGGCCGCCTGGCGCCGGCCGCGACTTCGAGCACCAGCTGGCTGAGCTGGACATCCGGCTGCTGCGGCCCCAGCTCGTCGATGAGCACCAGTCGGCCTGGCGCCTCGTCGGTCGCCGCCGGCCGCCGCGACGGCAGCGCCAGTCGTTCCATGACGCCCAGGTCGACCCCGTACTTCCCCACCCGTGGCGGACCGGGCAGGTCGACATGGGCGAGTACCTGCCGTCGACCCGCCAGGGTCTCCAGGGCGAATCCGACGCGGGCGCCGGACTGCCTGATCTCCTCCGTGGTGAAGCCGGTGGCTGCGCGGGTGGGCAGCAGCGCGGCCAGTCGGCGCAGGGCGGTCGTCGGCGTCAGGACGCGGTGCCCGCGTCGGTGTACCGCAGCAGGGCGCCCACGCCCTCGTACAGCCTCAGCGCGCTCTCCGGTACGACGACCAGCTCGGCACCGGTGCCGACGAGGGCCCGGACGAGGGCCTCGTCGGCGCGCTCCTCGCGCGGGGCCCGCACACCGAAGGACACCAGCTCCGCCTCGGTCAGGGCGAGCTGGGCGGGCCGGGAGCCGACCCAGAGCCGCAGTGAGGATTCGGGCGGCCGGTTCAGCAGCAGCGCCGCGACCTGGCCCCGCTGGAGGGCGGCGACGGTGGCGGCCAGCCCCTCCGTCATGGGCCCGTCCAGGGCACGCCGGCTGATGAAGATATCCACGAGTTCCCAGTCGTGCGCGGCCATGCGGCCGCGGAAGACGCCGTCGAGCTGCGGCTCCAGCAGGGCGCGTCCGGTGTCGGTGGGGGTGGGGCCGCCCACGCGCACGACCTTGTCCCGCAGGGTGTGCGGCAGGCGGCGGATCAGTACGTTGCACGCCCACTCGTCCCCGCCCACGACGACGGCGTCGGCATGGGCGCGCCGCGCCCGTTCGTCCAGCCGGTGGCCGAGCCGGACGGAGGCGCGGTGCCAGGTCGCGACCGCGACCCTGCGGTGCAGCCGCTCACCCGGGGTGACGGTGGACGCGGGCCAGGTGCCGGTCTCCGCCTCCAGCGTCACCCAGCCGTGGGTCTCGGCGGTCGGGAGGCCGCCGTAGTGGACGACCACGGCCATGTAGGGGATCTCCGGAACGTGCTGGGTGACCAGGGGCATCGCGTCCGGCAGGGTGCTGTAGCGCGCGGAGTCGTGCTCGGGCGGGCTCGGCAGCTCCCCGTCCAGGACGAGCGTGCCGTGGGCGGCGAAGACGGCCTGCCCGTGCACCCCCGGCACTTCCGTGTCGGCGCCGACGACCTCCTCCAGCGCGTTCAGCAGAGACCGGTCCGCGCCCTGACGGGACAGGCTCTCGCGCAGTCGCCGCCAGCGCAGCGCGATCGCCCGCTCGGGGTGGTCGACGTCTCGGGAGGTGTCCAGGTACACGGAGACGTACGGGCCCGGCTCCGCGTAGAGGGGCTCAATGAACGACAGCCTCATCGCCACTCCTCGTCGATGGTCTTCACACCTTCGATGATGCGCCCGCCGTCGCTCCCCAGCGGCCCACCTCGCCGAACGCCGCCCGGAGGTAGCTGCCACCCTGCTGTGCAGCACGCAGGAACCGGTCGATCCCCGAGCAAGGGACCCGCAACTGCTCGGACCGCTGACGCAATAGCCCGTCACCCCATCGGCCCGCATGGCAGCAGGGCAATCGACAGTGCCCGATATGGCACCATAAGTGGGCATGGCCCTATATGTGGGCGGGATGGGACGTATCGCCTCTGATGACTCTGCGGGGTGCCTAGCGCATGTCGGACGTTGCGTACATCGGCCTCACAGTCGTGGTGTTTGTCCTCATCAGTCTGGCCGCCAAGGGGGTTGAACGCTTGTGAGCGTGGAGAACATCGTCGGCCTGATCGTTGCTGTCGGCCTGGTGATCTACCTGATCGTCTGCCTGATCTTTCCCGAGAAGTTCTAGGGACGCGCCCGGATGAACGACACCCTGTCGGGCTGGCTCCAAGCGATCGCCCTGGTGGTGGCGCTGGCACTGTCGTTTCGCCCGTTGGGCGACTACATGGCCCGTGTCCTGACCACCGATCGCCACTGGAGGGCGGAACGCCTGATCTACCGGGTGGGTGGAGTGAACGGCGACGCCGACCAGGGCTGGCCGGTCTACCTGCGCAGTGTTCTGGCCTTCGCCGCCGTGTCGGTGCTGTTCCTGTACGGGTTCCTGCGTCTGCAGAACCACTTCCTGCTCTCCCTGGGCATGAAGCCGGTTGCTGCGGACTTGTCGTTCAACACCGCCGCGTCCTTCGTCACCAACACCAACTGGCAGGCTTATTCCGGCGAGTCGACGATGGGCCACCTGGTCCAGATGGCGGGCCTCGCCGTGCAGAACTTCACCTCCGCGGCCATGGGTATCGCCGTCGTCGCCGCACTGATCCGCGGCTTCACCAGGAAGAAGACCGATCGTGTGGGCAATTTCTGGGTGGACCTGACCCGGATCGTCCTGCGCCTTCTGCTGCCCATCGCATTCGTCTTCGCGATCGTTCTGGTGGCCGCCGGCGTCATCCAGAATTTCCATGGCGCCCACGACATCACCACCATCGCGGGCGGCCACCAGAGCCTGACCGGCGGTCCCGTAGCCTCCCAGGAAGCCATCAAGGAACTGGGCACCAACGGGGGCGGCTTCTACAACGCGAACTCCGCGCACCCCTTCGAGAGCCCCAACGCTTTCACCAACCTGATCGAGATCTATTTGATGCTGGTGATCTCGTTCTCGCTGCCGCGGACCTTCGGCGCGATGGTCGGCGACCACCGCCAGGGCTACGCGATCGTCGCCGTGATGGCGGTGATCTGGGTCGCCTCGGTCGCGATCGTGACCGCCAATGAGCTCCACAGCGTGAGCAGCACGGCCGGCCACGCGGCCGGCGGAATGATGGAGGGCAAGGAGACACGGTTCGGGATCTGGGCCTCGGCCCTGCTCGCGGTGTCCACCACCCTCACGTCGTGCGGGGCGGTCAACTCCTCCCACGACTCGTACACGCCGGGCGGCGGCGGAATGACGATCTTCGACATGATGCTGGGCGAGATCGCACCGGGCGGTACCGGCTCCGGCCTCTACGGGATCCTGATCCTGGCGGTCGTCGCAGTCTTCGTCGCCGGGCTGATGGTCGGCCGTACGCCCGAGTACCTGGGCAAGAAGCTCCGCGGCCGGGAGATGAAGTTTGCGTCGCTCTACATCCTGACCACACCTGCCCTCGTGCTCGTCGGTGCGGGCCTGGCCATGGCGTTCCCCGGCGAGCGGGCGGCCATGCTCAACACCGGTGCACACGGTTTCTCCGAGGTTCTGTACGCCTTTACGTCCGCGGCGAACAACAACGGCTCGGCGTTCGCCGGTCTGAGCGCGAACACCGTCTGGTACAACACCACGCTCGGCGTGGTCATGCTGCTCGGCCGGTTCCTGCCGATGGTGTTCGTCCTCGCGCTCGCCGGATCGCTCGCCGGCCAACAACCCGTACCTGTCACCGTGGGCACCCTGCCCACCCACCGTCCGCAATTCGTCGGCCTGCTCACCGGCGTGATCCTCATCGTCGTGGGGCTGACCTACTTCCCGGCCCTCGCACTGGGCCCCCTCGCAGAGGGGCTGCGCTGATGTCCACAACCGCCGCTTCCGGCCCCACCCCGCCGGGTGCCGGCCCTCGGCAGGACCGGATCTCGGGCGGGCTGCTGGATCCGCGGCAGTTGTTGATGTCCTTCCCTGACGCCTTGCGCAAGTTGGATCCGCGCTCGATGTTCCGCAACCCGGTCATGTTCGTGGTGGGGGTCGGGGCGCTTCTGACCACGCTGTCGGCGATCAGGACCCCCAGCGTCTTCGCGTGGGTGATCACCGCATGGCTGTGGCTGACGGCCGTGTTCGCCAACCTGGCCGAAGCCGTGGCCGAGGGGCGGGGCAAGGCGCAGGCGGAGACATTGCGCCGCACCAAGACCACCTTGATGGCTCGGCGCCTCACCGGCTGGCGGGCCGGCGCGACCGACGCCGCAGAGGAGGAAGTACCGGGCGTCGACCTGCGGGTGGGTGACCACGTGGTCGTCGAAGCCGGGCAGATGATCCCAGGCGACGGCGATGTGGTGGAGGGCATCGCGAGCATCGACGAATCGGCCATCACAGGCGAGTCGGCGCCGGTGATCCGCGAGTCGGGCGGCGACCGGTCGGCGGTCACGGGCGGCACGAAGGTGCTCTCGGACCGGATCGTAGTGAAGATCACCTCGAAGCCGGGGGAGACCTTCATCGACCGGATGATCGCCCTTGTCGAGGGGGCTGCCCGCCAGAAGACGCCGAACGAGATCGCGCTCAACATCCTCCTGGCATCCCTCACGATCGTCTTCCTGATCGCCGTGGTGACCCTGCAGCCCTTCGCCATCTTCGCGGGGGCAGAGCAGACCATCGTTATCCTCGTCGCCCTCGTCGTGGCGCTGATCCCGACGACCATCGGCGCGCTGCTCTCCGCGATCGGCATCGCCGGCATGGACCGGCTCGTCCAGCGCAATGTGCTGGCGATGTCCGGACGCGCCGTGGAGGCCGCCGGCGACGTCAACACCCTCCTCCTCGACAAGACCGGAACCGTCACCCTCGGCAACCGCCAGGCCGCCGAATTCCTGCCCGTGCACGGGGTGAGCGTCGACGAACTCGCGGACGCCGCCCAGCTGTCCTCCATCGCCGACGAGACACCGGAGGGCCGCTCGATCGTCGTCCTCGCCAAGCAGCAGTATGCACTGCGCGGGCGCAGCGAGGGCGAACTGGACCAGGCCGAGTTCGTCCCGTTCACCGCGCAGAGCCGCATGAGCGGAGTCGACCTCAATGATCCACAAGAGAACCGTTCACTGCGCAAAGGCGCTGCGACCGCGGTGATGCGCTGGGTCCGCGACAACGGCGGCCACCCCACCGCCGACGTCGGCCAAATCGTCGACGGCATCTCCGCGAGCGGCGGAACCCCGCTGGTGGTCGGCGTTGTCTCCCGGGGCGACGGTACGCAGACCGCTCGCGTGCTGGGCGTCATCCACCTCAAGGACGTCGTCAAGGCCGGCATGCGTGAACGCTTCGACGAACTGCGGCGCATGGGCATCAGGACCATCATGATCACCGGGGACAACCCGCTCACCGCACGCGCCATCGCTGAGGAAGCCGGTGTGGACGACTTCCTGGCGGAAGCGACGCCCGAGGACAAGATGGCCCTGATCCGGCGCGAACAGGAGGGCGGGAAACTTGTCGCCATGACCGGCGACGGCACGAACGACGCCCCGGCCCTCGCCCAGGCCGACGTGGGCGTGGCGATGAACACCGGCACGTCGGCTGCAAAGGAGGCCGGGAACATGGTCGACCTCGACTCCAACCCGACGAAGCTCATTGAGATCGTCGAGATCGGCAAGCAGCTCCTTATTACCAGAGGTGCGTTGACGACCTTCTCCATCGCCAACGACGTCGCGAAGTACTTCGCGATCATCCCCGCGATGTTCGCGAGCGTCTACCCGGGTCTCGACCGGCTCAACATCATGCGTCTGCACAGCCCCACGTCGGCGATCACATCCGCGATCGTGTTCAACGCCCTCATCATCATCACGTTGATCCCCCTGGCGCTGCGTGGCGTGCGCTACCGGCCCTCCTCCGCCTCCCAACTGCTCAGCCGTAACATCTGGATGTACGGGCTAGGCGGCCTGGTCATGCCGTTCGTCGGCATCAAACTGCTCGACCTTGTCATCCAGTTCATTCCCGGCCTGCGCTGACGAACGGCCCGACGAGAGAACAAGGCGATCTCATGGCGCCCACCGCCCTTCCCGCCGTACTCCGCCGCCATCTGGCGGCCCTACGGATGCTGCTCGTATTCACCGTGATCACGGGCCTCGCGTATCCCCTGCTCGTCACCGGCATCACTCAGGCCGGCCTCTCCCACCAGGCCAATGGCTCGCTGCTCACCACGAACGGCAGACCCGTGGCCTCCAGCCTCATCGGCCAGAACTTCGCCCTGCCGAAGAAGAACCCCGGCGACCCGAACGAGGCGCTGCGCCCGGACCCCGCATGGTTCCAGCCCCGCCCGTCCGCTGGTGGCTACGACCCCATGAGCTCCGGCGCCTCCAACCTCGGCCCGAACAGCACCGAACTGATCAGGGCCGTCCGGGACCTTCGCGCCGCCGTCGCCGCGTTCGACGGCGTCCCACCGGATTCCGTCCCCGCGGACGCCGTCACCACCAGTGGCTCCGGTCTCGACCCGGCGATCTCTCCGGCATACGCCTACGAGCAGGTCAACCGCGTCGCGAAGGCCCGCCACCTCGCCCGCGCCCGGGTAAGGAGACTGGTCACCCAGCACGTCCAGGAACGTGTGCTGGGCTTTCTGGGGGAGCAACGCGTCAACGTCGTCGAGCTCAACCACGCTCTGGCCGGGCTGGGAGACTCGGCGCTCCTGGGTCTCAAGCGCGCACGTGGCTGATGGTGTCGAGTGCCGTCTTTCGAAGCCGTCTGGTTTGAAATTGACCCAGAATCGCCTGGTGGCCAGCGGAACCGAATCCTCCGGCATTCTCGTGCTCACAGCACTGCCCGTGCGCCACTGCCGCCGTCACCGCTCACGCTTGGCGGCGGGTCCGGGGCATTTACGCCACCCACTTCGGTTGCTGATGCCGCCGGGGTCAGGGTGGCGACGGCGACGGCTCCGGCCAGGGCTGCCGCCGCGGTGACACCGACGACGTAGTTTCGGCGTCTTCGTGAGGACTTCATGATGGTGCTCCTGTACGGGATGATCGGCGTTGCCCCCGGGCAGGGCGTGAAGCGGTGCCGGGCTGCGGTGAGGTGTCGCCGAAAGATGCACAGAGTTCAGGCAGTGACCGCAGGCCGCGGCCGGAAAGCAGCCGGGACAGCGCCCGCCGACCCGCCACAGCCGGTCGGCGGGCGCTGCCCACGACGGTGCGGCGGTGCGATCAGCCGCGGGTGGCCTGCTTGATCAGGTCGGCCGTAGCGGCGGGCTGTGAGACGTACACGGAGTGACTGCCGGGCACTTCGACCGTCTGGGCTCCGATCCGCTCCGCCATCGAGTGCTGGGCCGGCGGAGGGATCATGTGGTCGTCGCGGGCCACCAGATACCAGGCCGGCTTGGTGCGCCAGGCCGGCTCTGGCGGTGGCCGCTGCGCTGGTTCGGCGGCGGCCCGTGGTCGCAACGCTGACGTGGCCCAGTGGCAAGGGGGGAAGGGCGACGCCCTTCGAGGCGTGCACCGGTGTGGTGGCGCACCTCGATCTGATCGCAGTCATACGGGAGGTGAAGTGGATGCCACCCGGAAACTTCCGGCCTCACCAGGCCTACCTGGAAAGCCTGCTCGCCCCGGCTACGACTCGGTAGGGCCCGCGGGCTGTGGCGGTGCTTCAACACGGGCGGCCCCTCACCCGTGGGCCTTCGGCTGTCCCCGGTCGCGGCAGCGGCGCATGCCGTGTCCGTGAGCGAACTCGTTGACGGTGCCCTCCACTCCGGAGCGGACCGCATGCCGGGCCTGCCAGTTGGGTGTCTGCGGTTCGGCGCGGACGCGGGCTTGCAGGTCGCGGGGTTTCTCGCGGGGGAAAGCCCACGTTCCGTGCGCCTTCGCGGGAGACGGTGCCCTGGGCGCGGACCGGGCAGGGCTGGCACTGGCCCTTGGTGAACCGCGCCACGATCAGCGGCGCCGCAGTGGGCGAGGAGGTCGGGTAGGGGCCGCGCCAGCCCTTGATGACCTGGCCTTGAGGGCAGGTCAGCTGCCGGCGGTCGAAGTCGATGCGCGGACGGACGGACAACGGACACCTCTCGGCGGCTCGTGGACCGTGATCAGGCGTTTTCGGCGGTGAGTCGGATGCCGGTGATCAAGTCCGGGCGGATACGGACCGCATAGTCCACGGTCCGGTTCACCCAGGGGTTGAGCAGTGCGCGGTAGCGGGCCAGTTCACCCGGCTCGGTCACCAGGTGGGCGTAACCGGTGACCATCACGCTCCAACCGAGGTGCATGTCAGGGTCGATGACGTCGGCCTCGTAGGCGACGACCACGCCCTGGCCGTCGGCCTGCTGCGTGCGCGAGGTCAGCGCCGCGCCCTCGTGAGTGCGAATGACGATGTCGCCGTTGTCCAAGACGTGGTTCACTGGGCGGATGGTCGGCAGCGCGTGACGAGTGAAGACGATCCTCCCGAAGGACACGCTGCCCAGCAGCCGCAAGGCTTCGTCACTGTCGAACTCGACGCTCCGGCGCGGTCCGGCAGGAAGGGGCTGGGCGTGGTCGATGGTCATGGCAGGCTTCCGTACGGTTTCGTTTCTCACTGTGGTGTGTCTTCGGCTGACGCGCGGATGCCGTCGCGTGGCCGGTCGCCGTGGTGACGGCCGGGGCGCGCCGCTACGGCATGTAAGTCGTCCCTTCGAGTCGAGCCGTGGACGGCTGCCTGTCCGTGGCACCCGGGTGAAGTGGGCCCCACGGGCAGGCTCGATCAGGTCATTGGAACCGCACCGGAGCTCCTCATACCAGGGCCGTTCGGCCCTCTTCCGCGTCCGGCCGGCCTTGCCCACCCCAGTAGCCTGCCCACCCCAGTAGTAGGCGGTGCGCATGATGTCCTGCATGTCGTCGAGCATGGGCATTCGCGGGTTGGCGGGCGCGCACTGGTCCTCGTAGGCGTTCAGGGCCTGCTCGGGCAGCGCGTCGAGGAAGGATCGTCGATGCCGAGGGCCTGGAAGGACGGCTCGATGCCCACGGCGTCGCGCAGCCGCTCCACCGCGCAGGCCAGCGACTCCACGTGCTCCTGCGGGGTGGCGGCGGGCAGGGCGAGGGCGCGGGCGATGTCCTGGAAGTGTTCCGGAGCCCGGTAGTTCTCGTACTTGGGCCAGCCCGTCAGCTTGGTCGGAACGGTGCCGTTGTAGCGGATGACGTGCGGCTGCAGGACGGCGTTGGTGGTCCCTTCCGCGGGCGGACCGGTACCGCTTCGGACACACTGGGGGAGCCGTTCGGACAAGGGGTCGGCCCCAGGGTTCATCGCGGCGTGACCTGCGCCGCTCGGGTGGCCGGTTCAGGACGATTCAGTGCGCGGCCGGCTGCGCGGGGCGGCAGTCGTCGATGTCAAACCCGAGCCTGCTGACCACACCGACGACGCCTTCCAAGCGCCAGGTCGACCGAACGGCCAGAGGGACGTCACTACGGTGGTGGAGGCGCCCCTCCAGCACGACCATGCCGTCCCGGACGGAAACGGCGACGGCGCCGGGTGGCAGGCCCAGCGCGCTGACCAGGACCTCCTCCACCACCTGCTGACGGATCTCCTCGTCCGTACGCAGGAAGACCCGCAGCAGATCGCGGCGGGTGGCGATACCGATGAGGCGGTCCTCCTCATCCACCACGGGCAGACGGTCGACTTCCTGACGTTCCATCAGCCGTGCGGCATCCGCAACACGTTGCTCCGGATGTATGGTGACCGCCGGGGTCGTCATCAGCTCTCCCGCGGTCGTGGCCACAGAGCCGTGCGCGAGATCGGCGCCGGAGACCACCCCGACCACTTTGTCATCGTGGTCGACGACCGGAAGTGCGCGGATACGGTGCCGATCCAGCAACCGCACCACGTCGTCCAACGGCGTCTGTCGGCTTGTGCAGACGACCTCGCTGGTCATGACTTCGCCGACGGTGCGCGTCTTCATGGCGCTTCCCTCCTTCACGGTGCGAGCGGGAGACGGGCAGGCCTTGCTCTCCGCTGGGTGACAGTCCCTCTACCTCGAGGCACCTGCCGGCCGCCTCGCTGCCCCTTCAGCCTCGCAGCCACCCTGCGCCGCGGCGCAGGGCCCAGACGTACCTGGTGGAGGGCCGACCCGCCTCGCACCGGAGGACCGGGAGACTCTAATCCCGCCCGCTGATGGCCTGGCCACCACGCCACGGTGGGGGAGTGGCCGACCTGCGGGCCGCCTCCTTGCGGTGCAGGACCCGAGTCATCTGGCTGCGGAGGCGGTCCTGCAGCCGGTCCGCCAGTTCATATGCCGTCGCCTCCTGGGCGTGCACGACCACAAGAGTGGTCCCCACGACGAGCTCGGCCGCGGCAGACCAGGGCTGCTCGACGTGGTGCGCCGCTGCCTTCCCGATCCTCACCTCGCCGCTGACGTCTGGAACTCCGGGCCGGTTGAGGGCCGTGCCGACCTTGGTCCGAACGTACGCGAGTGCCCCTTCGTCCACATCGCCTTCCGCTCGCACCTGTACTGCGACGGTGGAGGTGACGTGGGTGCCGGTGTCCTTCGCAGTCATCTGCTCCGCTCCTTCGATCGTTGGGCAGCGACTTCAGACTTCTGCGAGGACCGGCGTGGGCCCAGGGCTGTCAGGCCTCAGGAACGGGGCCATAGGGCCTCCCTCTGCGGGGCCGCCGGACACGCCCTTCGGTAGCGTGGGTCCGACCGGCTGCCGGGAGCCGCCAGGGGGCGTGGTCCTCGATGTGGACGTGTCCGGCCCGCCAGTTCGTCCCCGCACGGCACCACTGCTTCCGGCTGCGGGAGACTCTGTGGAAACAGGGCCGACCGGCCCTGGCCCTTCGGCCCGGATCCGGGAAAGGTCCCGGTACGAAGACCGGTACGGTCCAAGTGGACATCGACGAGGAATGCGAAACCAGGGAGCGAATGATGGCGGACAGCAAGCAGCCCGGCCCCGGCAGCCCGATCCGGGTCTTCCTGCTGGACGACCACGAGGTGGTACGACGTGGAGTGCGCGACCTGCTGAACGACGAGCCGGACATCGATGTGATCGGCGAGGCCGGCACCGTGGAGCAGGCACTGGTGCGCGTCCCCGCACTGCGCCCGCAGGTGGCGGTCCTGGACGTCCGGCTGCCCGACGGTGACGGCGTGACCGTGTGCCGGGAGCTGCGCTCGCGCATGCCGGAGCTGGCGTGCCTGATGCTGACATCCTTCGACGAAGAGGAGGCGTTGCTGGACTCGATCATGGCGGGCGCATCCGGATACGTTCTGAAGCAGATCCAAGGATCAGACCTGGTGTCCGCAGTACGCACCGTGGCCCGCGGCCAGTCCCTGCTGGATCCGAGCGCCACCACCAGGCTGATGGCCCGTCTTCGGGGCGGGCAGCAGCAGGAGGAGGAGCCGGACGCCCTATCCGGTCTGACCGAGCGGGAGCGGGATATCCTCGCCCTGATCGGTGAGGGCCTCACCAACCGTCAGATTGGCCAGCGGCTGTACCTCGCCGAGAAGACGGTGAAGAACCACATCTCCCGCCTGCTCGCCAAGCTCGGCGTGGAGCGCCGTATCCAGGCCGCGGTCATAGCCACGCAGGTCAAGGACCGGCAGAGGCAGGAAGGGCGCTGAAGTCCCGGGGCCGGAGGGACCTGTAATTGTCGCTGCCCGCACCGCCTGGCATGCCTTCCTCCCTGGCCAGTGAGTTTGATCTGATACCGCCATGTGCCGCGGGCCGATAACGTGGCCCCGACGAGGATGATCGGCGGTCGGCAGGGTGAGGGGCTTGGGAAGAATCGCCGGTGAGGGGCCCCGACGGTATGCGGATGCGGCTGCCGCAGTTGCGGCCGGATGAGCTGCAGGCCCGCCTGGACGTGGCCCGTGGCACCCGGGACCGGGTGTACAGCCTGCTGGAGGCGGTGCTCTCGGTCGGATCCCGTGAGCTCGAACTCCACGTCCACCACACCCTCGACGGCCCGGACAAGGCGCGCGGCTACCGGGCATGGTGACTCCTTCGTCGCTTCGGCCCGCTCAGATGGCACTGCCGGCGCCGGGCGGGATGTAGAGGTCCAGCAGCCGGGTCCTGGCGGAGCGCAGGCGGTGGGCGAGCACTTCGCCGACCCACTGGGTGACGGCCTGGCCGAGGGCCGGGTCGTCCCGGCACATCGAGCGGACGGCCGTGGCGTCGAACTCGTAGGCCCGCACCGGTGCCGTCGCCGTGGCGCCCAGATGCCACACATGCGGTGCGAACAGCCAGGAACAGCCGACGAGTTCGTTGTGGCCGGGGGTTTCGATGACGGCAGCTCGTTTTCGGCGGGTTCGGATGGACCGGCTGCGGTGGCTGCCCTCCCACTGTCGAACCGGCCCCGTTGCCGTGAAGCGGTTCGACAAGCCCAAGGCCTTGGGTCGAACGGCCCAAGTCCCAGGACCAGTTGATTCGCCGGCCGGGCGGGTTGGGCTGTCCGGGCCTCCGGCACCGGGACCATCGGGCCGTTCACGGGACGTGTGGCCACTGCCCGCGCCCGGCACCGACGCAGGCGGGCCCTATGTCTACGCCCGCGAGGCCTTCGGCGAGTTCGCCGGGTTCCTCAACGCCTGGTCCTACTGGATCACCGCGTGGGCCGGTAACGCCGTGATCGTGGTGGCGTGGGTCGGCTACGTCGAGGTGTTCGTCAACACCGGGCACAGGACCGGGGGCTCGGTGCTGCTCGCGCTGATCGGGCTCTGGATTCCCGCCGCGATCAACCTCACCGGTGTCCGGAACATGGGCGCGTTCCAGGTGATCACGACCGTGTTGAAATTCGTTCCGCTGATCTTCATGGCCACCGTCGGACTGCTGTTCATCGACTCCCACAACTTCGGCGCCTTCAACGCCAGCGGGCAGTCGGCGCTGGGCGCGATCTCGGCCGCGGCCGCCATCGCGCTGTTCAGCTACCTCGGTCTGGAGGCCGCCTCGGTGGTCGCCGGCCGAGTGCGTGAGCCCGGGCGGAACGTGCCGCGTGCCACCGTGTACGGCACGCTCATCTGCGCCGTGATCTACATTCTGGGCACCCTCGCGGTCTTCGGCACCGTCTCGCACGGCACGTTGGGTCACTCGACCGCGCCGTTCACCGACGCCGCGAACAACATCTTCGGCGGCACCTGGGCCGGTGACTTTGTCGCTGTCGCCGCGATCATCTCCGGCATCGGCGCTCTCAACGGCTGGACCATGCTGTGCGCCGAGATGCCGTACGCCGCAGCCCGCGACGGACTCTTCCCCCGCGCGTTCGCCAGGCTGCGCGGCGAGAACGACGTCCCTGTCTTCGGCATCGTCGCCTCGACCGTGCTGGCCTCGCTGATCACCGTGTTCAGCTACACGCGCTTCGAGGACGTCTTCACCAAGATCGTGCTGCTGAGCGTGCTCACCGCCGTGATCCCGTACCTGTTCTCCGCCGCCGCCCAGCTGTACTGGCTGCTGGTGCGCGGGCGCGAGAGCCTCACTCCGCGGCAGCTGGCCCGGGACGTCACCGTCGCCGCGCTGGCACTCGCCTTCTCGTACTGGTCGATCCAGGGAAGCGGCTACCAGACCGTCTACTACGGGCTGTTCGTGCTGCTGCTCGGCCTGCCGGTCTACGTGTGGCTGAAGTGGGGCCAGGGCGCGTACGGCGGCACCGAAGCGGTGATCCCCGGCCCCCGGACCGAGGACGAGCAGCGGGCACCCGAGACGTCGGCACCGGCCCGGCGGCCCTCCCGCGGACCGCGCACCGGCCCCACCGGCGGGCCCCGGCAGCGGAACATCCTCCGCCACCACGACTGACCACACCCCACCACCACGACTGACCACACCCCACCACCGAGGAAGCCCGCTATGAACACGTTCCACGTCGACTCCGAGGTCGGCCGCCTGCGCCAGGTGATCCTGCACCGACCCGGCCTTGAACTCGACCGCCTCACCCCGCGCAACGTCGACGCCCTGCTCTTCGACGACATCCTGTGGGCCAAGCGCGCCCGCGAGGAACACGACGCGTTT
Organism: Streptomyces sp. NPDC048496; assembly: GCF_043200055.1. Taxonomy (NCBI): domain Bacteria; kingdom Bacillati; phylum Actinomycetota; class Actinomycetes; order Kitasatosporales; family Streptomycetaceae; genus Streptomyces; species Streptomyces sp. NPDC048496. The sequence goes on along the minus strand of NZ_JBICXB010000033.1, from coordinate 49,883 downwards.
GCCCAGGTGCTGCGGGATCACGGCGCCCGCGTGCACTACTTCGCCGACCTGCTGGCCCAGAGCCTTGACATCCCCGAGGCCCGCGACTGGCTGCTCGACCGGGTGGTCACTGCGGCCACTGTCGGACCGGCCCTGCTCGACCCGGTGCGCGAGCTGTGCGCCGGTCTCGATGGGGAGACCCTCGCCGGCTACCTGATCGGCGGGCTCCTCAAGAGCGACCTGCCGCTCGCCACCCCGCACAGCCTCGTCTGGAACGCGCTCGACGCGGACGAATTCGCCCTCGCCCCGCTGCCCAACCACCTCTTCCCGCGCGACAACTCCTGCTGGCTGTACGACCGGTTCTCCGTCAACCCGATGGCCAAGGCCGCACGGCAGCGCGAGAGCCTGCATGCCGAGGCCATCTACCGCTTCCACCCGATGTTCGCCGCAGCCGCGACCGAACCGCTCCTCGCCGGAGAGGTGGGCACCCTGGAGGGCGGCGACGTGCACGTCCTCGGCAACGGTGCCGTCATGGTCGGCATGGGGGAGCGCACGACCGCCCAGGCCGTGGAGAACCTCGCCCGCCGGCTCTTCGCCACCGGCACCGCGAACCGCCTGATCGCCGTCCAGCTTCCTGCCGCCCGCGCCTACATGCACCTGGACACGGTGCTGACCATGGTCGACCGCGACGCCTTCACCATCTACCCGGGCCTGGCCGACTCCCTGCGCTCGTGGACCCTGCGTCCCAGCGATACCCGGGAGACCGGCTTCGACGTCGGGGCGAACTCCGACCTGGCGACGGCCCTCGCCGAGGCCCTCGACCTGGACAAGGTCCGCATGTTGTCCGCACCGCAGGACATCCGGGGCGCCGAGCGCGAGCAGTGGGACGACGGCAGCAACTTCCTCGCCCTCGCCCCCGGCGTCGTCGTCGGCTACGAGCGCAACGTCACCACCAACACCTACCTGCGCAAGCAGGGCATCGAGATCGTCACCATCGCCGGCGCCGAACTCGGCCGCGGCCGCGGCGGCCCGCGCTGCATGAGCTGCCCCATCGAACGCGACCCGGCCGCCTGACCCAGCAAGGGGAACAACACCATGACCGTCGACCTGCGAGGCCGCTCCTATCTGAGCGAACTCGACTTCACCCCCACCGAGATCCACCACCTCCTCGACCTCGCAGCCGAGTTGAAGGCAGCCAAGCGCGCCGGCGCCGAACAGCCCCGGTTGATCGGCCGGAACCTCGCCCTGATCTTCGAGAAGTCCTCCACCCGCACCCGCTGCGCCTTCGAGGTCGCCGCCGCCGACCAGGGCGCCGCCACCACCTATCTCGGCCCCGGCGACAGTCACATCGGCCAGAAGGAATCCATCGCCGACACCGCCCGCGTCCTCGGCCGGATGTTCGACGCCATCGAGTACCGGGGCTCCGCCCAGTCCCTCGTCACCCAACTCGCCACCCACTCCGGCGTGCCCGTCTACAACGGCCTGACCGACACCGTGCACCCCACCCAGAGTCTGTGCGACGTCCTCACCATGCACGAGCACAGCGCCAAGCCGCTTCAGGACATCGCCTACTGCTACCTGGGCGACGCCCGCAACAACATGGGCAACTCCCTGCTCTCGATGGGGGCCCTGCTCGGCATGGACGTACGCATCGCCGCCCCCGCCGCGCTCTGGCCCGACCCCGCCCTGGTGGCCTCCTGCCGGGCCCTCGCCGAGCGCAGCGGAGCCCGCATCACGCTCACCGAAGACGTCGAGAGGGCCGTACGCGGCGCCGACTTCCTGCACACCGACGTCTGGGTCTCCATGGGCGAGCCCGCCGACACTTGGCGCGAACGGATCGAACTGCTGCTCCCGTACCAGGTCAACGACAAGACGCTCGCCCTCACCGGCAACCCGGACGTGAAGTTCATGCACTGCCTGCCGTCCCTGCACGACCGCAGCACCCACCTGGGCCAAGACCTCTTCGACTCCTACGGCCTGGACGGGCTGGAAGTCACCGACGACGTCTTCACCTCGCCCGCCTCGATCGTCTTCGACCAGGCGGAGAACCGGCTGCACACCATCAAGGCTGTGCTCGTCGCCACCCTGGAGGACTGAACCATGCGCATCGTCGTCGCCCTCGGCGGCAACGCCCTGCTGCACCGCGGCGAACGCCCCGACGCGGAGGTCCAGCAGAACAACATCGACCGGGTCGCCACCGCCCTGGCAGCCCTCGCCCACGAGCACGAGCTCGTCATCACCCACGGCAACGGCCCGCAGATCGGCCTGCTCGCCATGGAGAGCGCGGCCGACCCCGCGCTCAGCGCCCCCTACCCGCTCCATCTGCTCGGCGCGCAGACCCAGGGCATGATCGGCTCCCTGCTGGCCTGCACGTTGCACGACGCCCTGCCCGGGCGCCGGATCGCCCCCCTCGTCACCCACACCGTCGTGCGGGCCGACGGCCCCGCCTTCGAACGGCCCACGAAGTCCGTCGGCCAGATCTACCCCCGGGACGTGGCGAAATCCCTCGCCCGCAAGCGTGGCTGGCACATCGCACAGGACACGGGCGGCTGGCGCCGGGTCGTGCCCTCCCCGGTGCCCGAACACATCGTGGAAACCGACACGATCCACGACCTGCTGGGCAGCGGCACGCTCGTGATCTGCGCCGGCGGCGGGGGCGTCTCCGTCACCACCGACCGCGACACCGGAGCACTGACCGGGGTGGAAGCCGTCATCGACAAGGACCTCACTGCGGCCCTGCTCGCCGAGGGTCTGAAGGCGGACTTCCTGCTCATCCTGACCGACGTACCCAACGTGTACGAGGGCTACGGGACACCCGACCAGCGGCCCGTCCTCGACGCGACACCCGACGAGCTGCGACGCGGCGGCTTCCCCGACGGCTCCATGGGGCCAAGGCCGAGGCAGCGGCCCGGTTCGTCGAGCGCACCGGAGGCCTGGCCGCGATCGGTGCTCTGGACACGGCGTACGAGATCGTTCACGGCAGGTCGGGCACGCTGATCCGTCCGGACCCCACGGGCGGCTGACCTGCGACCGGAGTCAGCCGGGCCGGGCCTCGAGCCACCGACGGCAGGCGGCAACCGCCGTCGGCAGCGCGCCCAGCACGGCGGAGGAGGTGCGGGTCAGGAGCGGACTGAGGAAGAGCAGGACGGCCAGTACCGCCACACCGGGGACCAGGGCCGCGTACGCCATGACCTGCGGCACGAGGTCGGCCGCCACGGTCAGTGCGGTCCACGAGATGCCCACAGGGTCCCACGCGTACCGTGCACAACGCGTTCGCCCCAACAGACCCCGTAGAAAGGGACCTTCAGCCCAACGGCCACAGACCTTCGGCACCCGGCGGCGCGCGGCACCCGCGACAAGAGTGAGGAGCGTCAGGACAACGACCAGACATCCCCGAAGGGATCACCGCCATGGCCGTGCATGACCACCCTCACCGGAGCCCGGGCTTCCACCTGTCCTTCCGCAGGAACCGCACCGGCTCCGCGATCGCCGTGTCGGCACGCACCGACACCCACTCCGTGGGGGCCTACGCCCTGGCGTCCCTGCGTCTGCTCACCGGTTTCGTCTTCCTGTGGGCGTTCCTGGACAAGGCTTTCGGCTTCGGCTACGCGACCGCGTCCGGCAAGGGCTGGATCGACGGCGGGTCGCCGACGAGGGGCTTCCTCGGTTCCGTTGCCGCCGGGCCGATGGAGTCGACGTTCCACTCGTGGGCCGGTGCCGCCTGGGCGGACTGGCTGTTCATGCTGGGCCTGCTCGGCACCGGCTTGGCCGTCATGGCCGGTGTGGCGTTGCGGCCGGCGGCGGTGGCGGGCACGGCGATGATGGCGTTGATGTGGATCGCCGAGTGGCCGCCGGCCAAGCACCTGTCGGACGGGTCGCCGAGTATGTCGACGAATCCCTTCGCCGACTACCACGTCATCTACGCGGTGGCGCTGATCGCCGTGGCGACCGCGGGCGCGGGTGCCACCTGGGGCCTGGGCCGGCTGTGGGCGCGGCTCCCGATTGTCCGCGACCACACCTGGCTGCGCTGAAAACCCCACGGCGGGACAACCCCTCGCCCTGGGACCCGTCGCGCCAGGGTCCGTCGGTCCCGCTGAAGGACCAGTGGCCCCTGCCCCGAAAGACCCCCTGAACACGACGCTGGAATCGGGTCCCTTCGGGTCCCCGATTCAGGAGGAGGAGATCATGCCCCGCACCATCACCGTAGGTCTCGACGGCTCGCCCGAGAGCCGGGCTGCCGCCGAATGGGCTGCCCGCGAGGCGAAGCTGCGCGGACTACCGGTGAGGCTCGTCCAGGTCTGGGAACCGGTACCGGAGCCCATGGCCCAGGCCCCGCTCCTCGGCATCGAGACCCATCAGCACTGGACCGAGAGGGTGCCGCGCGAGGCCGCCGAAGGGCTGCGGCTGCGCCACCCCGGCGTCGAGGTGACCACCGAACACGTCACCGGACGGCCCGCCGAGGCCCTGGCCCGCGCGGCGCAGGACGCCGAACTGCTCGTCCTCGGCTCGCGCGGCCTGGGCGGGCTCGGCGGCTTCCTGGTCGGCTCGGTCGGCCTCGCGGTCGTGGCGTCCACCGAGCGGCCCGTCGTCCTGGTCCGCGCCGGAAAGCAGGCCACCGACGAGCACGAGACGGACGAAACCGGCATCCCGTCCACCGCCGCCCCCCTCCGTCCCGTCGTCCTCGGACTGGACGTCGGCAGCCCCGACGAGACGCTGATCGGGTTCGCCTTCGACGCCGCCACGCGCCGGAACGTGCCGCTGCGCGTCGTGCACGGCTGGAACCCGCCGCCCTACTACGCCTACGGCATGGCCCTGGAGGCCGCGGTCCAGCGGGAGCCGGCGGAGGTCGACTCCACCGTCCTGACCGAGGAACTGCACCCCTGGCGGCAGAAGTTCCCCGACGTCGAGGTCGTGGCGGAGTCCCGCTACGGCAGCCCGTCCAACCTCCTGATCGACGCCTCTCGGGAGGCCTCCCTGGTCGTCGTCGGCCGACGCATCCGCCGCTCTTCCGTCGGCGCCCACATCGGCACCGTCACCCACGCCGTCCTGCATCACGCCACCACTCCCGTTGCCGTCGTCGCACACGACTGAGAGCCTGTCGGGTGACCTCTGATCGGGCGGCCACGCCCTGGCACGCACGCTTCCCGCGTTGCCGAAATGCCCTAGTAGCTCCGCTACGAGGACCTTCCAGCGCCTTGGAATCGCACGCACCAGACCGCGTCCGCTTTCCGATCGAAGGTCACCCGACAGGCTCTGACGCGCCACTGCAGAAAGAAAGAAGAGACCATGAAGGCAGCAGTCGTACGAGCCTTCGGCGAGCCCCTGGTCATCTAGGAGCACCCCGACCCCGAGCCCGGTCCCGGCCAGGTCCGCGTCCTGGGCGTCGGTGAGAAGCCGGCGGACGCAGCGGCGGTGCGCTTCGCCGTGGAGGAGGCGCAACGCCGCGGCGCGCCGCTGGAGGCCGTACGAGCCTGGCGCTGCCCCGCGCACGAGACCACCGATCACCCCCTGATGGCCGGCGAACCCGCCCGGCTGCACGAGGAACGGGCCGTGGAGGAGCTGGAAGCGGCCCTGCAGGACGTCCCGGCCGACGCCGACGTCCACCGGCGCACCGTCGAGGGCCACGCCCGCCGGGTACTGCTCGACGCCTCGGCCGACGCCGACCTGCTCGTCGTGGGAGCCCGGCGCCGCGAGGGCCACTACGGTCTCCAGCTCGGCCGCGTCGCCCACGCGGTCCTGCACACTCGGCCTGCCCGGTTGCCGTCGTACCGCAGCGGGCGTGAGGGCCGTGACCGGCTCAGAGGCTCGCTGCGTGGTCGGGGAGGTCCATCCACGGCTACACCAACGACCAGTTCCTGCTGGACGGCCCGCACAAGGACCTGCGCCGGGCCCGCTCGGCGGCCCTGAGCATCATCCCCCTCGACGCACGGGTACGCCTGGTGCCCCGCCGGCCCCAGGACCCCTGTCTGCGCCGACTCCGCTGAGAAGAAACCAGAGATGAAGCACGACAAGGTCGGCTCCGTGATGACCACTGACATCGTCCGCGCCGCGTACGGCGCCGTCGGCCCGCCACAGGATCCGATGAGACCGGGGGACGGCCGTGCGTCCGGCTCGGTGTCGTGACGAAAGGTCCTCAGCTCTCTCAGCTTTGCGAGCGGTCCGGTTTCCGTGAATCGGTGTGTCGCGGTGAGCCCTCTGGCGGGCGCCGGTCGGGTGGGGGAGGGTGGAAGGCATTGCGGACCCGCCGGACCGTCCGTTGTGGAAGAAGGGATTCCCCATGTCCGTCGACACGCAGCAGGCGCCCGCCCAGCTCTCCGACGAAGAGCTGAGGACGCTGGACGCCCACTGGCGCGCCGCGAATTATCTGGCCGTCGGCCAGATCTACCTCATGGCCAACCCCCTGCTGACCGAGCCACTGCGCCCCGAGCACGTCAAACCGCGGCTGCTCGGCCACTGGGGCACCTCCCCCGGGCTGAACCTGGTGCACACCCACCTCAACCGTGTCATCAAGGTCCGCGACCTGAACGCCCTGTGCATCTGGGGGCCGGGCCACGGCGGGCCTGCCGTGGTCGCCAACTCCTGGCTGGAGGGCTCGTACTCCGAGACCTACCCGGACATCACGCGGGACGCGGCCGGCATGGGACGGCTGTTCAAGCAGTTCTCGTTCCCCGGCGGCGTGCCCAGCCACGTAGCGCCCGAGACACCCGGATCCATCCACGAGGGCGGCGAACTGGGCTACTCGCTGTCGCACGCCTACGGCGCCGCCCTGGACAACCCCGACCTGCTGGTCGCCTGCGTCGTCGGCGACGGCGAGGCGGAGACCGGCCCGCTGGCCGCCTCGTGGCACTCCAACAAGTTCCTGGACCCGGTGCACGACGGCGCCGTCCTGCCGATCCTCCACCTCAACGGCTACAAGATCGCCAACCCGACGGTCCTCGCCCGGCTCCCCGAAACGGAACTCGACGCGCTCCTCAATGGGTATGGCCACGACCCGATCCACGTCACCGGCGACGACCCGGCCGCCGTCCACCGCTCCATGGCCGGCGCCATGGACAGCGCGCTGCACCGCATCGCCGCAATCCAGCGCACCGCCCGCGAGGACGGCGCCACCGAGCGCCCCCGCTGGCCCGTGATCGTGCTGCGCACCCCGAAGGGCTGGACCGGCCCGGCCGAGGTCGACGGCCTGCCGGTCGAAGGCACCTGGCGCGCCCACCAGGTCCCGCTGGCTGCCGTCCGCGACAACCCCGACCACCTGCGGCAGCTGGAGGCATGGCTGCGCTCCTACCGCCCGGAGGAACTGTTCGACGAGCACGGCCACCCCCGTTCTCAGGTGCTGGCCTGCATTCCCGTAGGCGACCGCAGGCTCGGCGCCACCCCGCACGCCAACGGCGGCCTGCTGCTGCGCGAACTCCCCCTGCCGCCGCTTGAGACGTACGCCGTCGAAGTCGACAAGCCCGGCGCGACCCTTCACGAACCCACCCGCGTCCTGGGCGACCTGCTCGAACACGTCATGCGATCCACCGCCGACCGGCGCGACTTCCGCCTGGTCGGCCCCGATGAGACCGCCTCCAACCGCCTCCAGGCCGTCTACGCGGCCAGCGGCAAGGCGTGGCAGGCCGAGACCTTGCCCGTGGATGAACACCTGGACCGGCACGGACGGGTGATGGAGATCCTGTCCGAACACACCTGCCAGGGCTGGCTGGAGGGCTACCTGCTGACCGGCCGGCACGGGCTGTTCTCCTGCTACGAGGCGTTCGTGCACATCGTCGACTCGATGGTCAACCAGCACATCAAATGGCTGCGCGTCACCCGACGGCTGCCCTGGCGGGCCCCCATCGCCTCCCTCAACTACCTGCTCACCTCGCACGTGTGGCGGCAGGACCACAACGGTTTCTCCCACCAGGACCCCGGTTTCGTCGACCACATCCTCAACAAGAGCCCGGAGGTGGTACGGGTCTACCTGCCGCCGGACGCCAACACCCTGCTGTCCGTCGCGGACCACGCGCTGCGCAGCCGCGACTACGTGAACGTGATCGTCGCCGGAAAGCAACCCTGCTTCGACTGGCTGTCGATGGACCAGGCCAAGGTCCACTGCGCGCGCGGCGCCGGCATCTGGGACTGGGCCGGCACCGAGGACGGCACCCGTGAACCGGACGTGGTACTCGCCTGCGCGGGCGACGTCCCGACCCAGGAGGTGCTGGCTGCCGCCCAGCTGCTGCGCCGGCACCTGCCAGAGCTGGCGGTGCGCGTGGTGAACGTCGTCGACATCGCCCGCCTGCTGCCGAGCGAGGAACACCCGCACGGGATGAGCGACTTCGAGCACGACGGCCTGTTCACCGCCGACAAGCCGGTGATTTTCGCCTACCACGGCTACCCGTGGCTGATCCACCGGCTCGCCTACCGGCGCAACGGGCACCGGAACCTGCACGTGCGCGGCTACAAGGAGATCGGCACCACAACCACCCCGTTCGACATGGTGGTGCGCAACGACCTGGACCGCTACCGGCTGGTCATGGACGTCATCGACCGCGTCCCAGGGCTCGCCGTCCGTGCCGCCGTCGTGCGCCAGCGGATGGAGGACGCCCGGCTGCGCCACCACGACTGGATCCGGGAGCACGGCACCGACCTGCCCGAGGTCGCCGACTGGACCTGGGACGGCTGACCGGATTGGTTTGACCATGGGGCCTGCGGGACCGCACTCCGTGAGGGAGTCATCACGCCCCGTCGTAGTGCCCCCGTGGGTCGGGGCGTCTCATGCGCGGTGCCCCATTCCGCCGTCGCGTCCGCTTCGGGGAGCCGTGCGGCCCCAACCTGCGCTCATGCGCTGAAGGCACGTGCTCCTTCCGCGTCCGGCCGCCAGGGCGTCCGGCGGGGCCGCCATGCGGGGACGGCGCGGCGGTACGCCTCGTAAACCCGTATCACGCGTGCCGGTGGCCTCGGCGCGCGTCGAACTTGGCCCAGGCACGGTCCCACTGCGCCTCGCGGCGCCTGTCCAGTCGTAGCCGGGCGGCCCAGCAGACGCCCACCACCAGCACACCCGTGCCCGCTGCCGAGGCCGCACCGAGGGCGGCTCCTTGCGACTTGGCCTGGGTGGGGGTGGGCGGCGCGGGCTGGATACGGCCGACGTTGTCGAGCCACACCGTGGTGGGAGAGCCAGCCTTGCTACCCGCTGCCACGGAGGCGGTGTCGGACCTGGGGGAGCCGCCGGGCGTTGTCCACCGTACGGTCGCTCGCACGCGGCTGTCGGTCGCCGCCACGGAGAACCGTGACAGCGTTGGGGGAGCGTCCTTGACGAGGTGCGCGGTGACCCGATGCAGTCCTCGGGCCTGGTCGAGCGCCGAGTGCTCGGCGACACCAGCCGTCACGACGCCCACAGCCGGCGTGGCGAGCAGCAGTACCGTCGTCGCTGCCACACCGATCCAGGCTTCGGCGGTGTCGGAGCGGCGTTTGAGCGGGTTGCGTCGCCAGCGCCACCACAACACTCTGCCGTCCCGTTTCAGCATGCGTGCATCCATCCCTGTCCGACCGGCGTGAACTCCATTTCGCTACGGTGACGCATCTTCGATCTGCGGGCGCAGAGCACACTGGGCCGTCGTGGCGGGGCCGTTCGGCCCTGATTGCGGAGCCAACGGGTGTGGGGTTGCTGAAGTGCCCCATGGCGCAATGCCGTTCATGAGGGGCGAAGTGAAGGATGGCCTGGGGGCGGGGGAACTGCGTGACGCGGTCGCACTGCTGGCGGATTTCCTGGGCACCGGGCCGGTGACCGCGGTCATCGCCGGACTGGAGCGGGATCTGGAAGGCACATGCGCAGGGGATGTGGGGGACGCGGCCGCGGCCAGAGGCATCGGTCCCGCAGCGCGCTGCACGCCGCCCTCGATGAACCCGCCGGGTGGATCCCGGCCGTCGGCAGCGACCACAGCGGCGACGACGCGCTGCTTCACAGTGTGGCACGAGAGGTTCTCGCCGGTGAGGTGGGTGACTTCGCCCGGTCCCACGGCGGCAGCATCGACCTCGGCGACGTACGCGACGGCATCGTCATCGTCCGCCTCGGTGGCGCCTGCCACGGCTGCCCCGCCTCCTGGTTCACGCTTCACCAGCGCCTGGAGCGCCAGCTGCGGCGACGGCATCCCGGTCTGCGAGAAGTCCGCAACGTCGCCTCTCCGGTGAGCCCGTTCGGCCGGCCGACGGGGTCTGTCCCGGCCTCGGACCGCGAACCCCCAGTGATCTGTACGGCTCCCACGGGAGGCCTGCTCCTGACCGCGCCGACGTAGCCCAGGGCGCCATCCGTTCAGATCATGGATGGCGCCCTGGGCTTGCGCGCGGTTGTCCTACCGGTCGAGCAGGGGTCCGAACGGGCCAATCGCAACATCAGCAGCGCAGGGGCCCTGGGCGTGACCGGCGGCGGGGCTCGTCATGCGGTCCCGGAGCCCGGGCCATGGTCGGCCTCACCGGCCCACCGGGCGGCGAGTTCTCCGGCACGCCGGGCTGCGGCGGCCACCGCGTCAGGGCCGCCGCCCGCACACCCCGCCGCATACCCGACCAGGAAGGTCGTCAGCGGGGCGGCGGGCCGGGCGACGCCATGAGCCGCATCGCCCGCGAGGGCGAGCAGGAGGGCCCGGTCGACTTCGAGGTCGATGCCCAGGTCGGCCTTCACAGTGGCCGTCCATTCCTTCAGTACGTCGTCCATGATCCTCGTTCTCTCATCCGTATGACCTGTGAGCGGCTCGTGCGGGTGCGATGGTCGGCTACAGCAGGCTGCTCCAGTACGGCCAGAAGCGGGTGAGGACGAGCAGCGTAATCACCCCATACCAGGCGGCGAGCAGCAGCCAGTGCGTGTCCCGGACGACCGCCAGCACACCCCGGGGCACGGGGACGATTCCCCGCTGCAGGCAGTGCAGGGCCACGTACCAGAACAGAGCGATGGTGACGACCCAGACGACGGCACAGTAGGGGCAGATCTTGCCCAGCTCGTAGAGCGACTGTCCGATCAGCCAGTGGACGAACACCACCCCCATCAGCGCACCGGCATCCAGCGCGAGCCACAGCCGACGGTGCAGGCCCGCACCGCAGAGCACGGCGACGCCGAGGGCGGCCACGGCGGCGAAGGCACCCAGTCCGAGCAGCATGTTGGGGAAACCGAACTGGCTGCCCTGCGCACTGGACATGACGCTGCCGCAACTCACGACGGGGCTGATGTTGCACGGCGGTTGGTAGGCCGGGTCCTTGAGGAGCCGCCAGTCGTCCACGGTGAGCTGGAAGGAGGCGAGCCAGCCGACGATCCCGGTAAGCAGCATCACCAGGCCCGTTCGGCGGCTCGCGCCCACTGCGTGCGTGCGCCGGGTGGTCGTCGCGTCCGGCGCGAGCACGGGTCTGTGACTCATGCCGCTCGCCGGGAGCCGGAGGCCGACCGCGGCCGACCCGCGGCCGTCGGGGCCGCGGCCGGTGTGGATCGCCGCCGGTAGACCAGGTACGGCCGGGCCAGGTATCCGATCGGGGCGCTCCACACATGGACCAGTCGGGTGAACGGCCAGGCCGCGAAGAGCAGGCAGGCGCTCAGGGCGTGCAGCTGGAACAGCAGCGGGGCTCCGGCGATCGCCTCCGGCTGCGGCTGGAGCACGAACAGGCCGCGGAACCACACGGAGACGGTGGCACGGTAGTCGTAGCCGGGGCCGAACACGTTGTGGGCGGCGGTGGCGGTGATGCCCAGCAGGACGGTGGCGGACAGCAGTGGGAAGAGCAGCTTGTCGCTGCGGTCGGTGCCGAGCCGGATCCGGCGGGTCAGCAGACGGCGGGCGCACAGCATGCCCAGCCCCGCGACCATGGCGACGCCCGCCACCGAACCCGCCCAGACGGCCGTGGTGTGGTAGGCGTGTTCGCTGATCCCGGCGGCCTCGGTCCAGGAGGCGGGGACCGCCAGGCCCACCACATGCCCGGCGATCACCATGAAGGCGCCCAGGTGGAACAGCGGGCTGCCCCAGCGCAGCCACCGGTGTTCGAGGAGCTGGCTGGTGCGGGAGGTCCAGCCGAACTGGTCCTGGCGGTAGCGCCAGACGTGCCCGACGACGAACACGGCGAGACAGATGTAGGGGATGGCGACCCACAGGAGGAGGTCGGCGCCGCTCGTGGACGCGGCGGCCAAGGGGGTGGGTACGGCGTTCATCGGGGGCCTTCCGTACGGCTGGTCGAAGCGGGCGGCACACGGGTCGGCGGGGCGGGCGCCGGCGGCACGAAGGTGCCCGGAGGTGCGAACTCCCCGTCCCCGTAGGTCCCGTAGGGGTCGAGGCCGACCTCCTCGTTCGGCGGGCCCTCGGCGACGAGCTGGGCCACCGCCGCGCGGTCCGCCTCGGTGGGTGGCGGCAGCAGGGTGAGCAGGGCGGCCAGGACGTGCCGGTATGGGGAGCCGGCGTCGGTCAGGGCACGGCGGATCAACTCCAGTCCCCGCCGGTGCTGGCGCAGCGGTGCCTCGCCGCCACCTGGACCGGCCAGGGCGGCGAACTCCAGCACGACCGGCAAGTGGTCGGGCAGTTCACCCCCGTCGGTGTCCCAGCCCGCGGCCCGGTACCGCTGGTTCAGGGTGAGCAGGGCCATGCCCCGGCGGCGGGTGTCACCGTGCAGGTAGTAGGTGAGGTAGAGGCTGCTCTTGCGGCGCAGGTCGAACATCTCGACGTAATGGCGCTCCAGCGCCTCGGGCTCCTGGCCGGTGAACCAGGTGGTGAAGGCGGCCAGGTGCTCGGCGGCAGGCGAGGACGGCAGTGCCTTGACGGTAGCCGTCAATACCGGTCGGGCGGCGGTGAGTTCGGCTTCCGGGTACTGCAGCAGCAGCGAACACAGCCGCAGCAGCAGGGTGCGAGCCTCGGCTTCCTCGGGGGTGAGCCGGGCCGGGCGGCGCACGGCCGCGCGGACGCGGGTGCGGACGAGGGCGGGAATCGTTGCGGGCAGCGGGCTCACGGACGGCCTCCGGCGGGGGTTTCGGGCGTACGGCGGCGCAGGGTGGGGATGCCGAGCATGACGCGTCGCCCGCCGGCCTCCGCCGGGGCGCCGGACGATTCGACCGGGCAGCGGTTCTCCATCGCGGTGAGCGCGGCCGCGTCCTCTTTGTGCGCGGCGGGAACGACATAGCGGTCGGCGTACTTGGCGACGGCAAGCAGCCGGTGCAGGTCCTCCGCCTCCCGGGCGGTGAGCCCGACAGCCTTGAGTGGGGCCTCGTCGCCGGCCTCGCCGAGGGTGCGTTCGCGCATGTACGAGCGCAGCGCGGTGAGCTTCATCAGTACCCCGGCGACCACGTCGGTGTCCCCGGCGGTGAACAGTTGCGCCAGGTACTCCAGCGGGATGCGCAGCCGGGTGACGGCGGCGAAGACGTGGTCGGGGTCGTCCTGGTTGCCGCCCGCCGCGTCGACGGCGTCGAGGACGGGCGAGAGCGGCGGGACGTACCAGACCATCGGCAGGGTGCGGTACTCCGGGTGCAGCGGCAGCGCCACCTTGTAGCGGGAGACCAGGTCGTGCACGGGGGAGCGGCGGGCGGCGTCCAGCCAGTCCTCGGGGATGCCGGACTCCCGTGCCGCGGCGATCACTTCGGGGTCGGACGGGTCGAGAAAGACACCGCGCTGGGCGTCCAGCAGGTCCTTCTCGTCCGGGGTGGCCGCGGCCTCGCCGACGCGGTCGGCGTCGTACAGCAGCAGTCCGAGGTAGCGCAGTCGTCCCACGCAGGTCTCGGAGCAGACGGTGGGCTGTCCGGCCTCGATGCGGGGGAAGCAGAAGGTGCACTTCTCGGCCTTGCCGGTGGCGTGGTTGACGTACACCTTCTTGTACGGGCATGCCGTCACGCACATCCGCCAGCCGCGGCAGCGGTCCTGGTCGACCAGGACGATGCCGTCCTCGACCCGCTTGTACATCGCACCAGATGGGCAGGCGGAGACGCAGGCGGGGTTGAGGCAGTGTTCGCACAGCCTCGGCAGGTGGAAGAGGAAGGTCTGTTCGAACTCGAACTTCACCTTCTCCGCCCACTCGCCGCTCAGGTTGGGGTCGCCGCCTGCGTGTTCAGGCGCGCCGCCGAGGCCGTCCTCCCAGTTGGCGCCCCAGGTAATGGCGGTGGGCTTGCCGGTGAGCACGGAGCGTGGCCGGGCGACTGGCATGTCCGGCCCGGCGGGAGCGCTGACCAGGTTGTCGTAGTCGTAGGTGACCGGCTCGTAGTAGTCCTCGAGGGAGGGCAGGTCGGGGTTGGAGAACAGCGACAGCAGCCGCCTGATCCGCCCCCCGGAGCGCAGGACGAGACGTCCGCGCTTGTCGAGCATCCAGCCGCCCTTCCACTGTTCCTGGTCCTCGTAGCGGCGCGGGTAGCCGACGCCGGGCTTGGTCTCGACGTTGTTGAACCAGGCGTACTCGACGCCGGTGCGATTGGTCCACGTCTGCTTGCAGGTGACCGAACAGGTGTGGCACCCGATGCACTTGTCGAGGTTCATCACCATCGCGATCTGTGCCATGACGCGCATGTCAGTACTCCACTTGCTGGCTGCGGCGGCGGATGACGGTGACCTCGTCGCGCTGGTTTCCGGTCGGGCCGTAGTAGTTGAAGGCGTAGGTGAACTGTGCGTAGCCGCCCGCGAGATGGGTCGGCTTGAGCAGCAGCCTGGTCAGCGAGTTGTGGATGCCGCCCCGCTTGCCGCTGACCTCGGTCTTGGGCACGTTCACGTTGCGGTCCTGCGCGTGGTACATGTACACGGTGCCCTCGGGCATTCGGTGCGTGACCACGGCCCGGCAGGCGACGACGCCGTTGCGGTTGTACGCCTCGATCCACTCGTTGTCCTTGACGCCGATCTTCTCGGCGTCCTCCAAGGACATCCAGATCACCGGGCCGCCCCGGGAAAGGGCGAGCATGTGCGCGTTGTCCTGGTAATTGGAGTGGATGGACCACTTCGAGTGCGGGGTCAGATAGCGGACCGTGACCTCCGCCCGGCCGTCCTCGCGCAGATGCTCGTCGCCGTAGTGCCGGGGGGTGTTCAACGGGGGCCGGTATACGGGCAGTTGCTCGCCGAGTTCGGCCATCCAGTCGTGCTGGACGAAGAAGTGCTGCCGGCCGGTGAGGGTGTGCCAGGGCTTCTTGTGCTCGGTGTTGATGACGAACGGAGAATAGCGGCGGCCGCCGGTCTCCGAGCCCGACCATTCGTAGGAGGTCATCACGGCACGCGGCTGGGTGCGGGTGTCGGCGAAGGTGATCCGCTCGGCCTCGCGTTCGGAGGCGAGTTCCACCAGGCCCTTACTGCCGGTCTGCCGCTCCAGTTCGCGGAAGCCCTCGGTGGCCAGTCGCCCGTTGGTAGTGCCGGACAAAGCGAGGATCGCCTCGCACATGTCGGAGGCGGTGGCCAGGGAGGGTCGGCCGGCGGCGACTCCGTCGCGGACGGTGCCGCAGCGACGGCGCAGCTCGTCGATCTCCCGGTCGGGGTGGACGGTGACGCCCTTGGTGGTGGTGCCCAGGGTGTCCAGCAGCGGGCCGACGGCGCGCATCTTTTGCGCGGTCGCGGCATAGTCCCGCTCGATGACGACGAGCTTCGGCATGGTGCGTCCCGGGATCGGCTCGCACTCCCCGGTCTTCCAGTCCCGCACCACGCCGCCCGGCTGGGCGAGTTCGTCGGGGGTGTCGTGCAGCAGCGGCACCGCCAGGACGTCGGTACGCGTACCCAGGTGCTCGGCGGCCAGATCACTGAATTTGTCGGCGATCGTGAGGAAGCTGTCGTAGTCGGTGCGTGCCTGCCAGGGCGGGGCGATGGCCGGCGTGAAGGCGTGCACGAAGGGGTGCATGTCAGTGCTGGACAGGTCGTCCTTCTCGTACCAGGTCGCGGCCGGCAGGACCACGTCGGAGAGCAGGCTGGTGGAGGTCATCCGGAAGTCCATGGTGACCAGCAGGTCGAGCTTGCCCTCGGGTGCCTCGTCCCGCCAGACCACCTCCTGCGGGCGTCCCTCGGGCGGGGTCTCCTCGGAGCGGACCGCCGCGTCGGTGCCGAGCAGGTGCCGCAGGAAGTACTCGTTGCCCTTGCCGGAGGAGCCGAGCAGGTTTGCTCGCCACACCGTCAGTACGCGGGGGAAGTTGGCGGGGTCGTCGGGGTCCTCGGCGGCGAACCGCAGCCGCCCGGACTTGAGTTCGTCGACGATGTGCTCGGCGACCGGCCGGCCCGCCCGCGCCGCCTCGTCCGTCAGGTCGAGGGGGTTGCGGTTGAAACCGGGGTGACCGGGCGTCCAGCCCAGCCGCACGGCCTGTGCCAGGCAGTCGGCGAACCCCTTGCCCTGGAACCGCCCCTCCCCGAGCGGGGAGGCCAGCTCGTCGGGCCCGAACGCCTCGTAGCGCCACTGGTCGGAGTTCAGGTACCAGTACGAGGTGCCTGCCATGTGCCGGGTGGGGCGCTGCCAGTCGAAGGCGAACGCCAGGTGTTGCAGTCCGGTGAGAGGACGGACTTTCTCCTGGCCGACGTAGTGCGCCCAGCCGCCGCCGTTGACGCCCTGGCAGCCGGTCATCGTCGTCAGCGCCAAAAAGGCCCGGTAGATGGTGTCGGAGTGGAACCAGTGGTTGGTGCCGGCACCGAGGGCGATCATGGAGCGGCCGTTGGTGCGCTCGGCGTTGCGGGCGAACTCGCGGGCGATGCGGGCCGCCTGCCCTGCGGGCACGGAGGTGATGGTCTCCTGCCAGGCCGGGGTGTACGGCTCGGACGCGTCCTCGTACGACGACGGCCAGCTGCCCGGCAGGCCCGGCCGCTCCACCCCGTACTGGGCGAGCATCAGGTCGAAGACCGTGGTGACCATCCGGCCGCCGATCCTGCGGACCGGCACCCCGCGCACCATCACCGAGCCGCCCTCCGTGCGCCCCTCGTCGAACCGCGGCAGCGCGACCTCGGCAGTCTCCTCAGCCCTCTCGAGCAGGCTCAACTCGGGCACGGCGTCGCCCAGGTCGAGGTTCCAGCGGCCCTGCCCGGCTTTCCCCCAGCGGAAGCCGAGCGAGCCGTTCGGCACGACCGGTTCGCCGGTGGCCGCGTCGAGGAGAACGGTCTTGGACCCGGCGTGTTCCGTGTCGTGTCCGAGGTCGGCGGCGGTCAAAAACCCGTCCGGGACCAGGCCGCCCTCGGTGTGCTCGCGCAGGGCCACCAGGAACGGCGCGTCGGTGAACTTGCGCAGGTAGTCCTGGAAGTAGGGCACTTCGCGGTCGACGAGGAACTCGCGCAGAATCACGTGCCCCATGGCCATCGCCAGTGCCCCGTCGGTGCCGGGGTGCGGGGCCAGCCACTCGTCGGCGTGCTTGACGTTGTCGGCGTAGTCGGGGCTGACCGCGACGACCTTGGTGCCGTTGTAGCGGGTCTCGGTGAGGAAGTGGGCGTCCGGCGTGCGGGTGACGGGGATGTTGGAGCCCCACATGATCAGATAGCCGGCGTTCCACCAGTCCGCGGCCTCCGGTACGTCGGTCTGGTCGCCGAAGACCTGCGGCGAGGCGATCGGCAGATCCGCGTACCAGTCGTAGAAGGACAGCAGCGTGCCGCCGATCAGGGACATGAAGCGGGCGCCGGACGCGAACGACGCCATCGACATCGCCGGGATCGGGGAGAAGCCCGCGACGCGGTCCGGGCCGTACGTCTTGACGGTGTGCACGTGAGCGGCGGCAACCAGCTCGCTGACCTCGTCCCAGTCGGCGCGCACCAGACCGCCCTTGCCGCGGGCCTTCTTGTAAGCGCGCGCTTTGGCCGGATCGCCGGTGATCTCGGCCCAGGCCGCCACCGGGTCGCCGAGCCGCTTCCGGGCTTCGCGCCACAGCTTCAGCAGCGCGCCGCGTACATACGGGTAGCGGACCCGGCTGGGGGAGTAGGTGTACCAGGAGAACGAGGCGCCGCGCGGGCAGCCGCGTGGCTCGTACTCGGGGCAGTCCGTACCGATGGACGGGTAGTCGGTGGCCTGGTGCTCCCAGGTGATGATGCCCTCCTTGACGTACACCATCCACGAGCAGGAACCGGTGCAGTTCACCCCGTGCGTTGAGCGCACCACCTTGTCGTGCGCCCAGCGGTCGCGGTAGAAGCCCTCCCACTTGCCGTCGTTCTCGCCGAACACGGCGCGCCCGTCGGCCGACACCTCACGGCGGGTGAGCAGTCGCCGGGCGGCCAGCGGCCAGCCTTCACCAGCGCTCGACGCCTGTGCGTTCTGATCGTTCTCCATGGCTGGGAACGTTAGGTGGTGCGGGCCCTGGTGCACCTGGGGCCGGCGGTCCTGACCGGATGGCAGTCCGGCCCAGTCCGGACGGTCGCAATAGGGCCCAATGGTCCCGGCGCTGGGGTCCGGTCGGCCAGGGGGTCGGGTGTGCCCGTGCACCTGGCGCGATGCATCCGTGCCGATGGGCCGTCCAGCCCTGGCACGAGTGCCGGATCGAGGGACTGTCGGCCCACCGGGAAGGACTGGCCGGCCGCCGCGCCGGTCGGTCCCGAGTCCGCATGCTGATCAGCGACCGATCCGGAGGTATCCCGTGTACTACTGCAACCAGCATCCGTGCGCCCTACACCGACGTCCCCCGTCATGGGTGCTGCGCACGGTCCGGGCCGGTTATCGTCCGGCCGCCCGCTTTGTCTGCCCTGACTCCAGGGCGGCCGGACACAGCCTCAGGGCGCTGGGAAGGGCTGTGCGGTGAGCGCTGCCGTCCGTGCCATCCGCCGCCAGCGGCACGACGCGGGGGAGCGGCCGTTCATCGTCATCTGGGAGTCCACCCGGGCCTGCCCGCTGGCCTGCCTGCACTGCCGGGCCGAGGCCGTGCCCGACCGCGACCCGCGGGAGCTGGACACCGCCGCCGCGCAGGACCTGCTTCGTCAGGTGGCCGCCTTCGGACAGCCCGCCCCACTGTTCGTGATCACCGGCGGTGACCCGTTCCAGCGTCCCGACCTGACCGACCTCATCGCCTACGGCAGGGAAGTCGGGGTCCGGGTCGCTGTCTCCCCCTCTGGCACGCCGACGCTTACCGGCGAGCGATTGCGCGCCGTGCACGCTGCGGGCGCGTCCGGGCTCTCGCTCAGCCTGGACGGATCCACAGCCGAGCTGCACGACGCCTTCCGCGGGGCGCCCGGGGTGTTCCGCTGGACCCTGGACGCCTGGGACACAGCGCGTTGCCTCGGCATGAAGGTGCAGATCAACACAACGGTCGCCCGGCACAACCTGTACGACCTCCCCGACGTCGTCCGCCTGGTCGCCGAGCACGGGGCGATGCTGTGGAGTGCCTTCTTCCTGGTGCCCACCGGCCGCGGCCGCACCCTCGGCGCACTGACTCCCGCCGAGGTCGAGGACGTCCTCAACTTCGTCCACGACGTCGGCCTGACCGTGCCCGCCAAGACCACGGAAGCCCACCACTTCCGCCGCGTCGCCCTACAGCGCCAGGTCCTCGCGAACCGCGGCGACGACCACGTGGCCGTGCTTGGACTCGGGCCGCTGTACCGGGAACTGCGTGAGCGAGCCGCCGAGTTGGGCCTTGACGCCGGAGCGCGCCGGGTGCGGCGCCCGCCGCTGGACGTCAACGCGGGCCGCGGCTTCGCCTTCGTCTCGCACACCGGCACCGTGCACCCCAGCGGTTTCCTGCCGCTGGGCGCCGGCAACGTACGCGAGACACCCCTGACCGATATCTACCGCACCTCGGAACTGTTCACAGGGCTGCGAGACCCCGAACGGCTGGGCGGCCGATGCGGGCGGTGCGAGTTCCGCCGGGTCTGCGGCGGCTCGCGGTCCCGGGCCTACGGCGTCACCGGCGACCCCTACGCCGAGGAGCCGTGGTGCGGCTACCAGCCCGGCTCTTTCCCGCACCAGCGGGAACTGGCCGCGCTGCTGTCCGGTGGCGCCAACGAGGAACCGCCTGTTCGTCCCCGCCCGACCGCCACCCCGGGCGGCAAGGAGCACCGTGTACAGCAAGAACGATGACCCGGCCGTCGGCGGTGGCCGCCCGCCCAGCAGGTTCAAGGCGTCCGGCCTGCGCAGTCGGCATCTGGCCGCCCACATCCTGGTCGCGGCCTGGGTGGTGCTCGCGCTGCTGGCGGCGAGCGCCCAGCAGTCACTGCCGGTGGCCCGCTGGCTGGCCATCCACCTGTTCCTGCTCGGCGCCGCGACCACCGCGATCGTGGTGTGGAGCGAGCACTTCGCTGTCGCCATGCTCCACGCGCCGCTGCCCGACCGGCGGTGGAGCAACGCCCGGCTGGCCGGCGTCAACATCGGAACGCTGGGCATCCTCGCCGGCGTGTGGGCCGACCTGCCCGTCCTGACCGGTGCCGGATGCGCGCTGCTGGTCACCGCCGTCGCCGCGCACTTGGTGGTGCTGGTCCGCATGGGCCGGGGCGCGCTGGGCGGACGGCTTGCCCCGATCGCCGACTACTACCGGGCCGCCGCGGCGGCACTGATCATGGGCGCGGTGCTGGGCTGGCTGCTGGCCGGCGGGAAGGCCGGTCCGCAGCACTACACCGGGCTGAAGCTGGCTCACGTGCACGTCACGCTCCTCGGCTGGATCGGACTGCCCGTACTGGGCACGCTGTTCATGCTCTGGCCCACCGTGCTGGGCGTGCGCATGGCCGAGCGCACCACCCGGCTGGCGCGCTGGGTGCTGGTGCTGACCGGGGGCGGCCTGCTGACCGCGGTCGTCGGGCTGGCGGCCGGATGGCGCCCGGCTGCCGCACTCGGCATCGCCGGATACGCGGCCGGCGTCGCCGTCGCGACGCAGCTGTTCGCCCGTACGGTGCGCCGACGGCCCGCGATCTCGGCACCCGCCGCGTGGATGCTGGCCGCCGCTGCGGGATGGCTGCTCGTCGGCGTGATCGTGGACTTCGTGCTCCTGACCGCACGGCCGCTCGCCGAGGTACGGGACGACGTCGGGTCGCTGGTCCCGGTGCTGCTCGTCGGGCTCGTCGCGCAGGTCCTCATCGGGGCACTCACCTACCTGCTGCCCATCGTGCTGGCCAGCGGTCCCAAGGAACGGGCCGCGCTGCGGGCGGTGCTTGAGCAGGGCTGGGTGCCGCGGCTCGTCGCGCTCAACCTCGGCGTGGTCCTGCTCGCGCTTCCGCTGCCCGACCCCGTCGGCACGGCGGGCATCCTGCTGCCCGGGGCGGCCGGAGCCGCGTTCCTCGCCCTGGTGGTGCGCGTCCTGGTCCGCAGCGGACGGGGTCTTCTCCAGGACGGGGGCAAGGGCGGCGTCTCGCGACGCCCGGTCGTGTGGGGCACCGCCGCAGGGGCCGTACTGACCGTGCTGGCTGTGCTCTTGGCCAACAGCGGTGGGAACACGAGCGGCGGGGTGAGCGCCGCCGGGACGACGGGCGCGGGCACCGGGACCACCCGCACGGTCGCCGTCACCCTGGCCGACATGCGCATCCGCCCGGCCCGGATCGAGGTCACCGCGGGCACCGATCTGCGGCTGAAGGTCACCAACACCGACGTCCAACGCCACGACCTCATGGTCGAGGACGGTCCGGCCACACCGATGCTCGCCAAGGGCCACACCCACGTACTCGACCTCGGGCAGATCACCAAGAACCGCGAGGCGTGGTGCACCCTGCCGGGCCACCGGGCGGCCGGGATGACGATGGACATCGTCGTCACCGGCGATACCGACGGCGTGGGCCCGCACGATGACCACTCCATGACCGCCATCACCAGCGGCGCTCCGGACCTCTCCGCCGACTTCTCCGCGGGCTGGCAGCCACGCGATGCCGACCTGGCCCCCGCGCCCGGCGGGACGGTCCACAAGGTCGAACTGCACGCCGCGCGCACCGAGGTCGAAGTGGCCCCGGGTGTGAAGCAGCAGATGTGGACCTTCGGCGGCACCGCACCAGGCCCCACCCTGCACGGAAAGGTCGGCGACGTCTTCGAGGTCACCCTGGTCAACGACGACCCGTCCATGGGCCACGGCATCGACTTCCACGCCGGCTCCCTCGCCCCGGACGGTCCGATGCGCACCATCCAGCCCGGCGAGCGCCTGGTCTACCGGTTCCGCGCCCAGAAGGCCGGGGCATGGCTGTACCACTGCAGCACCGCACCCATGTTCCAGCACATGGGCAACGGCATGTACGGTGCCGTCATCATCGACCCGCCCGATCTGAAGAAGGTCGACCACGAGTACGTCCTGGTCTCTTCCGAGCTCTACCTCGGCACCCCTGGCAGCACCGCCCAGGTGGCGAAGATGCGTCAGGACACGCCGGACGCCTGGGTGTTCAACGGTACCGCCGCCCAGTACGCCAAGGCACCGTTGACGCTGAAGGCCGGCGAACGGGCCCGCTTCTGGGTGGTCGCCGCCGGACCGAGCGACGGCATCGCCTTCCATGTTGTCGGTACTGTCTTCGACGCCGTGTACAAAGAAGGCACCTACCTACTGAAACCCGGTGTCTCCGGAGGATCGCAGGTGCTCGACCTGGCCCCGGCCCAGGGCGGGTTCGTCGAGACCACCTTTCCCGAGGCCGGCCACTACTCCTTCGTCGACCACGACATGCGTCACGCCGAAGCCGGGGCGACGGGCATGGTGGAGGTGAGCGACTGATGGACACCGTCGGTCCGTGGTCCCTGGTGCGGTTCGTGCACGTGGCCGGCGCCGCCCTCTGGGTCGGCGGCCAACTGGCCCTGTCCCTGGTGATCCTGCCCGCCACCTGACCCGTGGCCACGACGAAGAGAAGAGGAGGCATCATGCGTACCCAAGCCCCGCTGGACGCCGCCACCGTGGAGTCGCTCCTGACGGCGGCCGTGGCAGCCCCGTCGATCCACAACACACAGCCCTGGCGCTTCCGCCTGGATCCCGACAGCCAGGCAATGGAGGTCCGTTCGGCGCCGGAGCGAACACTGCCGCTGACCGACCCGATGCACCGCGCCCAGTATCTGTCCGTGGGCGCCGCGGTCTTCAACCTCCGGCTGGCCGCCGTCCACCAGGGCTGGCGGCCGGAGGCGAGACTGCTGCCAGATCCGCACGAACCAGGCCTGCTGGCCACCGTACGACTGACTGGTCCACTTGGCGCGGATGACCAGCCGTCGGACCCTGGTCTCCATGAGGCCATCGCGCGGCGGCACACCAGCCGGATGCCGTTCACCGGCCGACCGGTACCCGAGCCGATCGTGGCGGAGATGGCGTCGGCCGCGCACGCCGCCGGCGCACGCCTGCACGTGCCGGGCATCGCCGGAACACGGCGGCTGCTGCGTCTGACCGCCGCGGCCGAGGCACGCAACCATGCCCACCCCGACCACACCGCCGAAACCCGCACCTGGATCACCGCCCCGGGAGCAGACACCCCCTACGGCATGCCCGTCACCGCCCTCGGCCCGCCCGACGCGGCCGCGCGGATGCCGATGCGGGACTTCACCGGCGCGCTGCCAGCCCTCCGCCTGCCCGCCCTTTGGTTCGAACGCCACGTCCAGGTGGCCCTGCTGTGGACGTCCCACGACCGGCGGGAGGACTGGCTGCGGGCAGGCCAGGCCCTGCAGTACGTCCTGCTCACGGCGACCGCCCACGGGCTGCGCACGTCACTCCTGCATCAGGCCATGGAATGGCCCGACCTGCGGGCGGCGACGGCCCTTCCGGGACACAAGCGGTGTCATCCGCACATGCTGATCAGATTCGGCTACGGACCGGACGGCGGCGGCACTCCGCGAGCGCCCGGGCACTGCGTCGTTCGTCGCGCAACACCGCCTGCAACCGATACCGAAACGAGCTGAGTACGCGGTCTCTTACGGCGCCGTCCATGGAACACGGCGGACAGGGCCGCACCTGTCCGCCGCAAAGACGGCCCGTCAGCCTGTGCCGCAGGCAGCACCGAGCTCGCGCCGGGTGACGAGCTCCGCCTCGATCCGTATGAACATGGTGTCCGCTGCTGCTACCCAGGGGCGCGGACTGTCCGTGACAGCCGTTTCGTGCTCCGCCGCCAGACCGTTCAGACCGTGGCGCTACCGGTGATGATCACACCAGGTCGCCCAGGTCCTCGATGGTGAACCAGGTGACGGACAGGCCGGCTTCGACCGCGGTCTGGCCGAGGGCCTCGGTGAAGTGGGACTTGCCGGTGCCGAGGGTCCGCAGATGCAGAAGTTCTCGCGGCGGCCGATCCGTTCGAGGGTCTTGAGGGCGTCCTGGGTGGCTCTGGGGATAGAGGACTTACCCTCGAGCCAGTCGCCGAAAGTCTTGCTGGTGCGGGTGGTCGGATCGGACCTTGAGGGCCCTTTGCCCGGCCGTAGGGACCCATGGCCCATGTCGCTCGGGCGCCCGGATGCGGACAGTGGCTGCGAGGCGTCCGATCTGTGGGGCAGCGAACCTGTGGTTCCCATGCGCCCCCGCGCCGCCGAACCAACGTGAGAGCAAAGGGACGGACAACATGAACCAGCCGACGACGGAGAGCGAGAGGCCGGTCTCGGGCGCGCCGGTGCCCGGCCGGGCATGGCTGATGCTGGCCCTGGCCACCATCGGTTTCGCCGTCAACTTCTGGGCATGGGCGCTGCTCAGCCCGCTCGGTCCGCGCTTCAAGGACTCCCTCGACCTGTCTTCGTTCCAGCAGTCGCTGCTGGTGGCGGTGCCGGTCGTGGTCGGCTCCCTGGGCCGCATCCCGGTCGGCGCGCTGACCGACAGGTTCGGTGGCCGGGTCATGTTCCCGATCGTGTCGGCGGTCACCATCGTGCCGGTGCTCTACCTCGGCCTGGCCGGACACTCCTCCCTCGCCGCGCTACTGATCGGCGGGTTCTTCCTCGGTATCGGCGGCACCGCCTTCGCCGTCGGGGTGCCCTTTGTGAACGCCTGGTTCCCGCCGGAGCGGCGCGGTCTGGCCATCGGTGTCTTCGGCGCCGGCATGGGCGGAACCGCGATCAGCGCCCTGACCACCGTGAAGCTGGTCAACGCGCACAGCATGTCGACACCCTTCCTGATCACCGCCGCGGTGCTCGCCGTGTACGCCGTGGCTGCGGCGCTGCTGCTGCGCGACGCGCCCGGACGCACGGTGCCGACCGAGCCGCTGGGGCGCCGCCTGGCCGCCACCGCCCGGCTGGGCATCACCTGGCAGGCGTCCGCGCTGTACGCGGTGGCCTTCGGCGGCTACGTCGCCTTCTCCGTCTACCTGCCGACCTACCTCAAGACCGGCTACGGCCTGACCCAGGCGGACGCCGCGAACCGGATGGCCGGGTTCGTGCTGCTCGCGGTGGCGATGCGCCCGATCGGCGGCTGGCTGTCGGACCGGCTGGGCCCGGTCCGGGTGCTGGCCGCGTCGCTGACCGTGGTGGCCGCCGGGGCGGTGGCGCAGTCGTTCACCCCGCCGCTGGCCCCGGCAGGAACCATCGCCTTCCTGGCCATGGCCGGCGCGCTCGGCGCGGGCAGCGGGGCGACCTTCGCCCTGGTGGCCCTGCTGACCCCGGCGAACAAGGTCGGCTCGGTCACCGGCGTGGTCGGCGCCGCGGGCGGCCTGGGCGGCTTCGTGCCACCGCTGGTGATGGGCTCGCTGTACGGGGAGTACGGGTCGTACGCGGTGGGACTCGTCCTCCTCGCGGTTGTGGCCGCCGCAGCGCTGGGCTACACCCTCACCGGGGTCCGCTCCGCCGTCCAGGGTGGCGACCGGGCGCCGCGCACAGGCCGTGGACGGCGGCAGCGCAGCGCGCACACCACGGCGTGAGAACAAGCGGCTGAGAACGACAGACCGAATGGGTAAGGAGAAACACCGGTGTGCGAGTACTGCGGCTGCCAGTCCCTGGCGTCCATCGACGAGCTGACCCGTGAGCACGACGAGGTCGTCCGCCTGGTCAGTCACCTCCGCCCCGCCCACCAGGACGGTGACATGGCCCGGATGGCCCAGATCGCCCGCGAGATCGCGACCGTGCTCGGTCCCCACACGCAGGTCGAGGAGCACGGCCTGTTCCCCGCGATGGCCGGGGACTTCCCCGAGCAGATCGCCGCCCTGGAGGCCGAGCACCGCCGCATCGAGTCGGTTCTGGCCGAGACCGCCGACAGCGCGACGCCCACTGATCCGGCCTGGGCGGACCGGCTGATGGAGGCGATGGCGATGCTGCGCGACCACATCCTCAAGGAGCAGGACGGCGTCTTCCCGGCCGCGCTCGCCACCCTCGGCACCGAGGAGTGGGAAGCGGTCGAGAAGGTGCGCGCTGAGGCAGGCAGTGCCTTGTCCCGGCCCACTGCCTGACTGTCTATTCACCGCTCACCACGGCGGACCAGCCGCTGCACCCGTCCGCCGCTCATCTGCCCTGCCGGGCCGTCCCGGCGCCCTGGCACGTTCAAGTAGCTGTTGTCTTTCCGGACTTGAGGGCTGCGTTTGCGCTGGTCGGGCGTAGGGGCGGAGGTCCCGTGGGAGTAGTGGCCTGTCGTGCTGTCGCTTCCCGGGAGGTCGTGGATGCCGTCGGTGGTTGGGCTGCTGGAACAGCGGGAGTGGGGTGCTCGTCGTCGGGTGGACGGGCTGCGGGAGGAGGCCGACCGTATCCAGGCCGAGTTGGCCGTGGCCGAGCGGGAATGGAAGGAGTGGGCCATCGCCCGCTCGCGGGTCGGCGAGGTGCTGGCCCCACCGGGCGGGACCGGGCAGGACCATGCCCAGGCCGAGCGGACCGTGCCAGCCGCCGAGGAGCGGACCGTAAAGACGTCGCAAGTGCCGGTGTGGCGTGAGGGGCTGGCCTGGTCGGTGCTGCCGGTGGACTACCAGCGCATCCTGCAGGCGCTCGCGGACCGGGCCCGGATCGGCCAGGGGCCGGTGACTTGTCAGGAGATGGCCGCCTTGTTCGGCTTGGACGTGGTGCCGGCACGGGTGGAGGCGCTGCGGTCGAAGGCGAAACGGCTGGTGGCCCGGGGCCGGCTGGCCGAGCCGGCGCCAGGGCGCGCTGGCAGGCCGCCTGGAGGCAGTGACAGGCCTCACACCGGACCGGCCCGACGGGCCCTGCCCTCAGGGAAGTTCGGCCCTATTCGAGATCACGGCGCCACCGGCACGATCGATGTGCCGGTCGGATCCGCATCACGGACCGCGGCTATGACGGTGAGCGCCGTCCCTCTATGTGCCCGCATTACAAAGGAGAGCCATGCTTTCGCCCGAGTCGGCCACTGTCATTCGTGCCACCCTGCCCGCCGTCGGCGGGGCGCTGAACGAGATCACAGCGCGTTTCTACGGCACCATGTTCGCCGAGCAGCCCGAGCTGCTGGACGGGCTGTTCAACCGCGGCAACCAGGCCAGCGGCGAGCAGCGACGAGCCCTGGCCGGGTCCATCGCGTACTTCGCCCAGGCGCTGCTGGCCGACCCCGACACCCGCCCCGACACGCTGCTTGCCCGGATCGCCCACAAGCACGCCGCGCTCGGCGTCACGGAGGACCAGTACACGATCGTCCACAAGTACCTTTTCCGCGCCATCGGCGACGTGCTCGGCGAGGCCGTCACCCCGGAGGTGGCCGCCGCCTGGGACGAGGTGTACTGGCTGATGGCCGGCGCCCTCATCGCCCAGGAGGCCCGGCTCTACCAGGAAGCCCAGGTCGATCCCCGGCACCCGTGGCGGCAATGGACCGTGGTGGAGCGGCGGGAGGAGACCCCGGACGTGGCATCCTTCCTGCTGCGCCCGGCCGACGACGGCCCCGTGCCCCCGGCCCGCGCCGGTCAGTACGTCAGCGTCAGGGTTCTCATGCCCGACGGCATCCACCAGACCCGTCAGTACAGCCTGTCCAACGCTCCGGGCGACCGGCTGCGTCGCATCACCGTCAGGCGGGTGGCGAGTGTAGCCGAGGCTCCTGAGGGCGAGGTGTCCAACCAACTGCACCGCACCGTCCGGACCGGCGGCGAACTCACCCTGTCAGCCCCGTTCGGAGACGTGGTCCTCGACGACGCCGACACCCCACTGGTGCTGGTATCCGCCGGCATTGGCTGCACCCCCATGGTCGCCATGCTCGAACACCTCGCTGCCACCGGCTCGACCCGTCCGGTCCATGTCCTGCACGCCGACCGCACCCCGGCCGACCACGCCCTGCGTGCCGGCACCCGCCATCTCGTGGAGCAACTTCCCGATGCGCGAGCAGAGTTCTGGTACGAACAGGACGCAGCTGAGGAACCCGGTTCCCGCACGGGCCTGATGGACCTCGACGGCCTTGACCTGCCCGCCGACGCCGACGTGTACCTGTGCGGCTCGCTCCCCTTCATGCGCGCCGTCCGCACCCAACTGCTCCAGGCCGGTATCCCCGCGCGCCGTATCCGCTACGAGGTCTTCGGCCCCGACCTGTGGCTGGCCCACGCCGAGGGCTGAAACGTCCGACTGCCGAGGCGGCAGGAAGCACACCATGAAGGCCCACAAGACCGGGAATCAGGGCTGGCGACGTTCGGCGACGCAGTGAGCTGCTCGCATCCGTGGTTGGATGCGGGCAGCACCTCTGAAGCAGGAGAACACCACACCATGTGCGAGCACTGCGGCTGCCAGGCGCTGGAAACCATCGGCGAGCTGACCATGGAACACGAGAAAGTCGTAAACCTCATCAGCCACGTACGCGAGGCCCACCGCGACGGCGAGGTCACGCGCATGGCGGAGCTGGCCCGGGAGATCGCTACCGTGCTCGGTCCGCACGCCCAGGTGGCGAACGACCATGTGACCTGGCTCGGCGAGAAGAGCCCGGCCAACGGTCTGCCGTACTGGTCCGGCGTCGACAAGATGCGCTACAGCCAGACCTACGACCCCGCCGCCCAGCGCACTTGGCGCGGCTCCAACCCGCTGTTCAACAACGTGTCCGCCATGAGCGACCTCGGCGGGCAGAAGCTGCGCATCGAGTACTCCACCGCCACCGCCCCGGGCGACCGCGGGCTCGTTTACCAGATGCGCGAGGACGCCCGGGACACGGCATCGGCCATGTTCTGGGAGTCCAAGGACATCACCGTGCGCGATCTCAAGGCCCGCTACCTGCACGGTTTCGGCTTCCTCGGACAGCTCAGCGAGAACATCACCCTCGATGGCAACGAGTTCCGCACCGACCCGGCCTCCGGTCGCAGCACCGCCGGGTTCGCCGACTTCGTCCAGATGTCCGGGATCAAGGGAAAGGTCAAGATCACCAGGAACGTCTTCGACGGCGCGCACGACGACGCGATCAACATCCACGGCACCTATGTCGAGGTCACCTCGCGGCCCGCCGACAAGAAGGTGCTCACCCTCGCCTACAAGCACCCGCAGACGGCCGGCTTCCCCCAGTTCCACCCCGGTGACGCGGTCGAGATCGTCGACAAGCGCACCATGGCACCGGTGCCGGGTGTGACCGCGAAGGTCGTGTCGGTGGACGGCCCCTCCGGCACCGACCACGACAAGTCCCTGACCAGTATGACGGTCACGTTCGACAAGGCGATACCGGACTCGGTGACGGCCGGCAACTTCGTCGTCGAGAACACCACATACACCCCCACCGTCGACATCAGCGGCAACACCTTCCGCAACATCCCCACCCGAGGCATCCTGGTCACCAGCCGCAAGCCGGTCGTGATCAAGGACAACCTCTTCGACGGCATGCAGATGGCCAGCATCCTCATCTCGTCCGACGCCTACCAGTGGTACGAGTCCGGCCCCGTCAAGAACGTCCTGATCAGCCACAACACCTTCAGGCGGCCCGTCGGCCCGGTGATCCTCGTCGAGCCCACCAACCAGGTCGTCGACGCGGCCGCGCCGGTGCACCACAACATCCGGGTGGAGGACAACACCTTCCAGATCGGCGATGTGAAGCCACTCGACGCCAAGAGCGTCAGCGGCATCACCTTCGCGCGCAACCACGTCTCCCGCCTCGACCGGGCGTCCGCCTTCACCGCCCAGGCGGCGAACCCCTGCCCGGCGCCCGGCACCACCACCGACGTGCGGGCCACCACCGCCGCCTCCCCGTACTCCACCCCGCTGTTCACCTACCGGGGCTCGTCCGGCGCCTCGATCAGCGGCAACGACTTCGACAACGGCCTCAACCTGCGCGCCGACCTGAACGCCACCGACACCGCGCAGGTCACGAGCGACGAGGTGGTCCAGGGCACCGACCACATCCTCCCGCTCCTCCCGTCGACGACCTGGAGCAGCAGCGACCCCGCGATCGCCAAGGTCGACGCAAGCGGCAAGGTCACCGCGAAGGCGGCCGGCACCGTCACTCTCACCCCGAGGGCGCCCAGCCAGCTCGGGAACGTCACCGGCGTTCCGGTCACCCTGCACATCGGCGGCGACCCCGCCTCGTCCGTCTGCGACAAGCCCCTGAGCCTGAACACCGACGACTGGTCGGTCGTACGGGACCAGCCCGACCACCGCGCCCTGCAGCCGACGGACACCCTGGCGTTGACGCCCACCGGCCACGGTTTCCTGTGGGCCGGACAGAACAGCGCCCGCAACGTCCTGCTCACCGGGGTCGGAAACGGCACGGGCACCGCTACGGTGAAGATGACCGGACGGACCACGCGCGGCTACATGGAGGCCGGACTCGTCCTCTACCGGGGCGACAACGACTACATCGCCCTCCAGCGCAAGCACAACCAGGGCACACCGACCCTCACCGTCTCGACCGAACACGACGGTTCCCCGGCGGAGCCGGTCCGTATCCCCGACCCCGCTCAGCAGGACGTCTGGCTGCGACTTGAGCGCACCGGCACGAGCGTGACCGCTTCGTACTCCCTCGACGGCACCACCTTCACCGCCGTCGGCGGACCGATCGACGCCTCGTCGCTCGGCGAGGCCCGCTTCGGTGTGCTGGCCGAGGCCGAGAACGCCTCCGCCGCCGACACGCCGTTCCTCTTCAGCGGATTCACCGCCGGCGGCGCCAAGGTCCTGTTCGCCCGGGAAGGGTGAGCTGCCGCCTCATCGGAAGCGGAACCGGATGATGAAACACCGGCGGCCTTCGGATCCGATCTGAAGGCCGCCGATGTCGTCGGGCGGCGTCAGTGCGACGGTGCCTTGTGGAAGTCGAACAGGTCCCGGTCCGTGTGGTCCAGGGCGTGGCGCACGGCCCCGAGAGAGACCGCCTCGACGCCGAGCGGGGAGGCGAGCACCCGGGGCGGGTCGATGCACAACTTCTCCAGGTAGCGGCGCATCGGGCGGGCGACACTCTCTCCGGCCAGTGAGATCCCACCGCCGATGACGACGAGATCCGGATTGATCGTCACCGCTCACGCGAGACGGTCGGCGACCCGGAGGCGGCACTCATGGGTGTTTCTGTTCGCTCCCGTGGGGGTGGCTGAGGGTGCGCTCCCAGGACGTCGCGAGCGTCGCGCGCCGTCGGAGGCCCGGTGTACAGCACGAACGGGATGCCTTGCAGGCAGCACCGGTCGTCCACCGGACGGGGGCCGGCGACTGCTGCGGCCCGGTCGCCGTCCGTGCGGGGCAGTTCGCGGCGACGCGACCATGCCCGGCTGACGCCCCGCCCGGCGTTCTTGCGCCCGCACGGGCCGCAGCCCCCTTGTCCGCCCTTGACCGACCTATGAGTGGGCGTCCCGATCGTGCCGCAGGTCGTGCATCGGCACCGCCAGGGGATGTCCATACCGGGATAGGGCTCCAATGGTTCCAGACCCGCCGACCTCATGAGCGCGGCGGCCTGGTCGGGATCGACCGGCGCGTTCGGCCCGCACCATCGGCACGGTCCCCCTCCGCGCCTGATGTACGAGTAGCGCGGCTTGACCTCCCGACCGCACGGCACGTGGGCCGTCAGGAGTGACGGAATCCCCGGTCAAGGTCGCGGCCGTGAGCAGCGCCAGCCATGAGAGCGGCGTTCGTCGCAGGTTGTGGCGCCGGCCACGCGTGCGCGTGACAAGACCGCCGTCTTGCACGAGACGGCGGTCTGTCCAGTCGTACGCGGGCCCGGTCCGTCAAGGTGTCACGGCTTGCGGGCGAGACCGCCGTGCTCGCCGATGGGTTCCGGGGTGGGGGAAGTGGGGTCCGGGCGCCAGAACGGGACCGACACGACCCCGGGGTCCAAAAGTTCCAGACCGTCGAAGAACGCCGCGATTTCGCCGACGGGGCGCAGGAAGTACGGTACGGCGCCGGTCTCGTTGTACGCGTCCTGGGCCTGTTCGTAGTCGGCGTCGGTGCCCCGTGAACCGTCGTTGATGGAGAGGTAGCTGCCGGACGGCAGTCCGTCCATCAGGCGCGTGACGGTGTCGCGCGCATGGTCGTAGTCAGCGATGTGGCCCAGGATGTTGCTGAGAATCAGGGCGGTGGGGCGGGTGAGGTCCAGCGTCTCGGCGGCGGCCGCCAGGATGCGATCAGGGTCGGACAGGTTGGCGTCGACGTAGGCGGTCGCACCCTCGGGGGTGGAGGTGAGCAGGGCACGGGCGTGCGCGAGGACCAGCGGGTCGTGGTCGACGTAGACGATCCGGGTCTCGGGGGCGAGCCGCTGGGCGACCTCATGGGTGTTGTTCACGGTTGGCAGGCCGGTCCCGACGTCCAGGAACTGCCGGACGCCCTCCTTGGTGACCAGGTACGTGAGGGTACGGCGCAGGAAGGCACGGCTGCTGCGGGCGATGGTGACGATGCCGGGGAAGACGGCGCTGTATGCGTCGCCGGCTTCCTCGTCAACGGGGTAGTTGTCTTTCCCACCCAGCCAGTAGTTCCAGATCCGGGCCGAGTGCGGCACCGACGTATCGATCTTGTGATGCACCGCCGGTCCGGGCGACGTGGCGTGGTCGGTCATGTGTACCGTCCGTCTTTCAACCGAAGCGTGAACTGTCAACGTACAACCTACGTCCCAACAACCCGGATGCGTACATCAGTTCACGTCTCCGGTGGTGCCGACGCGAGCCGCTGGCGGAACTGTCATGCTTCCGGGGCGAGTTCTAATCCTGTCTCACCGCTCGTTCGGACGCGCTGTTCGAGCTGGCTGCCGCTGTCCTGTGCGGGGACGGGCCGGTGAGATCGCTGGCCGAGCTGTCGCTGGTGGGCGAACGCCGCCGCGGACACGGGCCAACGCCCTGCGGATCGTACGGCGCGAGATCCTGCTCGCCGCCGAGAGGGCCTCGGGTTCGTGATTTCGCCGACGCCCTGCGCTCTGGCTCCCTGGCACCCGACATCCCTGGGCTACTCGTCGGCGGCTTCGTTTCCCCCTCCTCGGGCGGCGCCAACCGCCGGTACTGGGGGTGGTCGAGGTCGAGCTGTTTGGCTGGGTGCAAGGGGACGGGGTAGCGGGAGCGGTCGGACCAGGCGAGGGTCTGGTGACACAAGCGTGCGGTCGCCCGTGCGAGCATCGTCCGGTCGACCCCATCGGCCACCCCGACTGGGTAGATCTCGGTCGCTGTGATGGCCCACCACGGCGTCTTGAGCTCGTTCGTCTCCCGTTCCCCCTCCTCCCCGCCCTTGCCTGGGTCAGCGTCCCAGCGGGTGATGGTCTTGCCCAGGTCTCCGCCCTTGGCCTGGTAGCTCCGGGGGATGTTGAAGAGAACCCAGAAGGGGTTGCCGAAGTCCACGTCGGCGCGGTGCAGTTTGGCCGATGCGAACGTGATGGACTCCTTTTCGTTTTCTGGGTCGCTTTCGCGGGGGACGGGCACCTACTGGGGGACCTCGTCGTCGGCGACGTTCATCCGGATGACGGCGTTCGGCTTCTTGCGCGGTGCGTTCTTGCCTTTGCCGTACCCAGGCAGCCAGGTGCGCGGATCGGTGATGTCTTCTTCCTGGTAGCTCTGGTTCTTGTTGTGCAGGCCCGTCCACATCCGGCGGCAGGCGTGCCCGTCGACCATGACGACATAGCCCATGCCGGGTGTTCCCGGCAGGGTGTTCGCCCGCTGCATGACACGGCGCATGGCCCAGTAGGTCAGCGGACGATCGGGCCCGCGGCGGGTTCGCCAGACCGGCTCGCCTCCGGCCGGTGTGCCGGCCGCGTCGAGGTAGAGGGCCAGGCGGAACAGGCCCTGCGGGGAGACCGGGACGGCTTCCCTGGCCCGGCTGCCCTTGGTGATCACGTAGATCCGCTGGCCGGACCAGTCGATGTCGCCGACGGCGATGCCAAGGAGTTCCTTGGCGCGTGCGCCGCTGGAGACGTAGATCTCCAGCAGTGCCCGGTCCCGGTCGCAGTTCATCGCGGTGAACAGTTCATCCCACAGCCGGTCGGGAATCGACCGCGGCGGACGGTCGGGCACGCGCTGCCGCAGACGAGCGCGTCCGACCACCGGCGTGGGCTCCAGCGGACTGCGGTGGGCCAGTGCCCGGCGCCGCTGAGCCGAGTGTGGCACCGGGTTGACGACCGGACCGCGGCCCTGATGGGCATGGAACTCGTAGAACCCGCTGATCACCGTCAGGGCGTGGTTGATCGTGCGCGGCGCGTACCCGGCGCACAAAGACGACTTACCGGTACGGAGGTTGACCGTGCCAGCAACCGAAGCATCGGCCCGGTGCCGCTGACGTTGCGGGTTGGCGGCCGTGCGCAGCCAACCCGTCAGCACCGCGACCTCGGACTCCGTCGCCTGCTCCCACCCGGTGCCCAGAAGCCACAGCAGGCGGAACCAACGCAGCATGCCGTAGCCGTAGCTGCGGCAGGTCAGCGGGCTGGAATCCCCAAGTGCCAGGTCCCGCAGAAACGCGGTGACCGGCTCGACCTCGGCCCCCGCCGCATCGAGCGTCGCGTACAGCGGATGTGCCCGGTTGACCTCCACGACTCGTCCGAGGCGAGGGATGGCCCGTCAGCCCTCCATCAACTCATCCGTTACTCCATCACTTACTCCTTGATCGCGGCCCGTTACGCCGTGACCAACGAGGTGGGGATGGTGTAGTTATCAGAGCAATCCCTTCCCGCGAGCCAGTGGGCGAAGCCGGCTCGGCGGTCGGCGGGGCGGTCGGACAGAACATGGACGTTCGAGTGGCCACAGGGGTGCTCGACGGTCCACTGCGTACGGCCCCCCCGGGGAATTGCGTTGGATGCGTGATCCAGAGCTGGACGAGCTGTTGTAGTGCGGCGTCATGCCATGCTCCTCTCTTCGTTGTTCAAGGCTTTGGCCTGCTGCATTGCGCAGTGATGTGTATCTGATGGATGATTCGCGCGACTGGTGGATGGGGGTCGAGGGTGTCCCGAGGCGATCCGGGTGAGGCGACGGCTGATCTTGTGCTGCTTCGCGGCGTGACGCTGCTGCGCCCTGAAGACGCCGCCTTCGACGCGATGCTGGAGGGTTGGGCGCGGCAGCAGCGCGGCGGTCTGCGCCTGGAGCCGTACACGATCAGCGACCGGCTGGGCGGGGTGCGGCGATTCGCCGAGAAGGGACCACGGCTATGGCCAACAGCGCACTCCTCGTGATGGACGTCCAACGGGACGTCGTGGACATCGCCGACGACGGTTCCGGATATCTTCGGCGGCTGCGGCGGGCAATCGACGGTGCCCGCGCGGTGGAGATTCCCGTGATCTACGTGGTCATGCGACTACGGGCAGGTGATCCACAGGTCAGCGCTCGCAGCAAGGTGGTAACCAACGTGGTGCGGGCCGGCCTGTTCACCGAGGGTGCCCCCGGCACGGAGATCCATCCCGAGGTCGCGCCCGAGCCGGGCGACGTCGTGGTGGTCAAACGGAGGGCGAGCGCGTTCTCGGGCAGCGACCTGGACTTGGTGCTCAGGGCTCGCGACATCGACAGCCTCGTGCTCACTGGCATCGCCACCAGCGCTGTGGTGCTGTCCACCGCGTGCCACGCCATCGACCTGGACCTCGGTCTCACCGTCCTGGCGGATGCCTGCCTCGATACCGACCCCGAATTGCACCGGGTAGTCACCGAGAACCTGTTCCCGCTGTGGGGGGATGTTCTCGCCGTCGAGGAATGGCTCGACACGATCGCACCCCAGTAGCGGCAGGCATCCCTGCCCGTCGCGTGCGGGCCATGGCCGTCGCGATGGCGAGATGGCCAGTGCGGCTCGGGCAGAGCGAGCTCACCGCCCCAGCTGGTGACGCGCACGACGGCGGTGATGCGGCGCACGTCCAGCCGGTCGTCGTGGAGCACCGTGACGATATGAGCGTCCTCCACGCGCGCCGTCAGCCCAGTCTCCTCCGCCAACTCCCGCACAGCAGCGGCCGGTGCGGCCTCGCCCGTCTCGATCCGGCCGCCGGGCAACTCCCACATGCCCCGGGTCGACCGGCCCAGCAAAACCCGCCTGGACGCATCGGTGAGGACCACCGCGGTACCGAACACGGCCTGCGGATCGGGCCGCAGCTTCTCCTCGGCGCTGAACGACCCGCCGCGGCCGCGCAGGACCAGCACCGCCAGGCCCTCCGCGTCGAACCACTCGGCCTTCTTGAACCCGTCGGTGAGCGCGCCGAGTTCGTGCTCGTCCAGGCGATGTGGCGCTGCTCTTCGGGGGTGTGCTCCGCGACCGGGGTCATGATGACGAGCTCCCCCTCCTTGCGCAGCCTCGCGGCCAGACGGCGCAGGACACGGGTGCGATCGCGGATGAAGGCGACGGCCAGACGGATGACGATCAGGTCGTATCCGTCGTCGGCGAGGTCGGCCAGGTCGTCGTGCTCCACGTCCAGGCACAGCCAGCGCACTCCCTCCACGTCGGCGTGGTCTGCGCGGGCCCGCTCGGGGGCGCCCTCAGCGAAGTCGACTCCGTCGACGGTGCACCCGATCGAGGCCAAGAAGGCCGCCATCTCGCCGGTGCCGCAGCAGACGTCGAGCGCCCGGCCGCCCACGGGCGCCGAAACATGCTCGACGAGCAGGCTCCTCTCCTCGTCCCCGAGCCGGCGGAATCCACGGCCGTCGGCGTAGTGCTCGGACCAGTCGGCCCGGGTGTATCCCACAGATCGCTCCTCATGCATGAAAGACGGGCGGTGCGGTGCGGCTACGGCAGTTCGACGGGCCGGTACAGGGTGGCACGCTGCCGGGTCTGCAGCGCCCAGTACCGGTCGCCGAAGCTCCAGTGCCAAAGGCGGCGAGGTCGACGTCGCCCGGGAGGCGTGCTTCGTAGAGGGCCCCGGTGCGGATCATCGCGTGGATGGCGTTCACACGTTGCCGGGCCAGGCGGAGGATCGCCTGGGTGTGGGTCTTGCCACGTGCCCGCTGCCGGTCGTAGTAGATCCGGGAGGACGGGTCGGACTTGCAGCCGATCGCGGCGAACGCGG
Source organism: Streptomyces sp. NPDC048496 (assembly GCF_043200055.1). Taxonomy (NCBI): domain Bacteria; kingdom Bacillati; phylum Actinomycetota; class Actinomycetes; order Kitasatosporales; family Streptomycetaceae; genus Streptomyces; species Streptomyces sp. NPDC048496. The sequence goes on along the minus strand of NZ_JBICXB010000033.1, from coordinate 12,901 downwards.
CCTGGAACAGGGCGCGTTTGAGGAGCCGGTTGCCGCGGTGGGGTGCGTGCTCGCCGCGGATCGAGGTGCCCGAGGACTTCGTTGCGGGGGCGAGTCCGGCGTAGGAGGCGAGGTGTCCGGCGGTGGGGAAGCCGGTGCCGTCACCGATCGCGACGATCACGGCCGCCGTGGTCCTGACGCCCAGTCCGGGCAGAGACGTCAGGAGGTGGAAAAGAGGGAGACTACACGACCGCGGTGCTGAAGGCCGGCGGCTTTCGCGGGATAGCCGGCTGGCTGTGCCTGACCAAGGCGGAGGCGACGGCCCTCTGCGTGCTGCTGACCGCGCTGACTCAGGAGAACTTCGGCACCGTCGCCAACTGGCCCGCCGCCCATTTCCACCCGGAGGGTGCCCAGGAAGATCCGTGTGTGCTCCTGGTCGAGGAGTCCAAACCCCGCCGCGGCCCGGAGCACGAGCACATGATCGCGGCTCTGGAACACCTGCCCGACGACGTCGCCGACCTCCTCGCAGCCGATGCCGACGAGCCCCGCCTCATGCGCTCGCCACTGCGCCTATACCTGCTCCTGCTGTCTCTGACGGAGCTGCCGCGCCGCCACGGCGGCAGTGGCGCGGCGTTCGCGCTGCTCAACCTCAGCAGCGGCCGGTCAGGACGCTGGTGCGTGGGAGTACGGGCCAGCGATGTCCTGCGGTGGGCCCGATCACACGGCTTCCCCGCAGCCCGGCACGCCACCCCCGGCCGACCGGAAGTAGACACCGGCCGGATCCGGCAAACGGCCCTGGAGCGCCGGCAGCATCCTGTGGCGCACTCGCGCCGCACCCACAACGACGTGTATCTGAAGGGCAGCAGCACCGTGCAGGCCGACAGCCGCCGCGTCGTCGGTGCGGCGCTGCGCCAGGAGGTCGCCAAGGCCCGCGTCGTGCAGTCCGTGCCGGTCTTCACCTCTGACTTCGTGGCCTGGGCCCGCGAGAACCTGGCTGAGGCCGCAGTACAGACGGGACTGGAACCCCGAGCGCTGAAGGACCTCCTCGACGCCCAGCGGGACACCCCCGCCGTTGCCTGCGTGGACCACCTCGCCAGCCCCGTCGCCGAGCCCGGCCAGCCGTGCACGGCCTCCTTCCTGCAGTGCCTCACGTGTGAAAACGCCCGCGCGCTGCCGCACCACCTTCCTGTTCAACTCTCGGTGCGCGACGGCATTCTCCAGCGACGTCCCCATCTCGATCCGCCCGTGTGGCAGGCCCGTTTCCACGCTCCGCTGCAGCAATTGGAGGAGATCATCGACCACTTCACTGATGCCGAGCACCGACAGGCCCGAGAGGACCTCACCACGGACCAGCAGCGGCTGGTCGATGATCTGCTCGACGGCCGCTGGGACCTGCGATGACCACAGCCCTCGCCCCTGCCTCAGTTCCGGACGGCACATGGCCCGCCGCCGACGTCGTCGTCCTGCGCAACCGGCCGCTACGTGCCGGAACCGACCGAGCGATGCTGTCCCGCTTCGGCGATCCGGTCTGGCACATCAAGCCGGCTCATCCCGACGCGCACCTCAACATCACACCGCTGACCTGGAGCCATTACCCGACGGCTTTCGAGCGGCCCTTCAAGACCTTCTTCCTGGCGGCGCTCGACCACCCCTACCCGGGCAACCCGGACGCGATCCAGCGCGGCGGCGAACGCGCGAGCGTGGCAACGTTCCGCTACTGGTTCACGGACCTGAAGGTCTTCGCCGAGTGGCTCGTCGGCGTGGGCGTGTTCCGTCTGTGCGACGTCACGGAACGCCATCTCGACGCTTACCGCACGTACGTGCTCGGCCTGGCCCGCAAGACCGGACGCAAGGTGGATCTGCTGGCTGCAGTGCGTACGCTGTGGCTGTACGGACCGCATCTGCCTGCCGAGGGACGGCTCGCTACCGGCTACCCCTGGCCCGGGACGCCCGAGGATGACCTCAAGAACCCTTCCGGCGGCCGTGAGGAGGCTCTGCCTACGCGGCCACGCGGCGGTCTGCGGGGTGACGCAGCGGCGACGGAACACGCTCCAGCAGTTCCCACAGCGGGCGGCGGGACGCCCACTGGGCGAGGAGGTCGCAGCCGACCAGGTGGACGCCGAGCATCCGGGCCGAGGAGACGGCCTTGCTCGTGAACTTCCCGTTGGTCACGATCACAGCGAACGTGGCCTTGTGGACCTCACTGGCTGTGCCCTTCAGCTCCCGGACCACGCGGACATCGACGGCGTCGCCGCGGGTGCCGTGGCGGCGGTGCTTGCACTGCACCGCCCAGATCCGGTGGTCGAGGTCGACGGCACGGACACCGCACACGTCGTCATTGGCCCCGCCGACGTGTAGGTGCTCGCGCACCATGTCGCCGTTGCGACGTTCTGGGCAGGGCTGATGAGTTCCGTTCTCAGGTTGCTGTCGTAGCCCTGTTCTCAAGATCGTGTCGGTTTCTTGAGGCGCGCCTCGGCGTCCGAGTTCCGGCGTCGAGTCAGGCATGTGCCGACATACGGGAGATCCACCTGTCCGTTAGAAGGGTCATGCCGGCACCTATCGGTTCGGCGCCACTTGACGCGTGTCGACTACGCCGCGTTTCCGACAGGCGGCCGACCGCCGCCCGGGATGCGGTAGAGCAGTGTGTTGGATCAAGCAACGCGACTGGTCATGCCGCTACCTCGTCATACCCGGATCGCGGCAGGGGATTCCGTGTATCGCGCGCGTATCGAAAATCGCATACGCCAACGCAACAGCCTTGCGTCTTCAGTGGAGGCATGAACCACAGCGCATCACTGTCAGCGCCAGATTTGTTCGACCGGGAAAGGACCGTGATCATGGACTCGGATTCGGTACAGGGCATCGACCGGCGGCGGCTGTTCAGATGGGGCGGGCTGGCTGCCGCTGGCGTGGTGGCGGCCGGCGTGCCGCTGGTAGGCGCCGGGATCGGCCACGCCGACTCGGCTCCAACCGACTCGTCCGGGGACGACCGGATCCCGCAGGACACCCTGCCCGGCGGAGCCTACGACCGGTACGTGGCGCAACTGGCCGCCGAGGGCAAGTTCTCCGGCGTGGTGCTGCTGGCGCACCGGGGCCGCACGGTCCTGTCTCGCAGCTACGGCATGGCCGACAAGGAGAAGGGGATCCCCAACCGCGAGGGCACCGCGTTCAGCCTCAGTTCGGCGGGCAAGCCGTTCCACGCGGTGGCTATCTTGCAGCTGGCGCAGCAGGGCAAGCTGCGGCTGTCGGACACGGTGGGCACCCACCTGACCGGCTTCGCCAAGGACATCGCCGAGCAGGTGACCATCCACCACCTGCTGTCCGGCACCTCCAGGCTGGATTCCCCGGATGAGGACGTGCAACGCGTCTTCCAGAGCCGGGACGAGGTGCACGAGTACTACGAGCAGCGGGCCCGGCAGGCGAAACTGGTGGGCGTCCCCGGCACTCCCGACACCGTCCACGCGGAGGCGGAGGTCACCTTTTCCGCGCTGATCGTGGAGGCCGTGGCCGGCACGACGTACTGGGACTACGTCCAGGAGAACATCTTCAAGCGCTGTGGTATGACCAGCTCGGCGTTCTACACCAGGCCGCAGTGGCTCACCGACCCGCACATCGCGCACCCGTACATGGAACTGGCCGACGGCAGCGTGGTGGACGCGCTCCGCAACCTGGACCAGGGCAGCCCGTACCCGTACGCACTCGGCAAGAACCCGGGCCGCGCCTTCATCGATGCCCCCGGGGACGGCGGCTTCGCCACCGCGCCGGATCTGGTCCGGTTCGCGCAGGCGCTGACCGACGGCACGGTGCTGGACCGGCCCTGGGCCGACGTGCTCTTCGGGGCCAAAATCCCCCACGGGCCGACGTCGTTCGGTGCGTACGGGCTCGCGATCGACGTCGTCAATGGCCAGTGGGAGTACCAGCATGCCGGTGGAAACCCCGGTGTCGGCGCCAACTGGAGCATCTACCCGTACACCGGCTGGGTCGCCGTCACCCTCGTCAACCGCGACTCCGACAGCCTGGTGGACATCCTCGAGCAGCAGACGCAGGCCATCACCGGCGCTGCGCCCTCCGGCGGGGCGGGCGGCTGAGGTGGGAACATGAACCACAGCCCATCCCCGTCAGCACCGCCCCGCCGGATCATGCTCGCCGGCCTGGCGATCCTCGGCCTGGCGGGCGTGCTGTTCGCCGTGTGGCGGCCGCTCATGATGACCGCTCCGGCCTGCATGGCCGGGCGGTGGCACGGCTGCTTCGATACGTTCAACGGTGTGCTGCTCATGATGCTGGTCGGGCTGCCGTTGGCTGCTCTGGTGGTGTGGGCTCTGGCGAGCCTGCGGCGCGCCGGCGGTGTCACGTCGGCGTGGCGGATGTCGCTGGCCGAGGTGGGCATGGTCTACGGGACGGTGCCGATGGTGTGGCTGACCCTGCAACCGGGCCCGGGGGCCGGCGTCGTCCCCGGCCGGGTGAGCCTGATCCCGCTGCGGGACCTGGTCACGATGGGGCCGGTCGGGATCGGCGGCAACCTGCTGATCTTCGCGGCGCTGGGGTTCTTCGCTCCGGTGCGGTTCGCGGCGCTGGCGTCCGTGCCGCGGATCCTGGTGCTCGGGGCGAGCTACTCGGTCCTGGTCGAGACCGCACAGTACGTCCTGCGGCTGGACAGGGTGTCGTCCGTGGATGACGTACTGGTCAACGCCGCCGGCGCCGTGCTGTTCGGGCTGGCGTCGCGCCGCTTGTGGCGCACTACGGCGGAGGTGCCGTCGGACCAGCCTCGCCCCGCGCCGGCGCCGGCAGGGTGAGTCGCGTGTCCGGTGTGCACCCGTCGGCGCCGATTTTGTGATGACAATAGACTTCACGCATGCGCGTGCTGATCGTGGAGGACGAGCCCTACCTGGCCGAGGCGGTCCGTGACGGTCTGCGGCTGGAGGCGATTGCCGCCGACATCGCCGGCGACGGCGACGCCGCCCTGGAATTGCTCAGCGTCAACTCCTACGACCTCGCGGTCCTCGACCGTGACATCCCCGGACCCTCCGGCGACGAGGTCGCCCGGCGCATCGTCGCCTCCGGCAGTGGCATCCCGATCCTCATGCTCACCGCTGCCGACCGGATCGACGACAAGGCGTCTGGTTTCGAGCTCGGCGCCGACGACTACCTCACCAAACCGTTCGAGCTGCGGGAGCTCGTCCTGCGGCTGAGGGCGCTTGACCGCAGACGCGGGTACGCCCGGCCTCCGGTGCACGAGATCGCGGGCCTGCGGCTCGACCCGTTCCGCCGGGAGGTCTTCCGCGACGAACGCTACGTCGCGCTCACGCGCAAGCAGTTCGCGGTGCTGGAAGTCCTCGTCGCCGCCGAGGGCGGGGTCGTCAGGGCCGAAGAGCTGCTGGAACGGGCCTGGGACGAGAACGCCAATCCCTTCACCAACGCCGTGCGCATCACCGTCTCCGCGCTGCGTAAACGGCTCGGCGAACCATGGATCATCGCCACGGTGCCCGGCGTCGGCTACCGGATCGACACCGGTATGAACACCGTCGCCCCGGACCGGGACATCGCCGCCCCCGGCAGTACGTATGCATAGACGCCCAGGGCTCAGCGCCCGACTGAAACTCACCCTCAGCTACGCCGGATTCGTTCTGCTCGCCGGCGTTCTCCTACTGGCCGTGGTGTGGGTGTTCCTGCTGCGCTACGTACCGGACAGCGATGTGGGTCTTCTCAGGGTCGCACCCAACCGCTACGTCCTCCTGCAAGCCTTCGTCCCCGCCGCGGCCGCGGCTATGGTCTTCCTGCTCGTGTTTGGGCTCGTCGGGGGATGGATCCTCGCCGGCCGGATGCTCGCACCACTCACACAGATCACGGATGCGGCCCGGATAACCGAGAACGGGTCGCTGTCCCACCGGATCCGCATGAAGGGCCGCCAGGACGAATTCCGTGAACTCTCCGACGCGTTCGACTCGATGCTCGAACAACTCGAGTCCCACGTCGCCGAGCAGCAGCGATTCGCCGCGAACGCCTCCCACGAACTGCGCACCCCGCTGGCGATCTCGCGGGCGCTCCTCGACGTCGCCCGCAAGGACCCCACGCGGGAACGGGACGAACTCATCGAACGCCTGCACGCAGTCAACCAGCGGGCGACCGACCTCACCGAGGCCCTCCTGCTGCTCAGCCGCGGCGACCGCGGAAACTTCACCCGCGAGAGCGTCGACCTCTCCCTCATCGCCGAAGAAGCCGCAGAAACGCTGCTTCCCCTCGCCGAACAGCGCCGGATCGCGCTGGACGTCACCGGCGGGCCGGCCCCGACCAGCGGCTCCGCCGAGCTCCTGTTGCGGATGGTGACGAACCTCGTCCAGAACGCCGTCGTCCACAACCTCCCCGCCGACGGCACCGTGGCAGTCCACACCGAGGCGCACGGCGACACGAGCGTGCTGCAGGTCGAGAACACGGGTCGCCGGCTCCCACCGGAACTGGTACCGACCCTCATCGAACCCTTCCAGCGCGGAACAGAACGCGTACGCACCGACGAGCACGCCGGCGTCGGCCTCGGCCTGGCCATCGTGCACAGCATCGTCCGCGCCCACGACGGGACCCTCGACCTCGTCCCCAGCCCCGACGGCGGCCTCCTCGTCATGGTCCGGCTGCCCGGCACGCCGTAGGCAGCGTTCCCCGAGCGGGCCCGTTCGGGCTGGCGCCGTTCTTGGCGATCAGGCCGAGCGCCGCTGAACCTCGAGCCGCTCACCGGCCTCGCGCACCTCCGCGTCATCCGCTGCACCACCACGGCCGACGTCGCCCACGACCGCGTCGTCCAGCGCGCCAAGGAGGACACGCACCGGGCCGCCCACGGCGACCAGGACCTGCTTGAAGCCATCGCTGCCGGAGAGTACTCTCTCGAATCCTTCATGCCGATCTCCCCGGACGTCCCCACGCTGACCGTGGATACCTCGGACGGCTACCAGCCGGCTTTGCCGGATATCGCAGCATTCGCCCGGCAACCGTCCACAACGGTGCGCCACCCGAACGCATAATGGAAAGCTGACGCGCGCGGCGGAAGGGACGCGCCGACGCACGCCGCATCGTCGGCATGCCAGCCGCCTCATCCCCTGATCCCGGTGTTTCTCACCAAGCCTTCAACCCACCATTTCACCAGCCGGGAATGCGGACAGCCCTAAGCAGCCATGTAACGTCGTGGGCGCCGTGCGGCAGGCCATCCCAGCGAGCTCGGAGGGCCGCTCCATCCGCCTACGGCCGGTCCGAACTGGCCGGACTCGTCGAACCCGGTGCGAACCGCTGTCGCGCGGGCGTAGGCGGACGGCACTGTTTCGCTCGGCCAGAGGGCCGCGGCGGTGAGCGACTGCGCCAGGCCGCAGATCGGGTTACCCCTGTCGGTCGACAGTCCCGCCTCCAAGAGCGGTCACGGGCTGACCACATCCCAAGGAGGACGTCGCCCAACATGAGCACGTTGTCAGAGGAATCCATTACGGATCGCTGACCTCCTGCTGTCCGAGTTGGAACCGGATACGCTCGCGGTGCGAAACTCGACAAGTCGAAGCTCGACACGTGGGTTGCCTAGTGAACGGAGACCAGATGCCACAGGCCGGCGGCGTACACCTGCCCGGCCCGCCGCGACAGCAGGACCTCCGGCCCCTCGCCGGTCTCCCTTCGCAGGATCAGGTGGACGTCCACCGGCTCGGTGTGCCGCTCTCCGCTGCTCACGATGCACTTCCGGGGCGTCGGGCGAGCAGGACCGTGAACACGGCGTTCTCCACCAGGGATCCGTCGATCGCGTGCGTGTGGAGCAGCGTGTGAGCCTCGTCCTCGAACGCGGCGTGTCGCTGCCCGAAGAGCTCCGCGCCGGCGAAGGAGGTGCTGCGCAGGTAGCCGAGCACGGTGTCCGGTCTCCAGATGCGGGCAACGAGGATGCGGTGTTCGGTAACGTCGCTCCACGGCGACGCGGCGAGGTCCTCCTCGTACGAGCGACGGGGCTCGGAGTAGGAGCCGCAGGTGCCCGCCCGGCGCTCGGAGCCCAGGTAGCGCTGGATCAGTCCGCGCAGCGCACGGGTCCAGTCGGCTCGGAGGGTCCACAGGCTCCCGTCGCCCATGATCGCCACCGTGGCGTCCGGCGCGGCGACCCGGTCCGCCATCTTCAGCACCGCCGGACCGTCCATCCAGTGGTAGGACCGGCAGCAGGTGATCAAGTCCGGCGCTTGTGCCTCTTCGCCGGGCAGAGGTTTGAGCGGTCTGTACGCGTCGGCCGCGCAGCGGACGAGGGTGAGGGTGCAGCGGTCGAGCGCGGGAGCCAGCGCGTCCCGGGCCTGGTCCAGCATCTGCTGGCTGACGTCGACCGCCTCGATGTGCGCCAGATCAGGGACAGCCGCCCGGAGGGCGAGCGGCACCTGCCCGGTGCCGGTGCCCAGGTCCAGCAGCACCGGCACCGACCGTCCGCGCAGAATGTCGGCCAGCAGCCGAACCGCCGCGTCCGGAACACCGGATCGGTAGCGGGCGTAGGTCGCGGCCGCGGCCGCGAACAGCGCCTCCTGCTCTGGCGGAAGGTCAGGGAAGGGCACGTCGGGATAGGTCACGAGGCGGCTCCCTCATCGAGCGGACGGGCGGAAGGAAGCTGCCAGGACAGGCGGCCGCACTGGGAGGCGGCCCGCTGTCCGCCGTCCAGGTCGAAGAAGAGGCGATAGCGGGCGGGAGAACCTGCCGCCCGCCACCGGCCGGCGAGGTCCTGTAGCTCCTTCCAGATATCGCGCGGCCCGTGGGTGGTGACGCTCCAGCGCCGGTGGCCCACCTCCTCCACACGCAGCCACGACCCGCAGCCGGGCGCGCCGATCACCAGATTCTCGGCGCCGAAGTCCCGCACCAGCCCGCCGCCGAGGAGATGGTCGGCCGCCAGCCAGAAACCCCGGTCAGTATCCGCGGGCGGCGCCACCATGGTCCGCTGAGTCCACGTGCCCGGCTCGGTACCGATGCGCTGCCGGAACTCCTCGCTGAGCCAGATCCGCTCCATGCCGTGGCCGGCCCGGTGGGCGAACTCCACGGCCCGCAGCTCCGCCTGGAGCTGGCCATCGGTGGTGCACTCGACGACGGCGAGAGCGGGCCACGATGGGGATGCGGTCGTGACGTGCGCCAGTAGCCGGCCCCCGGGTGCGAGCTGCTCGACGAGGGCGGCCGGCACGCGCTCCACCGCGTACGAAACGAAGACCCGGTCGTACGGCGCCTGCGCGGAGCAGCCCTCATCTCCCGACCCGCACACCACCTGCGGCCGGAAGCCGAGACCTTCGAGCCGCGCCGCGGCAGCGTCGGTCAGGTGCCGGTCCCGGTCGAGGGTGACCACCGCACGGTCGCCGCAGACCTGACAGGTCACCGCGGCGGTCACCCCCGCGCCCGTGCCGACATCCAGCACCCGCTGACCCGGGCGAAGATCGAGTTCCTCCAGCAACGTGGCGGTCAGGCCCATCACCGTGGACATCGACGTGATCGACGCCCCCGACCGTGACCCGCGCGCCCGGCCCAGCACCGGTTCCCCGTCATGTTGCACGAGCACACTGGCACCGCCGTAGAGCAGACCGAGCAGCTCGGGGCGGTCCTGCGGTGCCGCCCAGTCCAGCAAGTCCCACCGCGGCGGCGTCTCGCCGGGGGCGCTGCGTCGCACGTACGCCTGCGGCATCAGCACCTCGCGGGGCAGCACCAGCAGGGCGTCCCGGATCGGACCCGGCCCCAGCACTCCTTGCTCCTCCAGCTGGGCGACCATCGCCGCCCGTGCGGCGGGCGGGTCCTCTGCCGGGCGGTCGGCATGTCCGGCCTCAGAGGAGTGAACCGAGCACGCTTCAGTGTGACGACCAGCCGTGTCTGGGCTGTCGGCTGCTGCAGTGCGCGTGCCTCTCATGCCGTTCCTTCCAGCATCCGCCGCAGGGCTGTGGCGTCGCGCTGGAGCACGGCCTCGTCCTGGCGGCCGTGGTCGAGCAGAGCGAAGGGCACCGGCCCGCCCGGCGCCGGGTCCGCACCCGCCTCGCGTCGCGGAAGGACGTGGTAGTGCGCATGTGGGATGGCGTTGCCGAGCAGTAAGTAGTTCATCTTCATCGGCCGGTAGTGGCTCTCAAGCGCTCGGCCCAGGGTGAGGGTGTCGCGCCAGAAGGCGGCCGCTTCGCCGTCCGAGAGTTCGGTGGGCTCGGCAACGTGCCGCGCGGTCAAGATAGTGATGGCGTAGCCCCGGACTTGGCCCGAGCGCCAGAGGTAGGACTGGGACACCTCGCCGCGGTGCAGCAGCAGTCCCCACCCGATGTCGTCGGCCTCCCAGTCGTTGCTGCACATCGGACAGTCGCGGCCGGCGCGGTGCGCGAGGAAGTGTTCGGGCCAGGAAGCTGTACTCGGCTCCGGAAGCGTCATCGGTCCCAGCCTATCTCGGAGTACAGGCGACCGCCGAGAATGCCGTGGATCGCCAGGCGGATGTACGGCACGACTTCGACCGGAAGATCCTGCGGGTCCCACCACCGCCACTCCACGCAACGGTCAGGCTCCAGGATTTCCGGGGTGCCGGACCAGGACCGGGCCCGGAAAACCAGCCCGATCCGCGGCCGGGCGCCCGGGGAGTCGACGAGGTGGACGAGGTGCACGAGCTCGACATCTGCCGGATCGATAGTCAGACCGGCCTCTTCCTTGGCCTCTCTGACCAGGCAGGTGATCGCGGCTTCCCGCTCGCAGTGGCCGGCGAGGAAGTGCCATGCGGTCGGCGCGAACTTTGAGTCAGGGTGGCGCAGACCGAGGAGGATCCGGCCGTGCTCGTCCTGGAGGTGGAGGTGGACACCGACGATGCTGCGCGGCGGGCCCCGGACCAAACGGAGTGGCCCAACTCATGGATACCCAGACCTTGCTCCTCCTCGCGGTCATAGCCGTGATCACTGGCTGCGCCGCGTTCTCCAGCCCGCCCCTGGGTGCCGCGATCGCAGTAGATGCCACCGTCGTGGGAATCCTGTACATGATCGTCAAGGATGACGGGGGAGGCGGCAGCTGATCCGGAGTGCCCTGCTGAACGGGCTTGTTGGACACGCGGAACCCCGTCCCGACCTGACGGGGTCCGGTGTTCAGCAACCGATCGGTTCCTGAACAGCCGGAAGAGGAGAGGAGGATCAAGCGGCCGACTGCTGACCTCTCGCAGCGAAGCTTGAGCGATTCTCAGCGCAGGCTGGTGGACGGCGCTTCTCTCATCGATGGTTGAGCAGGTTTCGGTGCCAGGGGCCCGGGGTGAGCATGGCTCAGAGTCTGTGGTCGATGATCTTCTTTTCCCGTATCAGTTTTTCCAGCTCTGTGTTCGAGAGCGGGTGCAGGGTGTTCAGGAGACGGCGTAGCCCGGGTTCATCGAGGGTCTGGCTGGTGCCTTCGACCTCCGCGTCCCGGTGGCGGCGGGTGAGGGTGACGGCGCGGATGCCGCCGGGGAAGTCGCGGACCGTGCGCATCTCGCTGTGCCCGTCTACCGTGCAGGTCACGTTCTTCTCTGCGAGCTCGGGGCATCGGGGTGCCGGCGTGAGCGGCGAGCGCACCGTGAGGTCCACGTACGCGTACTCGTCCTGCTGAACGGAGCGGTATTCGACGTGGAAGTAGGCGGGGCCGACCTCGGCACGGGACGCCCGCATGCCGGGCGGCGCAGCGCCCAGGTACAGCAGCTCCGACTTCTCCCGGTACCGCGTGACCTCCGCCTCGTGCTGCCGCTGCTGCGACTGCGCCGGGCCGATGAAGCCCCCATAGGCCACCCCGGCCAACAGCATGGCCATCGCACCCAGCCGCACCCACCGGCTCGGCACGAAGAACGCCGCGGCCACTGCGTACGGCGCCCCCGTCAGCGCGATCCGGGTACCGGCGCTCCCCAGGTCAACGTCTCCACTGTAGGCGGCCAGACCTGCCAGGACGCCGAGCGTGCCGAGGACGAAGACCAGTACCGCCCAGCCGAGCCGCTGCGGTACGGAGCCGCACAGCGGCAACACGGCCCGCGCCGGTATCCCCGTCGTGGCCAGCAGACCCACCGTCAGCGGCACACCCAACGCGAAGATCGGCACCGTCGCATCAACCCCACCACCCCAGCCGGCCACCAGCAGCCCGAAGCCGAGCATCGGCACCGCAGCCGTCATCGTCGCCCAGACCAGGAAGAGATGCAGGGCCGTCAGCGTCCCTCTGCCACTCGTCATATCGCGGATCCTGCCAGCCGGTCTCCTGGCGTACATGAGTTCCCGTACTCAGCACACAATCTCGGGCGGGGGGTGCCACAGGGGGACGAACATCGCAGCCAGGCCATGAGCGCGGGGCAACACTGCAGGTCAGAAGCCTGCATGGCCGCTGGCGCGGACGTTGGCGACACGGCCGCGTGTGGCTGGAGCCGCTGCGACCGATCAGCCGTTTCCGTCCGGGCCGTCAGCACACCTGGTAGGAAGCCGCCGGCCGGACGTCAGCGGGGCCACAGCTGTGGTACCCCGGCCGGCTCCGTACCTGCGCCCTACCGGGAGGCCCCGGCCCGTTCAGGCGGCGGGCTGCAGAAAGCGCTGACAGCAGAGGCTTCCGCATCGACCAAGACCTGGACCTGCGTCGACAGGGGCGCAAACGCGTCCACCTGAACAACACGGTCGGCATCGCGGCGGGCCCACGTGCCGATGGTCAGGCCATCCGCAACAACCGTGGGACGGATGACCCCACCGCCCGGCCAGACCCGGCCAAGGTGAGCGGCGGGAACCGACAACTCCCGGGTGCGGTAGCCGACGAGGTAGTTGTCGTAGGCAGGCAGCATCCGCACATCCCTGGCACCAGGGCTGCCCGGAAGTTCTTCCATACGCTCGGCCGGCACGCTCAGCACGCCGGTCGGTCTCGGCGGCGCGGGCGGTGATTTCCTCGCTCACCGTCAGGGCCGTTTCCACGGCGAGTGGGGTGAGCATCTGCAGCAGGAGTTCGG
>NZ_JBICXB010000032.1:0-81647 GCF_043200055.1 Streptomyces sp. NPDC048496 | reverse complement strand
GGGCCACCAGCAGGTCCCGGGCCCGTGGAACCCGGCGTCATCCGGCACGTCAGCCGACGCGCACCCCTGACCGGCACCGTCCCCGGACAGGAATCCACGCGACATCACGGACGCAAGATCAACCGACTGCCGCTGTGAAACAACGAGGCCAGCGCTCCGATCTCCCTGTCCGCGACTGGCCGCTCGGCCGTCCTCGCCGCGCTCCGCCTCCTGGCCGAGGGCCCACGCGGCCATACCTGACCGGGCCTCAGAGCCTGTCGGGCGACCTCTGATCGGGCGGTCACGGCGTGGCACGCACGCTTCCGGCGTTGCCGAAATGCCCTAGTAGCTTCGCTACGAGGCCATCCCGGCGCCTTGGAATCGCACGCACCACGCCGCGTCCGCTCTCCGATCGAAGGTCACCCGACAGGCTCTCAGCGGGTCGTCAGGCCTGCGTTGGTGAGGCGCCGCATCAGCGAGGGTTTGCCGCGGTGCTGTTCGCGCAGGTCGTGCAGGCGCCGGGCGAACTCCTCGGGAGTGTCCGCCCGGTCGTGGACCTCGCGGAGATCCTTCAGGAGGGTGACGGCGGCGTCGTAGGGGCTGGGCTGCTTCTGCCCGATCAGGCGGGCGATGTCCTGCCAGGCTTGCTCGGCGTTCTCGGCCAGGCGGTTCAGGTGGCTCTCGCGGGCCCGCCGTTCGGCTCGGCGGGCCTGGGCGCGGGCCTGCTCTTGCTGTCGGGTGTGCTCGCTGCGCACCTCGTGGGCGGCGTCGAGGAGCTCCGCGGCTGAGCGGCGCCGGGTAGGGGTGGTGTGTTCGGCTGTACGACGGGCCGCGGCGCTGTGGCGGGCCAGCAGCGTGGGGCCCGGCTGTGGGGCGGTGCCCAGGGCTGTGTCCAGCAGCAGGGTGTCCTTCTCGTGTGGTGGGAGGGCGCGGATCCAGGCGGTGAGCGCGTCCTTGTCGATTGCCTGGGAAGGGGCGGCACCGCTGGCGCGGGCAGCCGCGGTGAGCAGATGCGGGTCGACGTGCAGGAAGTCGGCCAAGGCCTGCTGCGGGCCCGTGAGTCGGGCAAGGCCAGCGGGTACGGGCGGCTCGATGGCGTGGGTGTACTCGTCCTCGTCGACGTCGGCCTCCAGCTCCCAGCGGGTGAGCGCGGAGAGCCAGGCCAGATAGAGGGGGCGCAGGTCGCCCGCGGCGAGTTCGGTACGCAGGGTGGTGAAGAAGGCGAGAGTGAAGGAGGTCTCGAAGTCCCACTCGCCGCCGTCCTCGGCCTCGTAGGAGAAGTCGAGCAGCAGGTGCCCTTTCCTGGTCCAGCAGGTCAAGGCGGCTTCCGCGCAGTAGGGTTCGGCGTTGCGGGCGGGCAGCAGCGTGGTGGGCAGGCGCAGCATCAGGCGCCGCGAGCCCCAGTTGGCGAAGTACAGGTGCGCGTCGTACAGCTGCTCCATCAGTTCGCGCTCATCGCCGCGGAAGCTGCCGTAGTGGTACTCGTTGACGAAGTGCGTCGCGCTGATCCCGGCCCGGCTGGACAGCGCCCGCACCTCTTCGAGCTCGTCCTTCGTCAATGGCCGGTCGATGGTCTGGAACTCGTAGTACTGGTACTAGCTCACAGCCGCGCAGCCTACCGCCGTGCGCTGCGGCTCATCTCACGGGACCTGGATATGATCCCTCGTTCGGGGCCCATCCACGGTTACGGTCCTGGCGGTGCTGTCGGGTTCGTAAGATCGAGCCGAGAACGACGGGCCCGCAGGGGCCGGAGGGCAGGCGTGCGGTGGCGGCACCGAGGGAACGGCTGGCTGGGCTGCTCGGCGGGGTGAAGACGGCGGGGACTTTCAGCGCCCGGCTGGAAGCGCCTGCGGCCGGCCTGGGCCTTGAGGTGGCCGGGGTTGGGCCGGTGGGCCTTCCGCTGCGGGCGCCCCAGGTGAAGCGGCTGATCTCGGTGGCACGGCCGGCGTTGTTCGGAAAGGGCGAGGAGACGCTGAGCGACACCAGCGTGCGTGACACCTGGCAGATCGGCCCGGATCAGATCGGTCTTTCCGGTCCTGCTTGGCCGTCGCTGCTGAGTGGCGCGCTGGAGCATTTCCGGGGCGCTCTCGCGCTTCCGTCGGCGACCCGGCTGCGGGCCGAGCCGCACGCGATGCTGGTGTACGGGAAGGGACAGTTCTTCCTTCCGCACCAGGACTCGGAGAAGGACGACGCCATGGTGGGCACGCTGGTGCTCTCCCTGCCTTCGGCGCACACAGGGGGAGAACTGGTCGTAGAGCACGCCGGGCAGGAGTGCGCCTACCGCGCATCGAAGACGGATCTGACCCTCGTCGCCTTCTACGCCGACTGCAGGCACCAGGTCACTCCGGTCCGAACCGGGTACCGGGTAACGCTCACCTTCAACCTGCTCGCCGAGCCGGGGACTCCAGCAGAGGCCTCCGGGCCGCTGGCGGAGCTGGCACACAGTCTGGGCCGGCACTTCGGCTCGCCCGTCACGCCGCGTTACGGCAGCCGCGAGTCGGATCCGCCGACCCGGCTCGTGTATCTGCTCGATCACGAGTACACCCAGCGGGGCCTGAGCTGGGAGCGGCTCAAGGGCGCCGACGCGGGGCGTGCCGCGCTGCTGCGCGCCGCCGCCGGGCAGGCCGGGTGCGAGTCGGTGCTCGCGCTGGCCGAGGTGAAGGAGACCTGGGATGCCTGTCCCGAGGGGGACGATCCCTGGGACGACTACGGGTACGACGAGGATGACGAGGATGAGGACGGCGACGGCGATGCGGGCGCGGACGGGGACTACGTCCTCCAGGAGCTGATCGACGACGAGGTCACCCTGGGCTGGTGGACCGGTCCGGACGGCGCCGGCGGCGAGCAGATCTCGTTGCGGATTCACGACTACGAGGTGTGCGCGAGTACCGCGAGCGCGGCCCTGACGCCCTACGAATCCCAGTACGAGGGCTACATGGGCAACTACGGCAACACGCTCGACCGGTGGTACCGGCGGGCCGCGGTGGTTGTGTGGCCGCGCGAGCGGGCCTTCGTGGCCCGCGGCGAGGCCGGATCGGGGTGGGCCCTGGAGGAACTGCGCGTTGGCATCGCGAGGGGCGACCTGGACCGGGCGCGAGACCAGGCGCAGTCCCTCGCCCCCTTCTGGAAGCGCACCCGCCCGCAACGTGAGCTGCTGGACCGCGCGTTGCAGGTGGCTGCGAGCCTGGAGGCGTCCGAGACCGCGGCGATGCTGCTGGAGCCGTTCCAAGCAAGCGCGCTCGGCCCGGAGCACGCGGACGCATTGGCCGTGGCAGCCGAGCGGTACGGAACCGGGTGGATGCGCCGGGTCGTCGAGGTCTGGTTCGCGTCGGCCCACCGCCTCGACTCGCAGCAGTACCAGTGGACGGAGCGTTTGCCGGAGCTGTGCGCGTCGCTGCGTGCCCGTCGCGCGCCGGCGGTGGCGCGGCTGCTGTCCGCCGGGGTCTGGGCTGCTGTGGACAGCGGCCTGCAGCTGTGGACCATGACCGGGCCGGCCGAGATCCGCCGTGCGCAGCTGCAGCAGCTGGCCCTGCCGCTGGGACACGTCCTGGCGGCGGCCGACGAAGAACTGTGGGACGGGATCCTGGCGACGCTGCGTGAACGCGGGGACACGGTGCTCGAGTGCCTGATGCCGCTGCTGCGCCGCGCCGCGGAGGCGAGCACGTCGGCCGAGCGGGGTGTGGCGGGGCTCGACGCGATCGCGCGGGACTGCGCGGACCGGCTCCGCGTGGTGTGCGAGCGGGCGCCGCGCGCTGCTGACGACTGGTCCATCGCCTGGACCGGGTGCGGCTGCGAGCTGTGCGCTGTTCTCGGTGCGTTCCTCGGCTCCCGGTCGCGGCGGGTCCTCGAATGGCCGCTGGCGAAGGAGGGACGGAGGCATGTGCACACCAGGATCGACTCGGCCGAGCTGCCGGTGCACCACCAGACCAGGCGGCAGGGGCGGCCGTACACAATGGTGCTGACGAAGACCCAGGAGCTGTTCACCCGTGAACAGACGGTCCGCCGTCAGGCCGCGGCCGACCTGGCATGGCTGATGTCGCTGCGGAACGGATGACTGCGGCTTCCGGTGCGGCGGCTCGTCGCGCAGGCACGCCCCGGGCCGGAGAACCGGTTCATCGGCCGAGGCGACCCGCCAGATCGTCGCTACCGGCGGTCGCACCCGCGTCCTCATCGATGACACCACCTTCGACATGGACGAGTAGGCCTACGAGGATCTGCGCGCCGGTGCCGGCGCCTTCCTGCTCAAGGACGCTCGCCCCCCAGGAACTCATGGCCGGCATCCCATGCAGTCGCCACCGGCGAGGCCGTCGTCGCCCCGAGCCTGCCCCGCCGCCTACGCCCACCAGGTCCTCGCCCCGTCCGGGGCACCACGCTGCCGCAATGGATGTGCCCGCCCCCGAGAGCGGCTGGGAGGCTCGACCTGCTCAACGGTCGGCGCTGCCGGGCGGGACGACCCATTCGGTGGGCTGGCCGGTGAGGGAGGCGATCATGTCGAAGTCGCCGTCGTAGTGGAGGACGGTTCGCCGGTTCAGTTCCGCGGTGGCGGCGATGAGGAGGTCGGGGAGCGACAGGGCGCGGTGGAAGCCCGCGTTGAGTGCGTGGCGCTGGACCTCCAGCGCGCGGGTGAAGGTGTCGTCGTCGCTGTGCAGGTAGTCGAAGGCGTGGAGCCAGGTGCTGATGCGTGTCGCCTCTGCGCCATCCCGTGCGGAGTGGATCATCTCGAACTCGGTGGGCTGGCACACGGCGAGGAGGTAACGTTCGTGCAGAGGCTTGAGCACCTCCTTGACGCTCGGCTTCGTCCAGCGGGCGAGGGCGGACTTGTCGATCAGGTAGCGGTCTTGCATCAGGCGGCCCGGCCTCCGTCGCGGTCGCCGTTGTGTTTGAGGGAGCCGTCTGCGTTGCGGGGCCCGGTGTTCTCGACGATCTCACTGAAGTCGAGCTCGCCGGCCTCCATGGCGTCGAAGCCCTCCTGTCGCAGGTGCCTCTTGACTGCGTCTTCCATGGCGAGGCGGACGGCTTTGGCCTTCGTCTTGGTCCCGAAGATGCGCATGGCCTCGGTGACCATGTCTTCATCGAGGTCGATGACGGTTCTGGCCATGTGAATGGTCCTCTCAGAGATGCTTCTACCAGCGAAATGATACCATTCATCGGCTGCGATAGATATCGTTTCGATCGGGGGTGCCCTCGTGGGTGGAGGCTGCGGCGTTCGTGGCGGCGTGCTGCGCGGTCGCTCCTTGTGAGAAATAGACAGTCGTCCTCATGTCAGGCTCCGCCCCTGTCGGGGGTTTCGCCAGAAGCGATGGGGCGGCGGAAGGAGGCTGGCCAAGCAGCCCCGTCGGTGGACAGCCGGTGGACAGACGCCTTTGGACAGTGCATCACGGGGTGGCACAGGTCAACCCGTCGCACGGGCTCTGATCAGGCAAAGTGTCACCACGCAGCGCGACGGAGCACGAGGTAACACGAACGCTCACGGTCTCGTCATACGTAGGTCTCGGGTTCGAACCTGAATGCGGCTTTACTGAATCTTCGGCTCAGAAACTGTCGGTGTTGGAGACCTTCATTCAGTGGACGTGGCGAGGGCGCGGGTCGCAGGCCGTAGGCCCGCGGCTGTCAGCGTTTTTACAGCGGCATAGCGGTTGCTCTATCACGATGATCCAGCTGCACCAAATCGCTGTTCCTCCGGACTCTGGTGCTCCTTGTCAGTAGACGTGCGCAGTTTCTCGGCGCGCAGGCGAGGGGGCGGAACGTCCGCTGCTTCGATGGCGATTACCCAGGAGACACACGCTTTGTTCAGCGGATTGAGAGCCGGATTCGTCCGTGAGTCCGCCTGCTGTTGTTCGCTGAGCCACACATCGAGCAGGTCGGCTGGCGGAGGAGGTGGAGAAGGAGGCGGAGACAGCCAGACTGGCGCAGCAGCGCCAGCGTGAGCTGGCCTTACGCGGGAGCAAGGAAGCACAGCAGCAGGCACGCCGGTCGCTGGCGCAAAGGAGGGTGCGCCGGGTGATGGCCCAGGAGGAACGGGCTGCGCGGACGCGGGGCGGCAAGCCTCCCCAACTCGGAGAACGAAAACACGTCGCAGACCATGCGGTCACACGGCTCGCGCGGGACAGGGGCCGGGTAGCGGCCGTCGGATGGAGCATCGGTGACGCCCGGTACGCCGGCGGCATCCCTCTTGTCGGTGACAACAGCTTCCCATCGCCGTCATCGATCCGGAACCGGACCAGGTGGACGACCAGGCAGCGCGGCTCCTGGTCGGGCTGCGCCTGATGTTCACCAGTACCCACCGAGGAGCACAGTTCCTCAAGCACGCGTTGCGCCCCGCGGCCGATGCAGGGGGCGAATACTGGGTGATCATCCTTGAGGTTCCGCCCATCCGGCAACGGCAGGCCCCGGCCGTACCGGAGCAGCGTTCACGTGCTGTCCCCAGCATTCCGCCCGCGCCGGTGCCGTACGCCCCGCAGGCGGTGGCCCCGCCCCGCACCCCGCCGTCTGCTCCGCCGGTCTGCACATGCACGACGCCGCTCCTGGTCGCGACGCTCCCGCACGGAAGAGAGGACGCGGAGCCGTCGGAGCGGATGACGGCCTCAGCAGCAATGTTCTCAGCCGTCTGCCAGCAGTGCGGGAGGCGGTACGACAAGCCATGGCGCAGGCTTCCTGGTTGACAGCCAGGAGAGCTGGCACTGCCGGACTACTTCTTCGGCTGGCTCTGCTTGCGGCGCAGCTCACGGATGCGGTCCTGCTCCGCGAGCAGCCGCCGGTTCTCCTCCACCAGTGACAGGCGCTGCGGCTTGGCAGCCCGTTGCCCCTTGCCCTCAACGGGCACGACACCGCGCCGGTCAGATGTCGCGGAAGATCTCGATCTGCGCGCCCACCGAGTTGAGCCGTTCCGCCAACTCCTCGTAACCGCGGTTGATCACATACACATTGCGCAGTACGGAGGTCCCCTCGGCCGCCATCATCGCGAGCAGTACCACCACGGCGGGCCGCAGCGCGGGCGGGCACATCATCTCGGCCGCGCGCCACCGGGTGGGGCCCTCCACCAGGACCCGGTGCGGGTCCAGGAGCTGGAGGCGGCCGCCCAGCCGGTTGAGGTCCGTCAGGTAGATCGCGCGGTTGTCGTAGACCCAGTCGTGGATGAGTGTCTTGCCCTGCGCCGCGGCTGCGATGGCCGCGAAGAACGGCACGTTGTCGATATTGAGACCGGGGAACGGCATGGGGTGGATCTTGTCGATCGGGGCCTCCAGCTTGGAGGGCCGGACCGTCAGATCGACCAGCCGGGTACGTCCGTTGTCCGCCGGGTACTCCGTCGTGCGGTCGCAGTCGACGCCCATCTCCTCCAGCACCGCGAGCTCGATCTCCAGGAACTCGACCGGTACCCGGCGGATCGTCAGCTCGGACTCGGTCACCACGGCGGCGGCGAGCAGGCTCATCGCCTCGACCGGGTCCTCGGAGGGGGAGTAGTCGACATCCACATCTATGTGCGGGACACCGTGCACGGTCAGCGTCGTCGTACCGACGCCGTCGACCCGTACGCCCAGCGCCTCCAGGAAGAAGCACAGGTCCTGGACCATGTAGTTGGACGAGGCGTTGCGGATGACGGTCGTGCCGTCGTGGCGGGCCGCGGCCAGCAGCGCGTTCTCCGTCACCGTGTCGCCGCGCTCGGTCAGCACGATGGGCCTGCCCGGGGTCACCGAGTGGTCTATCTGGGCGTGGTAGAGACCCTCGGTCGCGGCTATCTCCAGGCCGAACCGGCGCAGCGCGATCATGTGCGGCTCGATGGTCCTGGTGCCGAGGTCGCAGCCGCCGGCGTACGGCAGTGTGAACCGGTCCATGCGGTGCAGCAGCGGGCCGAGGAACATGATGATGGAGCGGGTCCGCCGGGCGGCGTCCGCGTCGATGGCGGCCATGTCGAGCCGGGCCGGCGGGACGATCTCCAGATCGGTCCCGTCGTTGATCCATCGGGTGCGCACACCGATGGAGTTCAGCACTTCGAGGAGGCGGTAGACCTCTTCGATCCGGGCGACCCGGCGCAGCACCGTACGGCCCTTGTTGAGCAGCGAGCCGCAGAGCAGGGCCACGCAGGCGTTCTTGCTGGTCTTGACATCGATCGAGCCGGAGAGCCGGCGCCCGCCGACGACCCGCAGATGCATCGGCCCGGCGTAGCCGAGCGACACGATCTCACTGTCGAGTGCTTCACCGATGCGGGCAATCATCTCAAGGCTGATGTTCTGATTGCCGCGCTCGATGCGGTTCACGGCGCTCTGGCTGGTGGCGAGGGCCTCCGCAAGCTGACTCTGTGTCCAGCCCCGGTGCTGACGGGCGTCACGTATGAGCTTGCCGATGCGTACGAGGTAGTCGTCTGACATGGCGCCAGGTTATCTCAGATATGAGATGAAGATCGTACGGGGGTGTGGCATTCGGGTGATGGGTGCGATGGGAGCAGGTGAGAACGGGAAGTGTGGGGGATGGTGGGGGAGGTGGGCGTTGACCGTTGCCGCGGCGGCCCGTCTCCGATTCCGGGTGCGTGCCGGCCGTACCCATCGTCCGACCGGTGCGGCGGTCCGGCATGCGGGGCGCGTCCGCGCGGGTGGCACGGAGCGCGCCGCGCACATCCGTCCGGGAGTCACACCGCGGACAGCGTGATCCTGCCGGAGTGCGGCGGGTCTCC
This sequence comes from Streptomyces sp. NPDC048496, assembly GCF_043200055.1. Taxonomy (NCBI): domain Bacteria; kingdom Bacillati; phylum Actinomycetota; class Actinomycetes; order Kitasatosporales; family Streptomycetaceae; genus Streptomyces; species Streptomyces sp. NPDC048496. The sequence continues at coordinate 73,000 of NZ_JBICXB010000032.1, read as the reverse complement.
CCGAGCCGGTGCGCCCCGGCGGCGTTCCCCCCGGAGGGGCGCGCCGCCTGCGTCGTAGCGCCCTGGCGCGACAGTAGCCGGGGGTGGTGCGCCCCGGCGCCCCGTTCCCGCCCCCGCGGGTGCCGGCGCAGTCGCCCCGGACCTGGGCGATGTGCCGGGCAGGATCGGTCGGTGTCCATGGCGCCGAAAACAAAGACCGCCACCGTGTCCCCGAATCAGCGGAAGGCGGCACGCTCGTCTCCGTATTCAAAGAAGTAATAAATACCTGCGGACACGCAGCGCCATCGAGTAACGGGATGCCTCGCGCCCGCAACACTGTGATGTCCACTCATTCATGACGTGGAAGGTGCTCACTCCGGGAGGGCGAGGCGCCGATCGACCGACCAGGAGTGATTGACATTGGAAAAGTCTGAATTCCTTACCGGCCTGAACACCGGCACCGGTCACTCTGTGATGAAGAAGCTGCCGGAGGTCACCCTGGCCTTCTGGATCATGAAGATCGCCGCGACGACGCTCGGCGAGACGGCCGGCGACCTGTTCGCCCAGACCCTCGGGCTCGGCTACTTCCTCACCACGGTCGCGCTGTTCCTGATCTTTGTCGTGACGCTGGTCGTGCAGCTGAGGTCCACCCATTACAACCCCTATTTCTACTGGACCGTCATCCTGTCCACCAGCATGGCCGGCACCACGATGTCCGACTTCATGAACCGTGACGCCAGCTCCACGTACCTTTCCGGCGGGGCCACGTCGCTGGGCTGGGGACCGCAAGGCCTGGGGCTGGGGTACCCCACGGGAGCCGCGATTCTGATCTCGCTCCTTATTGCCATCTTCGTCATCTGGAAGTTCACCGGGCTGACGTTCTCCATCCGCGACATCGTCACCTTTCGCGGGGAGGCTCTCTTCTGGTCGGCGATTCTCGTCTCGAACACGCTCGGCACTTCCATGGGTGATTTCCTGTCCGACAGCTCCGGACTCGGTTATGCGGGCGGCGCGCTTCTCGTCACCGGGCTGCTCGCGGTGCTTCTCGCACTCATGCGGGTGCCTGTCGTGCCGAACGTCCTGCTGTTCTGGATCGCGTTCGTGCTCACGCGCCCTCTCGGGGCCACCGTCGGCGACTTCCTCACCAAGCCTGTCGCCAAGGGGGGTCTCGACCTCGGGACGGTGGGCTCGTCGGTCGCGCTCCTCGCGCTTCTCCTCGGTCTCGTGGCCCATGCCCATGTGCGGGAGCGGAGGAGCGCCGTGCCGCGCAACGAGGTCCTGGCCGAGAACTCCTGAGCACGGTCGGCAGCCGGCTCGGGCAGCTGCCGCGCGTTGCCGAGCGGACGACTGCCGCGCCGCGCCGCGCCGAGGAGGCCGGTGCGAGAGCGGGCGGCATCGTACGGGCTGACCTGTCGCATCGAAGTTAGTCGTCTGAGTCGCGTTTACCTGCGTGGACTAGGTTGAGTGAGATGGATTCTCCGGATGTTCTTGATTGAGTTGGGTTGTTTTGCGTAGGCGGTGAAGCCTCTTGTGACAGAGCGTCAGAGTTTGCAAGTGACAGCGGTGCCATGCCCATGACCGAGTAGAGTCACGGAGCATGGGGCGAAGCGCCGGGGGCGGGCACACGAGGAGCTACTACCTTGCGTGGGGTGCAATAGCCGAAGTCTGTATCGGCGCCGCACTCTACGTGTGGATCTCCAGTCGGGAGACCACACGTCGTGCGGCATTCGGCTCAGAGATTCCCGGCATGCCCTGGGGCGCCGTGTTGGTAGCGGCGCTCATGGTGACCGCAGTCGCGGGCGTTCTTATCGTGGTCACGTCGGGTATCTCCCGAGTTCTCCGATGGGGAGTCGCGATAGTGGTGGCCGTCGTCGCCGGTTTGGTCTGGTCGCTTGCCCTCAATTTCATGGTTCAGCCTTCAGCGGCTGGGCTCCTGTCGGCGGTGAGTGCCGTAGGCATGGGCATTGCCGGGACTGGTGCGGTGCGAGCCCCTCTGCGCCGTGTGGCCGGGAATCCATCAGGCTGCGGCGAGCGCTGATTGCGTGCCGGTTGAGCAGGACCAGCCGACGGCCGCAGGCCACTGTCTTCTCGACGAACGAGGTGGCGACCACGAGCATCCGGGCGTGATGGTCGAGCCGGTCCTCGTCATGGAGAGACCGCTCGACCGGAGACAGCCTGCCCAACTCGTCGGGAGTCAGCAGCGCCACGTCCTCGAACCGAGCCGTCACACAGTCCAGCAGCGGACGCCGTCGAGACTCATGTGCGGCGTCCATGTACGACAGCTCGACGTACGGTTCCGCAAGATCCACCCCAACCGGTACAGCCACTCGGCACCCCCAGTGCGATCACCCGCACGACTGGGTTCGCTGAGTAAACGCCTCGATTGGATGAGAGCGGTCACGGGCAGCCGGGCATGACCGTTCCGCGGTGATGTACTAGAGTTATCTCGACATCGAGATATCTGCCGAAGGTGCACCGCGCCGCCGAATGGTAAGGGTTACCTAACTAAGCCTTACCTTAGCGGATGGTCGAGGAGCCGTAGGCGGCACCACGCGGCGCCCGCCGTAATGAGGCGCGGCGCGGTGGTACGCGCACATTGATGAAGGAGACTGTCGTGTCGGCGAACAGCTTCGACGCCCGCAGCACGCTGCGCGTGGGCGACGAGTCGTACGAGATCTTCAAGCTGGACAAGGTCGAGGGCTCCGCGCGCCTCCCTTACAGCCTGAAGGTGCTGCTGGAGAACCTGCTCCGCACCGAGGACGGCGCGAACATCACCGCCGACCATATCCGGGCGCTGGGTGGCTGGGACTCCCAGGCCCAGCCCAGCCAGGAGATCCAGTTCACGCCGGCCCGCGTGATCATGCAGGACTTCACCGGTGTTCCGTGTGTCGTGGACCTCGCCACCATGCGTGAGGCCGTGAAGGAGCTCGGCGGCGACCCGGCGAAGATCAACCCCCTCGCGCCGGCCGAGCTGGTCATCGACCACTCCGTCATCGCGGACAAGTTCGGCACCAACGACGCGTTCGCGCAGAACGTCGAGCTGGAGTACGGCCGCAACAAGGAGCGCTACCAGTTCCTGCGCTGGGGCCAGACCGCCTTCGACGAGTTCAAGGTCGTCCCCCCGGGCACCGGCATCGTTCACCAGGTCAACATCGAGCACCTGGCTCGTACGGTCATGGTCCGGGGTGGCCAGGCGTACCCCGACACCCTCGTCGGCACCGACTCGCACACCACCATGGTCAACGGCCTCGGCGTGCTGGGCTGGGGCGTCGGCGGCATCGAGGCCGAGGCCGCGATGCTCGGCCAGCCGGTCTCCATGCTCATCCCGCGCGTCGTCGGCTTCAAGCTGACCGGCGAGCTGAAGCCCGGCACCACCGCCACCGACCTCGTGCTGACCATCACCGAGATGCTCCGCAAGCACGGCGTCGTCGGCAAGTTCGTCGAGTTCTACGGTGAGGGCGTCGCCGCCACCTCCCTCGCGAACCGCGCCACCATCGGCAACATGTCGCCGGAGTTCGGCTCCACCGCCGCGATCTTCCCGATCGACGACGAGACGCTGAAGTACCTGCGCCTGACCGGCCGTGACGAGCAGCAGGTCGCGCTCGTCGAGGCGTACGCCAAGGAGCAGGGCCTCTGGCTCGACCCGGCCGCCGAGCCGGACTTCTCCGAGAAGCTGGAGCTCGACCTCGCCACGGTCGTCCCCTCCATCGCCGGCCCGAAGCGCCCGCAGGACCGCATCGTCCTCGCCAACGCCTCGCAGCAGTTCGCGCAGGACGTCCGCAACTACGTCTCCGAGGACGAGGAGGCCGGCAAGGAGTCCTTCCCGGCGTCCGACGCCCCGGCCTCCTCCAACGGTGTGCCGTCGCGTCCGACCACGGTCACGGCCCCCGACGGGACGACGTACGAGATCGACCACGGCGCCGTCACCGTCGCCGCGATCACGTCCTGCACCAACACCTCGAACCCGTACGTCATGGTCGCCGCGGCGCTCGTGGCCAAGAAGGCGGTCGAGAAGGGCCTGACCCGCAAGCCGTGGGTCAAGACCACGCTCGCCCCGGGTTCCAAGGTCGTCACCGACTACTTCGACAAGGCGGGCCTGACCCCGTACCTCGACAAGGTCGGCTTCAACCTCGTCGGCTACGGCTGCACCACCTGCATCGGCAACTCCGGCCCGCTGCCGGAGGAGGTCTCCAAGGCGGTCAACGAGCACGACCTGGCCGTGACCTCGGTGCTCTCCGGCAACCGTAACTTCGAGGGCCGGATCAACCCCGACGTCAAGATGAACTACCTGGCGTCCCCGCCGCTGGTCGTCGCGTACGCCATCGCCGGCTCGATGAAGGTCGACATCACCAAGGACGCCCTGGGCATCGACCAGGACGGCAAGCCGGTCTACCTCGCGGACATCTGGCCCACCGAGGCCGAGGTCAACGACGTCGTCGCCAACTCCATCGGCGAGGACATGTTCAACAAGTCCTACCAGGACGTCTTCGCGGGCGACGCCCAGTGGCAGGCGCTGCCGATCCCGACCGGCAACACCTTTGAGTGGGACCCGCAGTCCACCTATGTGCGCAAGCCCCCTTACTTCGAGGGCATGACGATGGAGACCACCCCGGTCTCCGACATCACCGGCGCCCGCGTGCTGGCGAAGCTGGGCGACTCGGTCACCACCGACCACATCTCCCCGGCCGGTGCGATCAAGGCCGACACCCCGGCCGGCACGTACCTGACGGAGCACGGCGTTGAGCGCCGCGACTTCAACTCGTACGGCTCGCGCCGCGGTAACCACGAGGTCATGATTCGCGGCACGTTCGCGAACATCCGCCTGCGCAACCAGATCGCCCCGGGCACCGAGGGTGGCTACACCCGCGACTTCACCCAGGCCGATGCGCCCGTGTCGTTCATCTACGACGCCTCGCAGAACTACCAGGCCGCCGGCACCCCGCTGGTCATCCTGGCGGGCAAGGAGTACGGCTCCGGCTCGTCCCGCGACTGGGCCGCCAAGGGCACCGCGCTCCTCGGCGTCAAGGCCGTCATCGCCGAGTCGTACGAGCGCATCCACCGCTCGAACCTCATCGGCATGGGCGTCCTCCCGCTCCAGTTCCCGGAGGGCGCGACCACCGAGGCTCTCGGCCTCACCGGCGAGGAGACCTTCTCCTTCACCGGCGTGACCGAGCTGAACAACGGCACCACGCCGCGCACGGTGAAGGTCTCCACCGACACCGGTGTGGAGTTCGACGCGGTCGTCCGCATCGACACCCCCGGTGAGGCGGACTACTACCGCAACGGCGGCATCATGCAGTACGTGCTCCGCAGCCTGATCCGCAAGTAGGGATCGGCGCACCACGGCGGAAGGGCCGCATCCCCGGTGACGGGGATGCGGCCCTTCGTTGTGCACGGGGTGTTCCCGGCTACCGGACGGCTCAGAAGAGCAGGCGGTAGGTGTTCCAGCCGGAGGTACCGATCCTCACGCGGGCCTTGAACGGGGCGGCCGCGTTGCCGGTGCCCTGGTAGCTCCACAGAGCCCCGGTCGTGTCGCGCGCGATGAGGTCGGTCTTGCCGTCGAGGTTCAGGTCACCGCTGGAGATGAGGTAGTTGTACGTGTTCCAGCCGGCGCCGATCTTGGTACGGGTGGCGAACGGGGCCTTGTAGTTGCCCGTGCCCTTGTACAGCCAGAGGACTCCGGCCTTGTCGCGGGCGACGAGGTCGTTCTTGCCGTCACCCGTCAGGTCGCCGTTGCCGGCGAGCTGGGTGTAGATGTCCCAGCCGCTGCCGACCTTGTAACGGCTCGTCAGCTTGCCGTTGCCGTAGTTCAGGTAGAGGTACAGATTGCCGCTGCTGTCGCGGGCGAGCAGATCGCCCGCGCCGGCGCCGCCCAGGTTGCCCGGGGAGACCAGCTTGTTGTAGATGTTCCAGCCGCTGCCGACCTTGGTCTGGGTGGTGACGTCGAAGTTCTGGTAGTAGAGGGTCGAGCCCTCGCGGGACCAGATGCCGTCCGCGTCTCCGTCGGCGCCGTTGTCCACCTGCAGGACGGAGTTGACGGGCTTCCAGCCGTCACCGGCCTTGTCGCGGGCGGTGAGGCCACCCGTGCCGGTGGGCGTGTACGAGTACGCGGTGCCGGTCGAGTCGATGCCGTAGAGGGCGAAGACCGGGGTGGTCGCAGCGGCGGCGGCCGCTGCCGCGCGGGGCTGCGCGGTGTCGGCACCCAGGGAGGGCTGGGCGCTCGGGGCGTCGGCGGCGACTGCGGAGGTGCCGGTTCCGACGAGGGCGGCGGTGAGTGCCGCGGCCGCCGCGCGGGCGGCTATGCGTCTGTGCTTACGGCCAGAGGATTTGGCCACGAAGTACTCCATGGATCGGGATGAGTTGTGGCCCGCCCACGAGCGCAGGCGGGCCGCATTTTTTTCACCCGAATGGTGTCATGGACTCAGGTGGGAGAACTGCCAATTGAATAAAAGAGCAGGCGATATGTGTTCCAAATGTGTTCCAACCACCTGTGCCGATCACGACCGGGACTTGTACGGTGCGGCGGCGTTGCCGGTGCCCGCGTACAGATAGAGGGCGCCCGAGGCGTCCCGGCCGACCAGGTCGGTAACGAATATGGCTGCGAACGCCGCTGACCTGCCGTGATCCCGTGTCGTATGCGGTAGCTGGCTCGTTCACCGCGCAGTGCGGTAAGCCGTCGATATGACTGGGCATCCGCGGGTGAGCGACGGTGGGGGTCCTGGTGGCGACGCGGGTGTTCGCGGATGACGAGCTGGCGCGACTGCGGGGCTTCCCGGAGATCAACAAGGAAGAGCTGATCCGGTTCTTCACGCTGACGCCGGCGGACGTGGGGTTCATCGACCGAGGCCGCCGCGCTCAAGGAGGAGCTGTCCGAGCTGCTGCCGCTGGCCCCGATCGCCTCGCTGCAGGTGGAACTGGACCGCCGTACCGGGTTCCTGGACTGCTTCACGCATGTCGGCGGCAAGCAGACCCGCTCGCCGGAACTGAAGCGGAACCTGCTGGCCGTTTTGATCGCGAACGCGACGAATCTGGGCCTGGTGCGGATGGCGGAGGCGTGCGATCAATCTACATCCAGGGTGTCTCATAGTGGATAGACCGGTGGTTCTACCGTCAACCGTGTCAGAATTGGGTGTGACGACAACGAGACCGGGACCCCGCGAGCGGCTGCTGGAAGCGGCCCGTGACCTCACGTACACCCGTGGCGTGCACGTGGGGGTGGATGCGATCCTCAAGCAGGCCGGGGTCGCCCGCCGCTCGCTCTACCAGCACTTCGGCGGCAAGGGCGGTCTGATCGCCGAACTCCTGCGCAGCTACCCGGGCGAGGACCGCTACCGCCAGATGATGGACGACGCCGGTGACGATCCGCGCCGGCGGATCCTCGCGGTCTTCGACGAGCTGGAGAACGTCACCCAGCGCCCGACGTTCCGCGGCTGTCGCTACACGTCGGCGGACCTGGCCCTCACCGACCCCGGGCACCCCGCGCACGTGGAGGTCCGCGCCTTCAAGGACGGCCTGCACGAGCTGTTCACCAGCGAACTGACCCGCTACGGCCACCCGGCCCCGGAGTTCGGCGCCAATCAGCTCCTGGTCCTGATCGACGGCACCCTGGCCCACGCGGTGACCCGCCCGGACGCCCATCCGGCCCTGGCGGCACGGGGAATGGCGGAGCTGCTGCTCGACGCGAACGCCTGACTCGCGTGGGGCGGGGGACCTTGACCGGAAGCCAGGCGGTCAGTGGCGTACGGATCCGGGCGGCGGTGGCCTGTGCGAACACGACGACGGCCGTGTGACGACCGGCCGGACCTCCGATGTGCCTACTGAACTGCTTCAGAACGCATGGCTCTTGACCCCCTCGACGAAGGCCATCCAGCCGGCCGCGCCGAACACGAGCACCGGACCGTCCGTGATCTTGCTGTCGCGCACGGGGGCGAGGCCCGGAGCGCCGTGGGCCACCTCTACGCAGTTGCCGCCGTCCCCGTTGCTGTAGGAGGACTTACGCCAGGTTGCCGTGGTCAGATCAGCTGCGGTAGTCATCGGTCGCATAGTCCTTCGCCGCCGATTCGATCAGGGCCAGGGATGCCTCCGGCGACAGCGCGGCAGCCCTGGCCAGATCGTATGCGGAACCGAACTGGTCCACCACCGATGTTTCCTCGATGAGTTGGCCGCCGTAAGCGCCTTCGGTGTACACGGCAGGTGGGGCATCGTTGAAGCGCATCAGTGTGACCGAGGTGTCCAGGAACGGGGGCGCCCCGGCGGAGAACGGAAACACTTGAGCGATGAGGCGCGTACGTGACCGGGTCTGCTCGGCGAGGTGTGTGAGTTGCTCAGCCATGACGCAGGCTCCGCCCACCAGCACGCGGAGGGCAGCCTCGTGGACAATGACCCACAGAATGGGGGCCGTTGGGGAGTCGAGCAGGTGTGCCCGATCCATCCGGGTCCTGACGTGCCCCTCGACGACGGACGACGTGGCGAATGGCTGAGCGGCCTGAGTCAGGGCCCGTGTGTACGCCTCGGTCTGCAGAAGTCCCGGCACCACCAAGGATGAATACTCCTCGATCGACTTGGCGCGCTCCTGAAGTTCCGCAGCATCGGCGAAGTAGCTTGCCACCTTGGACTTGCGGGCCAGCCGGCACAACCGCTCCAGATGCTCCCCGCTACCGAAGAGCTGATCGAAGACGCGGGACACGTCGATCTGCGGCCGCCGATTCGCCGACTCGAACTGCCCGATGTACGAGCCCGAGCAGAACACCCGCTCGCCCAGCTGCTCCTGGGACAACCCGGCGGCCTCGCGCAGGCGGCGTAATTCGGAGCCGTAGAAGGCTCGCGGGTTGGTGTACGGGTCCAGTTCCTTGGGGTGCGGCATGTGGCGGAATGTAGCCGGACACGAGGTCCCCGGACTCGGAAACACGGTACCGGCCACCCCATCGTGGACGGTCCGGAATGCAATCGTGGATCAGCGGGTTTGCAACATCCGCAGCACGCGGCGCGACCAGTACGAAGAGCGGATGGCACCCATGGGCGAGTTGATCCTGATCCGGCACGGCGAGACCGAGTGGTCCCGGAACGGGCGGCACACGAGCCACACCGATCTGCCCCTGACCGACCTCGGCGAGCGTCAGGCCCGCGCTCTCGCGCCGCTGATCGCCGACCGGAAGATCGGGCTCACCCTGGTCAGCCCGGCCCTGCGCGCCCGGCGCACCGCCGAGCTCGCCGGCCTCGACTCGCCCCGTGTCACACCTGACCTGCGCGAGTGGGACTACGGCGGCTACGAGGGCGTGACCACCGTCGAGATCCACCGGACCCGGCCCTCGTGGAACCTGTGGACCGATGGCGTCACCCCCGGCCCCGAGGCACACCCCGGGGAGACGCCGGCTGAGGTGGGCAGGCGCGCCGACCGCGTGCTCACCGAGATCCGGACGGCCGCCGAACAGGTAGGGAACGCGGACATCGCTCTCGTTGCGCACTCCCACTTCCTGCGCGTGCTCACCGCCCGCTATCTGGGGCTGGCTCCGGCCGGGGGCACCATGTTCCAGCTCGCCACCGGGGCCGTCTCCCGGCTCGGCACCGAGCACGGGAAGCCCGTCATCACCGCCCTGAACCTGGCCCTGCCCGAGAGTCTCTTCCGCGCCGCGGTCCCGGAGTCGCCCGAGCAGGCCTGAGCAGGCCCGCGCTGTTCAGTCCATCGCGTCCGTCCCCATGTCGGCACGCATCGCGTCCCGCACGCTCATCGCGGCAGCGCAGGAGACGGGCGGGCCCCTGAACAGGCCCTCCTGCCGGATCCCGGCGTGCCGGTGCGGCGCTGGTGGCGGCACGTATATTCGGCTGGTACGACACGGCGATCAAGCCTGTGACGTGGGCTTGTTCGGCCCGGAGAACGAGCATGAACCAACAGCGAGGAGCAGGCCGATGACGACAACCGCTCGCCCGAGCATGCAGCACGAGGACGATCGGGTGCGGGTCACCCGCTGGGACTTCGAGCCCGGGACGCGTACCGGCCGCCATGTCCATGCGTACGACTACGTGGTCGTGCCGGTCGTCGACGGTGTCATCAGTGCCTTCGCGCCCGACGGGTCGGTGACCGAGTCGCAGCTCCGGGCCGGTGAGTCGTACGCCCGTCCGGCCGGTGGCGAGCACGATGTCGTCAATACCGGCAGTGCCTGGCTGGCCTTCGTCGAGATCGAGCTCAAGGGGACCTCGGCTGCGACCGTGTCGTCCTGAGCCCGAGCGCCGCGGACCGCCGGGGATGCCGTCCCCGTACCTCCCGCCTCCTCGGCGGCCGGCCCGATCCGGCGACCGACTTCGGCTGCACCGTGGGACGAAAGAACGGCCGGTACCTCGCCCGAGGTACCGGCCGTTCACGGAGTGGAGAGGTCAGGAGATCAGCTCCACCTCCGCCAGGGTCCCCTCACCGACCGGCACCAGGCGATAGCGCGCGTACGTTCTCGCCGTGCCCACCGAGAACACCCGGGTCTGCTTGTCCCAAGCGAACGACTGCCCGGACCGCTTGTCGAGGTCCTTCCATGTCGTGCCGTCCGCAGAGCCCTGCAGGACCCAGCCCGTCGGCGCCTTCGCCGCGGCGCCCGAGGTCAGCGTGTACTGGACCGCTTTCGTCGCCGACCCGACCGGGAGCTCCACCGCGCCGGTCACCGTCGCCGTCGTGGCCGACGTGTTGTCGAACAGCGCGCCTTCGCCCTTCAGGACGTCCTTCTTCGGCGACGGCACCTGGTCGTCCTGGGTGATCGAGGTCGGGGCCGCGTTCTTGCCCGTGCCCCACGCCGACGGCTTGGCACCCATGTCGAACTCCAGGACGCCACCCTTGGCAAGCAGCTCGTGCGGCAGCGACGTGGACGTCCACTTCTTGCCGTTGACCTTCAGGCCCTGCACGTAGATGTTCTTCGCGCTGTTCTTCGGGGCCTTGACCACGAGGTCGTGGCCGTTCTCCAGGTGGACGGTGGTCTTCGTGAAGAGCGGCGAGCCGATGGCGTACTCGCCACTGCCCATTACCAGGGGATAGAAGCCGAGTGAGGAGAAGAGGTACCAGGCCGACTGCTCGCCGTTGTCCTCGTCGCCGTGGTAGCCCTGGCCGATCTCGCTGCCCGTGTAGAGGCGGCCGAGGACCTCGCGGACCTTCTCCTGGGTCTTCCAGGGCTGCGACGCCGCGTCGTACATGTACGTGACGTGGTGCGCGACCTGGTTGCTGTGGCCGTACATGCCCATCCGTACGTCACGGGCCTCCGTCATCTCGTGGATGACACCGCCGTACGAGCCGACGAACTCGGGACCGGCCGTCTCCGGGGTGGAGAAGTACGTGTCGAGCTTCTTCGCCAGGCCGTCGCGGCCGCCGTACAGGTTCGCCAGACCGCGGCTGTCCTGCGGAGCCGTGAACGCGTAGCCCCAGCCGTTCGTCTCCGTGTAGTCGTAGCCCCAGATCCGCGGGTCGTACCTGTCGGAGGCGACCCGCCAGTCACCCTTGGCGGTCCTGCCCTGGAAGAAGCCCGCCTTGGAGTCGAACAGCTCGACATAGTCGCGGGCCCGGTTCAGGAAGTACTCCGACTCCTCCTTGTACCGCTCCTTCTTCGTCTTCTTGTAGAGCGCCTGGCCCATCTGCGCGAGACCGTAGTCGTTGAGGTAGCCCTCCAGCGACCAGGACAGCCCTTCGTGCGTCGACGTGTTCGCGTAGCCCACGAACGGGGAGGTCGCCATCCCCTTCCGGCCGACACCCGACGTCGGCGGAACCACGGTGGCGTTCTTCAGGGCCGCCTCGTACGCCGCCTCGCCGTCGAACTTCACGCCCTTGACGTACGCGTCCGCGAACGCGACGTCCGACGAGGTGCCGGTCATCAGGTCGGCGTAGCCGGGGGAGGACCAGCGGGAGATCCAGCCGCCGTCCTTGTACTGCTGGACGAAGCCGTCGACCATCTCGCCGGCCCTCTTCGGCGTGAGGAAGGAGTACGCGGGCCACGTCGTCCGGTAGGTGTCCCAGAAGCCGTTGTTGACGTACACCTTGCCGTCGACGATTTTCGCCCCTGTGTGGGTGGGGGTGTCCGAGCCGATCTGCGGCGAGAACGGGCTGGCGTACTGGTCCCTGCCGTCGACCCGTTCGAAGCCCGAGTTCGGGTAGAGGTACAGCCTGTACAGGCTGGAGTAGAGCGTCGTCAGCTGGTCGGCGTCCGCGCCCTCGACCTCCACCTTGCCCAGGATGTCGTCCCAGGCCTGCTGCGCCCGGTCCTCGACGTGGCCGAAGGAACGGGACGCGGGGATCTCGGCGGCGAGGTTCTGCTTCGCCTGGTCGATGCTGATCAGCGAGGTGGCCAGGCGCAGGTTGACCGTACGGTCCTTGCCGGCGTCGAAGCGGAGGTAGCCCGTCACGTCGTCACCGCCGCCGCCCTTGAGCTTGCCGCTCGCGGTGACCGGGGCGTCGAAGACGCCGTAGACGAAGAGCCGGGTGGCGCCGGTGGAGAGGCCGCTCTTCACGTCGGAGAAGCCGGTGAAGGAGCTGGTCCCCGGGTCGAGGGTGAGCCCGCCGTCGTTGGAGATGTTGTCGAAGACGACGGACGCGTCGTCACCGGGGTACGTGAAGCGCATCCGCGCCGCGTGGTCGGTCGGCGTCATCTCGGCCTTGAGGCCGTTCTCGAACGTCACCCCGTAGTAGTGCGGCTTCGCGGTCTCGTTCTCGTGCTTGAACGGCAGCGCGCGCGCCGTGCGGGAGGCGTCCGGGGTGTCCTTGGCCACCGACGGCATCAGCTGGAACGTCTGCCGGTCGCCCATCCACGGGCTCGGCTCGTGGCTCGCGCTGAACGCCTGGAGCGTGGGCAGGTTGTCGGCGTTGTTGGCGCGCTGGTAGTCGTACAGCCAGCTCGTCGAAGCGGCGTTGGTGACCGGCGTCCAGAAGTTGAAGCCGTTCGGGACGGCGGCGGCGGGGAAGTTGTTTCCGCGCGAGAAGCCGCCGCTGGAGTTGGTGCCCCGTACCGTCGACGCGTAGTCGGACAGATGTGCCCGGCGCTTCTCCGGGGCCTTCGGGGCGAGCTTGATGTCGTCGATCCAGCCCTGGAACTTCGCCGGGCCCTTGGGGGAGTCGTACGCCACCAGGATCCGGTCGACGGTCTTCCCGGCCGCGACCGTGCCGATGCGCGAGGCGACCTTGTTCCACTGGTTGACGTACAGCCGCTTGGCGTCGGCCTGGCCCTGCGGGGTCAGCGGACCGCCGTGGCTGTCGGTGGCACCCAGATCGCTCAGGTACGTGCCGTCGGTGAACGCTAGGTCGACCGACACATGCGTGGCCGGGTACGAGAGGTCCGTCTCGCCCATCTGCGGGTAGACGAGGTAGGAGAGTTCGGTGTTCCGGGTGACGGCCGTGTCGACGTCGAAGATCTTGTTGTACGAGTACGCCCGGCCGTCCGCCTTGTGCGTGCCCGCGTAGCGCAGGGCCTTCTTGCCCGTGAAGCCCGCGCCGGCCTTGGCCGTGGGGGACCCGGACGGGCCGCGGTCGATCTGGCTGCGCATCTCGTCGGGCGTCGGCGTGCTGGTGTTGCCGTCGGAGAACTGGACGTCGGCGAGCTGGGTGATGTTCGAGGCGCCGTTGTTCTTCGTGATGTCCAGACGGAAGTGCTGGTAGGCCGTGTCGGCCGTGATGTCGTACGACTTGGTCTGGAAGCGCTCGCTGAAGGACTGGTCGGTCCGGGAGTCGAGGTCCTTCCACGTCTTGCCGTCGGCGGAGCCCTGGAGCGTCCAGTTCCTCGGGTCGCGCTCGTCGTAGTCGTTGGCCGAAGTAAGTGCGTAGGTCACGACCTTGACCGGTTCGGCGAGATCGAACTCCAGCCAGGCGGTGGGCGCGAAGGTCAGCCACTTGGTGGCGGACTCCCCGTCGATGAGGTTCTCCTTCACCTCACCGCCGCCGGTGTTCTCGTCACTGGCTCGGACATCTGTGACCTTACCGGTGACATTGCCCGGTATTCCGGACGAGAATCCGCCATCGATGCCCGATGACCGCTTTTTTCCGTCAAGCCCCTCTTCCACGGTGTTACGCCAGTCCGGCTGCTTTTCATCTGCCTCGAACGAGGAGGTGAACGTCTGGTCGGCTGTGGGCTTTTCACCCCTTTCGGGGGAACTTGCCGACTGCGCGGCGGCCGCCGTCGGGGCGGTCACGGCCAGGACCAGTGAAGCCGCAATGAGTGCGGCTGTGCGGCTTTGTCTTGTGCGAGAACCATGTCGGGGCTGCATGCCGAGCCATTCCTCCCGAGGAAGTGCGCGTTGGACAACGTTGTCAGGGTGATGCGCAGGATCCAGTAGGGAGCCAAGTGACTGGATGTGTCAAGGGTGTTGGGCACGAACGGTCGGGAGAATCGACCGTATTGCGGAAATCGTTACACCTGGACGAGGACGCACGGGGCCCAAGTATCCGCGAGGTCTCAACTCGGGAAAGACTGCCGCCCAAAGCTGCATTCGATCTTGCTCAGTTGGCCGCAAGTGGACTATACCTGTCGGCGTCTACCCCGCCGTTTTCCACGCGGGCGGACAAGGGGGCCGGGGGAACGGTCGAGGGGGTGCCATGAGGTGCACCCGTCGCTCGATCTCCCGAATCCCCCACTGCATCCGGCTAGCCTGCAAAATCAGCATGACCCAAGCGCAACTGACCGCGGTGGCGGGGCCCTTCGCCTGAGGCGAATTTCGACGGGCGACCGGTACACACCGCCTGAGTCCTGGAGAAGGCGAGGACTTGAGCATGGGATCCACCTCCGGCCACACGAATGAGGGCCTTGGCCGTCGCGACGTGATCAAGCGGTCTGCCGCACTCGGTCTGATCACCGTTCCGACCATGAGCTTCCTGTCGGCGTGTGCGAGTAGCGACAGCGGCACCGACGACTCGGTCAAGAAGGGCAAGACGAGCGCCAAGAACCCGCTCGGCGTCAACGAGACCGCCGCCCTCGACGTCGTCATCTTCGACGGCGGTTTCGGTCAGCAGTACGCGATCGACGCGGAGAAGAAGTACAACGCGGCCTACCCGAAGGCCCCGAAGGTCAAGCACACCGCGACCCAGAAGATCCAGTCGCAGCTGCAGCCGCGCTTCAACGGTGGCACCCCGCCGGACCTGATCGACAACTCGGGCGCCGAGCAGATGGACATGGGTGTCCTCGTCGGCAAGAAGCAGCTGCTCGACCTGACGCCGCTGATGGACGCCCCGTCCATCGACGACCCGAGCAAGAAGGTCCGCGACACGCTGCGCCCCGGTGTCCTGGAGATGGGCCAGTTCGACGGCGACCCGGTCTGGATCATGTACTACGCGTACACGGTCTACGGTGTCTGGTACTCGCAGACCGCGCTGGACAATCTCGACGCGCAGTACCCCGAGAACTGGGACGACATGCTCGCCCTCTGCGCGAAGGCGAAGAAGAAGGGCATCGCCGGCTGGACGTACGCCGGTAAGTACCCGTACTACCTGCCGTTCTCGCTCTACCCGTTCATCGCCAAGATCGGTGGCCGGGAGGTTCTCGACAAGATCGACAACCTGGAGCCGAACGCCTGGAAGGACCCCGCGGTCAAGGCGGCGTTCGAGGCGTACTACGAGCTGTACCAGAAGGGGTACATCCTCAAGGGCACCCCGGGCATGACCCACATCCAGTCGCAGACCGAGTGGACCAAGGGCAAGGCGCTCTTCATCCCGAACGGTTCGTGGGTGGAGAACGAGGCGGCGCCCACCACGCCCAAGGACTTCAAGATGATGGTCGCGGCGCCGTCCAGCCTGGACGCGTCCGACAAGATGCCGTTCGGCACCATCTGGGCCTCCGGCGGCGAGCCCTTCATCGTCCCGGCCAAGGCGAAGAACCCCGAGGGCGGCATGGAGCAGCTGCGCATCATGCTCTCCGAGGAGTCCTCGAAGAACTTCACCAAGCAGGTCAAGTCCCTCAGCGCCTTCAACGGTGGCACCGACGGTCTGACCCTGTCCACGGCCATGCAGGCCGGCGTCGACGCGCTGAAGAAGGCCGGCGACAACGTGGTGAACCCGCGTCTGCAGGACTGGTACGTGAAGCTCCAGAAGGAGCAGATCGGCGTCGCCGGCATCGGCGAGATGATGGCGGGCCGCGCGACCCCGGCGGAGGCCATCAAGAAGATCCAGGCCTTCGCGGACGCGGCGGCCAAGGACCAGTCCATCAAGCACTACAAGCACCAGTGAGCAACCGTCACCAGCGGCGGCACCCGCGGAAAGATCGGGGTCGGTAAACGATGCAGCACGGTAAGTACCGGTTCATTGTGGGGTTCTTGGCAGCCCCACTGGCGTTGTACGCGGTCTTCGTCATTTGGCCGTTCATCCAGTCCATCTACTATTCCTTCACGGACTGGACCGGCCTGAGCCCGGACTTCAAGATGGTCGGCTTCGACAACTACACCAGGATGCTGAAGGACGACATCTTCTGGAAGTCCTTGCAGCACAGCGTGTTGCTTGTGCTGCTGCTGCCGCTGGTGACGCTGGGCCTCGCGCTTTTCTTCGCCTTCATGCTCAATGTCGGCGGCCGGCGGCGGAAGAACGCCACGGTCGCCGGCGTGCGGGGTTCGGGCTTCTACAAGATCGCCTATTTCTTCCCGCAGGTGCTCTCGATCGTGATCGTCGCCCTGCTCTTCCAGTTCGCGTTCAACCCCAGTGACGGGATGCTGAATTCGACCCTGAAGGGCATCGGTCTCGGCTCCATCCAGCCGGACTGGCTGGGCGATCCGAGCCTCGCGCTCATCTGCGTCATGTCGGTGCTGGTCTGGTCGACGGTCGGATTCTTCGTCGTCCTGTTCTCCGCCGGAATGGCGTCCATTCCGAAGGACTTCTACGAGGCGGCGCTCCTCGACGGCGCCAACCGCATCACGACGTTCTTCCGGATCACCCTGCCGCTGCTCTGGGACACGGTGCAGTCGGGCTGGGTCTACATGGGAATTCTGGCGCTCGGCGTGGAGGCGTTCACGGCCGTACAGGTCATGACCGTGGGTCCCGGTGGTCCCGACTACTCGACCACGGTCCTGCCGCTGTACGTGTACCAGACGGCCTTCCGTGACGGCCAGGCAGGATACGCAACAACGATCGGTGTCGGACTGCTCATCGTCACCATGGCCTTCGCGGCTATCGTGATGCGACTGGGCCGGCGCGAGCGGCTGGAGTTCTGATGAAGACCACTGACACCCCTCCCGCGCCTGCGGCGGACCGCGTGCCCGTGTCGCCGGTGACCGTGCCCGGTGGCAAGAAGGAGAAGAGCAGCGAGGGCTCCGTCCTCAATGTCTTCTCACACGGTGTGCTGATCATCTGGGCGATCCTGGTCGTCATGCCGCTGCTCTGGGCGGTGATGGCGTCCTTCAAGACGGACGACTCGATCCTGTCGACGCCGTGGGCACTGCCCGACAAGCTGCACTTCGAGAACTGGTCGCGCGCCTGGAGCCAGGCACACATGAGCGACTACTTCTTCAACACGATCATCGTGGTGGGCGGCTCGCTCATCGGCACGCTGCTGCTCGGTTCCATGGCGGCGTACGTACTGGCGCGGTTCGACTTCCCCGGGAACCGCTTCCTGTACTTCCTGTTCATCGGCGGGATGAGCTTCCCGATCATCCTGGCGCTGGTCCCGCTGTTCTTCGTGATGAACAACATGGGCCTGCTGAACACGGTGCACGGGCTGATCCTGGTCTACATCGCGTACTCGCTGCCGTTCACCGTCTTCTTCCTCACCTCGTTCTTCCGGACGCTGCCGACCTCGGTGGCGGAAGCGGCGATGCTCGACGGGGCCTCGCACACCCGGACGTTCTTCCAGGTGATGCTGCCGATGGCGAAGCCCGGCCTGATCAGCGTCGGCATCTTCAACTTCCTCGGGCAGTGGAACCAGTACATGCTGCCGACGGTGCTGAACACCGAACCGGATCACCGGGTGCTCTCCCAGGGCCTGGTCGAACTGGCCACCAGCCAGGGATACAAGGGGGACTGGTCCGGCCTCTTCGCCGGTCTGGTGATGGCGATGCTGCCGGTCCTCGCGGCCTACATCATCTTCCAGCGCCAGGTCGTCGCGGGCCTGACCGCGGGAGCCGTGAAGTAGCGGCCCACCGAACACCGTAGAGACGGACGAACCGCCCGTCGGCCCTGTGCCGGCGGGCGGTTCGTCCGTTCTTTGTGTCCGTTCTGTGTGTCCGCCCATCGGGGCCTGCCCGCTCATCCGAGGCTCGGACTGCTCAAGGTCTTGACGGGGAGTACCCCAAAACGGTCAGCTTAGAGTTCACATGTTGGAGAAAACGGTAGGAGTGAGAGAGTCGATGGAGACTCCGGGGTCGCAGACATCTCTGCATCGCGCCAACCTTGAGCGGGTCGTGCGTGCCGTACGTATGGCGGGTTCGCTCACCCAGGCGGAGATCGCCAGAAGCACGGGCCTCTCCGCCGCCACGGTCTCCAATATCGTTCGTGAACTGAAGGATGGCGGCACGGTCGAGGTGACCCCTACCTCGGCGGGCGGCCGCCGGGCCCGCAGCGTCTCCCTGAGCGGTGACGCGGGCATCGTGATCGGCGTCGACTTCGGACATACGCATCTGCGGGTGGCGGTCGGCAACCTCGCCCACCAGGTGCTCGCCGAGGAGTCCGAGCCGCTGGACGTGGACGCCTCGTCGGCGGAGGGCTTCGGCCGGGCGGAACAGCTGGTCAAGCGGCTGATCGAGACGACCGGGATCGGCCCGGACAAGGTGATCGGAGTAGGTCTCGGCGTTCCCGGTCCGATCGATGTGGAGTCCGGCACGCTGGGCTCCACGTCGATCCTGCCGGGCTGGACGGGCATCAACCCGAGAGCGGAGCTCGCCGCACGGCTGGGCGTGCCGGTGTACGTCGACAACGACGCCAACCTCGGGGCGCTGGGAGAGCTCGTCTGGGGGAGCGGCCGGGGGGTCAAGGACCTCGCGTACATCAAGGTCGCAAGCGGTGTCGGCGCGGGTCTGGTGATCGACGGGCACATCTACCGGGGGCCGGGCGGCACAGCCGGCGAGATCGGCCACATCACGCTCGACGAGTCGGGCCCCGTCTGCCGCTGCGGCAACCGCGGGTGCCTGGAGACCTTCACCGCCGCGCGGTACGTGCTGCCCCTGCTCCAGCCCAGCCACGGGCCCGATCTGACGATGGAACGGGTGGTCAAGCTGGCCCGGGAGGGTGATCCGGGCTGCCGCCGGGTGATCGGGGACGTCGGGCGGCACATCGGCAGCGGCGTCGCCAACCTGTGCAACCTGCTCAACCCCAGCCGGGTGGTCCTCGGCGGATCCCTCGCCGAGGCGGGGGAGCTGGTGCTCGGGCCGATCCGCGACTCGGTGTCGCGCTACGCCATCCCCAGTGCCGCCCGACAGCTCTCGGTCCTTCCGGGGGCCCTCGGCGGCCGGGCCGAGGTGCTCGGTGCGCTGGCTCTCGTACTGAGTGAAATGGGGGATTCAACCCTTTTGGGGAGTGCTCTGCCCACAGCAACACCTGCCTTCACTTAGATAACGAATGGCACCGTTGTCATCTCGTTAAGGATTTACTCCTTGACGCTGACGGCGCAGCCGAGTTGACTTCCAGCCACCTCGGCCGCAACGTCGCGGCCTCGTCAGGGAGGGGTTCGAGAATGAACACGCGTATGCGTCGTGCCGCCGTTGCCGTTGCCGCGACCACCATGGCTGTCTCGCTTGCCGCTTGCGGCAGCGCCAAGGAGTCCGGCGACAAGGTCAAGGACACCGGCTCCGCGAAGAAGGGCAGCGATCTCAAGATCGGTCTGCTGCTTCCCGAGAACCAGACGGCCCGGTATGAGAAGTTCGACAAGCCGATCATCGAGAAGAAGATCAGCGATCTCACCGGCGGCAAGGCGAAGGTCATCTACGCCAACGCCAAGCAGGACGCCACGCTGCAGACGCAGCAGGTCGACACCATGATCACCAACAAGGTCGACGCGCTGATCGTCGACTCGGTGGACTCCAAGGCCATCGCGGGCGCCGTGAAGAAGGCCAAGGACGCGGGCATCCCCGTCGTCGCCTTCGACCGCCTCGCCGAGGGCCCGATCGACGCGTACACCTCCTTCGACAACGAAGAGGTCGGCCACGTCCAGGGCAAGGCCCTGCTGGAGGCCATGGGCTCCAAGGCCAACGGCGGCACGATCGTGATGATGAACGGCGCGATCACCGACCCGAATGCCGCGCTCTTCAAGAAGGGTGCCAAGGCGGAGCTCGACGGCAAGGTCAAGGTCGGCAAGGAATACGACACCAAGGAGTGGAAGCCGGAGAACGCCAACGCCAACATGGAGGCGGCGATCTCGGCTCTCGGCAAGGGCAAGATCGACGGCGTCTACTCCGCCAACGACGGCATGGCGGGCGGCATCATCACCGCCCTCAAGGCCGCCGGTATCTCCAAGCTCCCGCCGGTGACCGGTCAGGACGCCGAGCTGGCCGGTGTGCAGCGCATCGTCGCCGGTGAGCAGTTCATGAGCGTCTACAAGCCGTACGGCCCCGAGGGCGAGGCCGCCGCCGCGATGGCCGTGGCGCTGGCCCAGGGCAAGACGCTCGACTCGATCGTCACCTCCACGGTCGACAGCCCCACCAGCAAGGGCGTTCCCACGTTCCTGGTCCCGGTCGTCTCGCTGACCAAGGACAACATCAAGGACACCGTCCTCAAGGACGGCGTCTACACGCTGGACGAGATCTGCACGGCCAACTACAAGGCCGCCTGCGACAAGCTCGGCCTGAAGTAGGCTCCACCTTCGTCGCGATCACGGTCGGGTAATCGCCTTACTTATAAGGCGAGTTGACCGCGCTCCGGAAGCAAGTCAGCTGATTGTCCGGCGACTTGCACCATGGAAGCCTGTCCGGCGCCCCGCACATCAACCGTCCCGCTACCGGGCGGGGCGCCGGGCGGAACACTTCCGCACTCTCTGTTCTCTTCTGCTCGACCACCGCGCCCTCCCCCGGCGCGGCATCCCCGCCGGTCAGGCGGCGAAGGAGATGGTTCACGTGTCCGCTACGCCCGTGTTGGCGTTGCGAGGGGTCTCCAAGCGATTCGGTGCCGTTCAGGCGCTCACCGATGTAGAGCTCGAGGTCCACGCCGGAGAGGTGGTCGCCCTGGTCGGCGACAACGGCGCCGGTAAGTCAACGCTGGTCAAGACGATCGCCGGGGTCCACCCCATCGATGACGGCGTCATCGAGTGGGAGGGCAAGTGCGTCCAGATCAACCGGCCGCACGACGCCCAGAACCTGGGCATCGCGACCGTCTATCAGGACCTGGCGCTCTGCGACAACATCGATGTCGTCGGCAACCTCTACCTCGGCCGGGAGCTCCGTAAGTTCGGAGTCCTCAACGAGGTCGAGATGGAGCGCCGCTCCCGCGAGCTCCTCAGCACGCTGTCGATCCGCATACCCAGCGTCCGCATTCCGATCGCCTCGCTCTCCGGCGGTCAGCGCCAGACCGTGGCCATCGCCCGTTCGATGCTCGGTGAGCCGAAGCTCGTCATCCTCGACGAGCCCACCGCGGCCCTCGGTGTCGAGCAGACCGCCCAGGTCCTCGACCTCGTCGAGCGGCTGCGCGAGCGCGGTCACGCGGTGATCCTCATCAGCCACAACATGGCCGACGTCAAGGCGGTCGCCGACAAGGTGGCCGTGCTCCGGCTGGGCCGCAACAACGGCGTCTTCGACGTCGCGACCACCTCGCAGGAAGAGATCATCTCCGCGATCACGGGCGCCACGGACAATGCCGTGACCCGCCGCGCGGCGCGCAACGGGGAGGCCCAGAAGTGAGCACCGACAACACCTCCAAGCCGATACTGGCGAAGACGGCCGACGCGCCCGCCGAGAACCCCGCAGCGGCGGACGGCTCCGTCACCGCTGTCGACCCCCGGCTGCTCGTCCGCGAGCAGGGCTTCGCCGGATACCTCGGCGAGTTCAAGCGCAAGATGAAGGCCGGCGACCTGGGCTCGATCCCCGTCGTCCTGGGACTGATCATCATCTGGGCGATCTTCCAGAGCCTCAACTCGAACTTCCTCACCGCGGGCAACCTCTCGGACATCTCGGTCGCCATGGTCGGCACCGGCATGATCGCGGTCGGTATCGTCTTCGTCCTGCTGCTCGGCGAGATCGACCTCTCGGTCGGCTCGGTCAGCGGTGTGGCGGGCGCCACCTTCGCGGTCCTCAATGTCACCCACGGCATGTCCGAGTGGCTGGCCCTGATCCTGGCGATCCTCACCGGCGCCGCGGCCGGCGCGATCCACGGCTACGTCTTCGCCAGGATCGGCGTCCCCGCCTTCGCTGTCACCCTGGCCGGCCTGCTGTTCTGGAACGGCTTCATGCTCCAGATCCTCGGCTCCAACGGCACCATCAACCTCGACTCCGAGGGCCTGGTCGCCAAGCTGACCAGCTACTACTTCAGCGATGTCGCGGCCGGCTACGGCCTCGCCGCGATCGCCGTGGCGGCGTACTTCCTGTCGTCCTACTTCGACAACCGTCGCCGCGAGGCGGTGGGCGTCCCGTCCCGCCCGCTCAGCGAGATCATCGTGCGCACGGTCGCGCTGGCCGTGGTGGCCTTCGCCGTCGCCATCATGTTCAACCAGTACAAGGGTCTGCCGCTCGCCGTGGTGATCTTCCTGGTCATGCTGGTGGCGACCGACTTCGTCCTGCGCCGCACCTCGTACGGCCGCAAGGTCTTCGCGCTCGGCGGCAGCGTCGAGGCGTCCCGCCGCGCCGGTATCAACGTGGTGATGATCCGGACCTCGGTCTACGCGATCTCCGGCACCTTCGCCGCCATCGGCGGACTCTTCATCGCCTCCAAGATCACCTCTGCCAACCAGGGCGCGGGCAGCGGTGAGCTTCTGATGAACGCCATCGCGGCGGCCGTCATCGGTGGCACCAGCCTCTTCGGCGGCCGCGGCCGCACCTGGAACGCCCTGCTCGGTGTGCTGGTCATCATCTCGATCCAGTACGGCCTTGCCCTGCAGGGCATCGCCTCGCCGATCCAGTACATGATCACCGGTGGTGTGCTTCTCGCCACGGTCGTCATCGACGCAGTCACCCGCAAGACCCAGAAGACGGCGGGCCGCGCCTGACCGCGGAACCCGAGCGTGTGCCCGGCACTCTTCGCGGTGCCGGGCACACGCGCGTACGTACACGCATACGCATCAAAGGGAACGTCCGGAACCGATCCGGTACCGAACACGCCGCCCGATGACCTCGCGCGCGGACGGAACATTAGACTCATCGGATCGGCATGCTCGACCAGCTCGAAACGCAAGGAGGCACGGGTGGCTCTGCTGACCCGCATCGGTGGACCGCGTGATCTGGACCGGCTTACTCCCGAGCAGCTGAACCAGCTCGCCGAAGAGATCCGGACCTTCCTCGTCGACGCCGTTTCCAAGACCGGTGGCCACCTCGGCCCCAACCTGGGTGTGGTCGAGCTGACCATCGCCCTGCACCGGGTCTTCGATTCGCCGAAGGACAAGGTGCTTTTCGACACCGGGCACCAGAGCTATGTGCACAAGCTGCTCACCGGTCGCCAGGACTTCTCGAAGCTCAAGAGCAAGGGAGGCCTGTCCGGTTACCCCTCGCGCGCCGAGTCCGAGCACGACATCATCGAGAACTCGCACGCCTCCACCGTCCTCGGCTGGGCCGACGGTCTCGCCAAGGCCAACGAGGTACTGAAGAAGGACGACCATGTCGTCGCGGTCATCGGTGACGGCGCGCTCACCGGCGGCATGGCCTGGGAGGCGCTGAACAACATCGCCGCCGCCAAGGACCGTCCGCTCGTCATCGTCGTCAACGACAACGAGCGCTCCTACGGCCCGACCATCGGCGGCCTCGCCAACCACCTGGCCACGCTCCGTACCACCGACGGCTACGAGCGCTTCCTGGCCCGCGGCAAGGACATCCTGGAGCGCACCCCCGTCGTCGGGAAGCCGCTCTACGAGACGCTGCACGGCGCCAAGAAGGGGCTGAAGGACTTCATCGCCCCGCAGGGCATGTTCGAGGACCTCGGCCTGAAGTACGTCGGCCCGATCGACGGCCACGACATCGAGGCCCTGGAATCCGCGCTGCAGCGCGCCAAGCGCTTCGGCGGACCGGTCATCGTGCACTGCCTCACCGAGAAGGGCCGCGGTTACACCCCCGCCCTCCTCGACGAGGCCGACCGCTTCCACGCCGTCGGCAAGATCCACCCCGACACCGGCCTGCCCATCTCCACCTCCGGCCTCGACTGGACCTCCGTCTTCGGCGAGGAGATGGTCAAGCTCGGCAGGGAGCGCGAGGACATCGTCGCGATCACCGCGGCCATGCTCCATCCGGTCGGCCTCAGCAAGTTCGAGAAGGCGTTCCCGGACCGCATCTACGACGTCGGCATCGCCGAGCAGCACGGCGCGGTCTCCGCAGCGGGCCTCGCCACCGGCGGACTACACCCCGTCTTCGCGGTGTACGCCACCTTCCTCAACCGCGCCTTCGACCAGGTCCTCATGGATGTCGCCCTGCACAAGTGCGGCGTGACGTTCGTCCTGGACCGTGCCGGTGTCACCGGCACGGACGGCGCCTCGCACAACGGCATGTGGGACATGTCGATCCTGCAGTGCGTGCCGACCCTGCGGATCGCGGCCCCGCGCGACGCCGACCAGGTCCGCGCCCAGCTGCGCGAGGCCGTCGAGGTCGACGACGCCCCGACCGTGGTCCGCTTCTCCAAGGGCGCGGTCGGCCCGGCGGTCAAGGCCGTCGGCCGGGTCGGCGGCATGGATGTGCTGCGCAGGTCCGACGCGACCCGCCCGGACGTCCTCCTGGTCTCCGTCGGTGCGCTCGCCCCGATGTGCCTGGAGATCGCGGACCTGCTGGACGCCCAGGGCATCACGACGACGGTCGTCGACCCGCGCTGGGTCAAGCCCGTCGACGAGGCCATGGCGCCGCTCGCCGAGCAGCACCGCGTCGTCGTCACCGTCGAGGACAACAGCCGGGCCGGCGGTGTCGGCTCCGCCGTCGCCCAGGCGCTGCGCGACGCCGGGGTCGACGTACCGCTGCGCGACTTCGGTATCCCGCCGCGCTTCCTCGACCACGCCTCCCGCAAGGAGGTCATGGCCGAGATCGGGCTGACCGCGCCGGACATCGCCCGTCAGGTCACCGGACTCGTCGCCAGGCTGGACGGCCGCTTCGACAGCGGTGCCGACAGCCGCTCCGTGATCGAACCCGCGCGCGACTGACCCGTTCGACCACGGTCCCCGCGACCTGCGAGCTATACGGCAGATGGGCCGGGCGAACCACCCTGTGCGGGTGGTTTGCCCGGCCCATTCGCGTGAAATCGCCCGGTGCGGAGCCTTCCGCGACCGATGAGGTCCCAATCATGGCGTACACGACGAGCGCGTGGAGGTACGCCGGTGACTGCCCACCAGGACACACCACCCAGGAAGGATGGACTGTTCCGGACCAAGACGGTCGAGCAGTCCATCCGCGACACCGAGGAACCGGAGCACGCGCTCAAGAAGTCACTCTCCGCCCTGGACCTCACGGTCTTCGGAGTGGGTGTCATCATCGGTACCGGCATCTTCGTCCTCACCGGCAAGGTGGCGAAGGAGACCGCGGGGCCCGCCACCGCCCTCGCCTTCGTGGCCGCGGCCATCGTCTGCGCGCTCGCCGCGCTCTGCTACGCCGAGTTCGCCTCCACCGTGCCCGTCGCCGGCTCCGCATACACCTTCTCGTACGCCTCGCTCGGCGAACTCGTCGCCTGGATCATCGGCTGGGACCTGGTGCTGGAATTCGCCCTGGGCACCGCGGTGGTGGCGGTCGGATGGTCCGGCTACGTCCGCTCGCTGATGGACAACGTCGGCTGGCACATGCCCGACGTGCTCTCCGGGACGGATGCGGCAAAAGGATTCGGCTTCGACGTCCTGGCCTTTCTCCTGGTGCTCGTCCTGACCGTCGTCCTGGTGCTCGGCATGAAGCTCTCCGCCCGGGTCACGACGGTCGTCGTCGCCATCAAGCTGGCCGTCGTCCTGATCGTGATCATCGCGGGGCTCTTCTTCATCAAGGCCGCCAACTACTCGCCCTTCATCCCGCCGGCGCAGCCGCAGCCGGCCGGCTCCGGACTGAGCGCGCCATTGATCCAGCTGATGTTCGGCTACGCACCGACCAACTTCGGCGTCATGGGCATCTTCACCGCAGCCTCCGTCGTCTTCTTCGCCTTCATCGGCTTCGACGTCGTCGCGACGGCCGCCGAGGAGACCAAGCTCCCGCAACGCGACATGCCGCGCGGCATCCTCGCCTCGCTCTTCATCTGCACGGTGCTCTACGTCGCCGTATCGCTGGTGGTCACCGGCATGGAGCACTACACCGAACTGTCGGTGAGCGCCCCGCTGGCCGATGCCTTCAAGGCCGTCGGCCATCCCGTCTACGCCGGGTTCATCAGCTTCGGCGCGGCGGTCGGCCTGACGACGGTGTGCATGATCCTGCTGCTGGGTCAGACCCGGGTGTTCTTCGCGATGAGCCGCGACGGGCTGCTCCCGCGGTTCTTCTCCAGGACGCACCCGAAGTTCGGCACCCCGTACCGCCCGACCATTCTGCTCGGCGGGATCATCGCGATCGTCGCGGGCTTCACCAGCATCAACGAGCTGGCGACGCTGGTGAACATCGGCACGCTCTTCGCGTTCGTCGTCGTCGCGCTGGGCGTCATGGTGCTGCGCCGCACCCGCCCCGATCTGCACCGCGCGTTCCGTACTCCGTGGGTGCCGGCGCTCCCGATCCTCTCGGTGGCCGCGTCAGTGTGGCTGATGCTCAATCTGCCGGCCGAGACGTGGCTCCGGTTCGGCATCTGGATGGTCATCGGCGTGATCATCTACTTCGCGTACGGGCGCGGCCACAGCCGGATCAACCTCGAGAGCGGCCGACCGTGAGTCACGGCCTCCCCCGCGATGGGGAGCCCGCTCCCTATCGTGGGGGAGGCCGTCAGTCCGTACGCGACGGCGGCAGCGGCCGTACGGCACGGGGGCCCGCGCACTGAGCCCCGTACGCCTCCACCCGCTGCCGCAGCTCCCGGTCGGCGGTGACCACGACACAGCCGTGGCCCGCCGACCGGGCCGCTTCGGCCGCGACCAGCGCGACGATCAGGTCGTCCCCACTGCCGAGCGCCGACTCCACCCGTACCCCCGGCACCGACGTGACGCCGCGGGCCGCGCCCTCGACGACCAGTACCAGCTCGAGGGGGCCGGGATGCCCGGGCAGACCGTCAGCGGCGAACGGGACCAGGGAGTCCCGCAGCCGCTCGGCCGCGCCCCGCCGGTCCCGCCACCACCCATCGGGGACCGAACCAACCACGTTCGCCGCGTCGACAATCACCAGAGTGCGTTCGCTCCGCATGCCGGAAGCGTGGCACGCACCGGCCGGAGCACGGTCCGTCAGCCGCCGGTGGCGGGGGACTTCTTCGCCGACTCCGGGATCGTGTCGTCCTTGCGGATCGCCTTCCAGAGGTCACCGGCCTGCGGCTGGGCCGCCACCACACGGTTCGGATCCTGCTTGTCGTACGCCACCGGAAGCATGATCGTTTCCATGGTGCTCGGGTCCACGCCGTTCATCGAACGGCCGAACTCGGCAAGGGACGTCAGTGAGTTGAGCTCGGAGTCCGTGGTTAGCGACTTGGTGGCCGAGTTGGCGATCTTGTACGACTTGGTCGGACTGCCCAGCAGATCCTGCGACTTGACCTCGCTCAGCAGTGCCAGCAGGAACTGCTGCTGAAGGCCGATCCGCCCGAGGTCGCTGCCGTCGCCGATGCCGTGCCGGGTGCGGACGTACGCGAGGGACTGGGTGCCGTCGAGCTTGTGCTGGCCTGCCGTGAGGTCGAGGCCGGACGACTTGTCGCGGATGTCCTGCGGGACATCGACCGTGACCCCGCCGATGGCGTCGACCAGATCCTTGAACCCGGCGAAGTTGATCTCCAGGTAGTGGTCGATCCGGACCCCGGACATCTTCTCGACGGTCTTGACCACGCAGGCCGGACCGACCTGCGAGTAGACGGAGTTGAACATCACGCGGTTCGCGGACGGCGTCGTCGAGCCGTCGGCCTTGGTGCACTCGGGCCGGGTGACGAGGGTGTCGCGCGGAATGGACACGGCGACGGCCCTGCTCCGGCCCTCGGGTATGTGCACCACCATCGCGGTGTCGGACCGGGCACCGCTGACGCTGCCGCCGCCGCCCAGTGCCTTGTTCTCGGCGCCGGCCCGCGAGTCCGAACCGAGGACCAGCAGGTTCTGCCCACTCGTCGGCAGCTTCTCCGGTCGGTCGTCGCCCAGCGCCTTGTTGATGTCGACGCCCTTGATGTTGCCGTCCAGCTTGCTGTACAGCCAGTAGACGGTTCCGCCCGCGGCGAGGAGCAGCACGAGCACGATGCTGAGCGTGATCTTGAGGCCGCGGCGGCGCTTGCGCGGCGCGCCTCTCCGCTTCCGTCCGCCGTCATCAGAGGCCGAACGACCGTCGCGCGGGCCCGGTGTCATGGCGTCGTGGCTCATCGTGGTCGAGTCCTCAATCTCATTGCCCGGGGTGGGCGGTGAAGTACGTGGGACTCGGGTGGGGGGTGTGACCGGTCCGTGAAATGCATGACTGACCGAGCACTATAGAACAGAGGATCGTGCGAACGCGCGTGTTGGTCCCGGGAATCATGACGTGGGCATCTCGAACTATTATTCGCTCATGACTTGATTGATCACGGGCGGGGCGGGTTTCATCGGCGCGCATGTGGTGCGCGCCATGCGGGTGTCTGCGGATGCCGCAGGCGCGGCGCTGAACCGAGTGCCGACGACCCGCCGGGGCGGGTCGACGCTGAGCATATGATGTGTCGGCCCCGTGAGGGCAGGATGAACAACCGGTGAGGCAGAGAGGGTGTTACGGGTCATGCGGAGAAGAGGATCGGACTCCGCGAGCAGTGCCCCCCCTCTCGCCCGGTCGTCCGGGCGCCATCAGGTGTGCGGAACGCCGCGTGGCCGCTGGATGCCGCTCGGCAAGGACGGCAGGCTCACGCTCTACGCCCGTACGGACGGCGGTCTGTTGCGCTGGACGCAGCAGAGCCCGGGCGGGGACCGGTGGGACGGCCCGGACTTCGTGCCGATCGCGGACCTGACGGACCTCACCATCGTTCAGGGTGCCGACTCGTACGTGCACTTCCTCGGACGGCGCGAGCGCCGTGGTTCCGACGGGCCGAGCGTGGACATCGTGCACGCGGTCCAGTACCAGACCGGCCGTCCCGTCGCCGAATGGCGCTCGATCGGCAACTTCTACCGTGACCGGGAGACGGGCCGGAAGATAGGCGCGCCGGCCGGGGCCGTCGACGCACAGGGGACGGTCTTCGTCTTCGTGCGCAACGCGGGTCGCGGACTGCAGGTGCGCCGCGAAGGGAAGGGCGGCAAATGGGGAGCCTGGCAGGACCTCAAAGGCGCCGGGCTTGCCGCCGACATCGTGCCGTCGGTGACCTCGAGCGGGCTCGTGGAGGTCTTCGCGCCCAGTGATCGCGGGGCGCAGCAGTGGCGTCAGGACGATCCGGACGGCCCGCTGCTGATCGCTCCGCCCTTGCCGTTCCACGCGCTGGAGGGTTCCGCGACGGCGCTGGAGACGGCGCCTGACCGCCTCACCTACTACTGGACCGATACGAACAGGGCAGGGGTCGTCTCCTACCGGGTGGGCGCTTGGCCCGTGCCGGTGGGCGGACAGCCTGGGGACGGCGCCGTCGTGGCAATGCGCACCCCGCTCGACGGCTATGACTGCACGGTTCTCGCGCAGCGCGGGGCGGGCGGCACTCTGCTGATCGGGGTCTGCAGTACCGAGGGTGAGCAGGGTGGCGTCTGGTGGTCGGACACCACCGAGGAGTGCGTCGGTGATCCCGCGCTCGCCCTCGACGGACGCGGTCGCGTCGTCGTAGCGGTTCGCGGGCGGGACGGGGCGGTGTCCGTCGCCCGACAGGAATCGGGCCCGGGGCTCACGCTCTCGCCGCACTGGCACCGGCTGTGATCTGACGACACCTTCTGGAGTGCTGGGCGACACCGGTGTGTCGCCTCGATTTCATGTGGTGTTTTCGTGAAGTCGTAAAAAGTTGTACGAGCACCTGGTGGGATTCATCACGGGCAACATGTCATATATGTCCACTTCACTGGCTGGACGTTGACTGGACGTTGATCGGTTCTTTATGTGAAAGTTCTGTGACTCGTTCGCGGGTGAGCAGGTGTGACCGTCCAGTGGGGCGGTCTCAATGGGGATGACAGGTTTCGGTCTCATACCGTCCGTCGTCCGGGCATGAGGTGGTGCCTGGTCGCGGCAGGCGCTGGACCGCAGTGGCGTGGGTGGTGGATGCCTCGTGGTCGGTTCCGGTAATCCGGAGGCGGGATCGCTGGTTTCGGCGTACCGGTCTGTGGTGCCGGCGGGCGCGCGAAGGGGCATTGTCCGCAAGGTGCCGGCCCCGCTGCGCTCCGCCGTGAAGTCCTCGTTCACCTCGGTCGACGCCATCCGGTCGGCGACGGTCGTCTGGGCGATGGGCGGCCGCCGCAACGCGCCCCGGCACAGTGCGGCCTCCACGCGCCGGGTGGTGCGTTTCAAGGGCCGGCACATGTATGCCCTGCTCGTGGAGGGCGCCACGGCGTGGGCTGCCCGGGCCCGTAATCTGCACATTCTCATCGCCGCGCTGGAGGCCGGGGGGATCGAATACTTCTGTGTCCGCGGTGCCACGGCGGACCTTCCGACGGTCGCGGTGCCCGTCGGGCTGCGCGAGTCGGCGGAGGAGATGCTCCAGATCGCCTTCGAACAGACTCCGGGCTACGTGGGCGCGGCCACCGCATCGGAGTCGGGCATGCGACCTGGCGAAGACGACAGGTCCTGGCGCCAGCTGCGCAGGCACGACGCCCTCCGGGTCGCCTGGTACGTCACCGACCCCACAGAGGAGCTCGTCTTCGGCGCTGATCAGGGCTGTGACCTGGAGTTCTGGGCGGAACGGAACGGCCGGTTGGAGGCACCCCGCCCCAACCGGGTGGTGGACGAGGTGCCGGTCGACGCACCACGCCACATCGTCCCGCAGGCCCTGTTCGCCCTGGTGCCCGGCGCCTACACCACGGGCAGCGCGCGTACCGTAGCCGAATTCACCCAACCCCTCGCAGAGGACCACCTCTTCCCCATCGACGTCGTCTACACCTGGGTCGACGACTCCGACCCCAAATGGAGCGCCGAACGCGACGCCGTCCGCTCGGGACGGATGGGCGGCCCGCCTCAGGCCCTGCATGCCCAGGCAGCCAACGACGCGCGCTTCACCAGTCGCGACGAACTGCGCTACTCCCTGCGCTCCCTGCACCAGTACGCACCCTGGGTCCGCACCGTCTATCTGGTCACCGCCGGACAGGTGCCCGGCTGGCTGGACACCGATGCCCCAGGCATCCAGGTCGTCGACCACCGCGAGATCTTCTCGGACCCCGACGCTCTGCCCACATTCAACTCACACGCCATCGAAAGCCAGCTGCACCACATCGACGGCCTGTCCGAGCACTTCCTCTACCTCAACGACGATGTGTTCCTCGGCCGCCCGGTCGGCGCCGAACGCTTCTTCCACACCAACGGCCTGACCAAGTTCTTCCAGTCCAAGGCACTCATACCGAGCGGCCCCGCGGACACGGACGACCTGCCGGTGAACGCAGCGGGCAAGAACAGCCGGGCACTGATCGAGCGGTCCTTCGGCACCCGTATCGCGCAGAAGATGAAGCACACCCCGCATCCGCTGCGCCGTAGCATCCTCGCCGACATCGAGCTGGTCTACAGCGAGGAACACCACCGCACCCAGCACTCCCGCTTCCGGTCCCCCGAGGACGTCCCGATCGCCTCGTCCCTGCACCACTACTACGGCTTCCACACCGGCCGTACGACCGCCGGGAACCTGCGCTACCAGTACATCGACCTTGCCGCCGACCAGGCCCGACGCCGCCTGGACAACCTCCTCGCTCATCGGAACTTCGACACGTTCTGCCTGAACGACACCGTCGAGCATCCCGACCCGGAGGCTCAGGAGCGCATGGTCAGGAACTTTCTCGACGCATACTTCCCCGTCCCCAGCCGCTTCGAGCGGGTGGACTTGGACGAGTACCGCAACGCGAACCGGTCGATCCGGTCACGGAAGGCCGAAATCAGACGGTGAGCGAACCGCTCCTCCTGCCGCAGCACCCATCCCCCGTAACGAAAGTGAACCGCGTGTTTGACACCTCCAGCCGAGAAACGGCTGGCGAGACCGCCATGGGCACCGGCCCTCGCCCGGAGCCCACGCCGGCGCGACTGCGCGGGAGCCGTACGGAGCGGCAGGTCGTCGTGGACATGCACAAGCGTGTCGCGCTGGTGCACGACCGTCTCACACCGCTCGCCGCGCGTGAGCTGAACAACCTGGAAGTCCGTCGCGCCCTGGAAGCCGAGCGGATCGACTGGTTCGCGGTGCCGGGCCTCGACGACACCGCCTCCGCGGTCGGCGTCGACGCGCGTCGACGCCCTGAGGCCCTGGCGGCGCTGCGCGCCCGCCTGTCCGACAGCAGGGGCTACATCGCCCGCCCCAAGGCCGGGATGGCCCCCGGCGACGGCGCGTGGGACGGCTCCTCGGACAAGACCTGGGAGCGGGCGAACGGCCTGTCTATCGTGCGCGCCTTCTGGTTCCGCACCACGGAGGAAGGGCATCTGACGCATGGTGCCGATACGGGCTGTGACATCGAGTTCTGGGAGCCCGAGGAGAGCGTGCCCGGCCAGGGAGTCGACCGCCTTGTCGCACCCCGCCGCAACCGCGCCAGCGAGCACGTCTTCCTCGGCCACCAGCAGATTGTCGTCCCCGGAGAGCAGATGACCAGGCTCGTGGGCCGGGCCCACGAGTCCGAGGTGCCGCCGCTGCGCCCGACACGTACCCGCCCCGAACTGGACATCCTCTTCCCCGACGAGCACCCCTTCCCCATCGACGTCGTGTACACCTGGGTGGACGGCGACGACCCGGCCTGGCAACGGCGCCGCGCCGAGAGCCGCGGTGAGGTCTTCCATGCGGAGGCGGCAAGCCTGGCCCGTTATGTCTCCCGCGACGAGCTGAAGTACAGCCTTCGCTCGGTGCGGATGTTCATGCCGTGGGTGCGGAACATCTACATCGTCACCGACCAGCAGATTCCGCACTGGTGGGCCGACGGCGACGGCAGGGCCCGCGTGGTGGACCACCGGGAGATCTTCGACGACCCCTCCCACCTGCCCACCTTCAACAGCCATGCGATCGAGTCCAGGCTGCACCACATCCCCGGACTGTCGCGCCACTTCGTCTACTTCAACGACGACATGTTCATCGGTCGGACTCTCACTCCCTCCGCGTTCTTCCACCCGAACGGCATCGCCAAGTTCTTCCCGTCCCCGGCACAGGTCCCCTATGGCCCCCCGGAGCCCGACGAGGTGCCAACCTCGGTCGCCGCGAAGAACAACCGTCAGCTCATCCAGGAGCGGTTCGGCCGCACGCTCGTACAGAAGATGAAGCATGTGCCGTACGCGCTCAACCGGGACATCCTCGCCGCCATCGAACGGGACTTCCCCGAAGAGCACCAGCGCACCTCCGCCAGTCCCGTGCGGAGTATCTCCGACCTGTCCATAGCCTCCTCGCTGCACCACTACTACAGCTACTACTCCGGGTGCAGCCTGCCCGGCGACCTCCGGTACGGCTACTTCGCGCTGGACGACCCCGAGCTGGAGCACAAGCTGGAACTGCTGCTGCTGCGCCGGGACCGGGACACCTTCTGCCTCAACGACTCCGCGAGCGACCCCGCCGAGATCGAGCACCAGAGTCAGGTGCTCCACCGGTTCCTCGAGGCCTTCTACCCGGTGCCGAGCCCGTACGAGAAGACGGCGGCCTGAGCCATGAACATCGAAATCCTGGTCCATACCCTGGCTACCGATTCCGTCGGCGCGCGGGCGGCTGCCCGGCTCGCCCAGTCCCTCGTCGCCAGGCACCGGGTGACCGTCGTCACCGTGCGAGGCGCGGCCGCACCGCACCCGGGGCTGCGGCTCCCGGAGAACGTCGGCGTCCTGGCCCTGGCTCCCTCGGTCGGGGCCGGCGACCGGGACGACGACGACACGTCACAGCTTGTCATCGCCGGCGACCCCGAGTTCCGGCGCTACAACCGCGCCGACGACGGAAGGCTCCGCAAGCACCTGTCCGCGAGCGGCGCCGACGTGGTGGTCGCCCTCAGCTCCGCACTCGGTGCGGCCCTGGCTCAGTGCCGCGTACCCCACGCGCGGCGCATCGCCCGCCAGCCGGCACCTGTCGAGCGACTCCCGGAGTCGGTGCGCGCCCGCTGGACGGAGCTCTACCGCGAGCTGGACGCGGTCGTCCCGCTCACCCAAGGCGACGCCGCCGCCCCCGAGTACCAAGCGCTGCGCGCCGCAGGCGTCGAGGTGCGCCACATTGCTGAGCCGGTGCTGCTTGCCGAGAGCCCGGACAAACCGACGACAGGTGTGGTGATCAGCGCCGGGCGGCTGATCTCGCACCGGCGCGTCGACTTGGCGCTGCACGCCTTCGCCCAGACCCGGGCGGCTCAACCGGGCTGGCAGCTGAGGGTCGTCGGCACCGGGCCGCTGCGCCGTGAGACCCGCGAACTGGTCACCGCGCTGGGACTCCATGACCATGTGCTGCTGTTCGACCGGGAAGCCGGCGAAGAGGACTTCTACGACGCCGACATCGCCCTGGTGACCGCGGAGCGCCTGGACAGTGCTCGTCCGGTGTTGGAGGCGCTCGCCCAGGCCACGCCCGTGGTCGCCACGGAGGTGCCCTACGGAGCTCCCGAGGTGATGGCCGAGGGCCACGGCGGGCTGCTGGTGCCGGTCGGTGACGTCCATGCCACGGCCCGCGCCCTGGAGCGCTACATGGCGGACGAGCGACTGCGCTCCGCGCATCGGGCCCAGGCCCTGCGGACCGCACAGTCCGCAGGCACGGAGCAGGTCGGCGACGCGTACGAGGAACTGTTCAGGACGGTCAAGGCCGGGATACGCGGCCGCTGGGGCAAGGGGCGGCGCACGGGCGGCGGCGCGCCCGCCGAGGACCGCCCCCTCCCCACCGCTGACTGCCGGGTGCTGCCGAACGGCGCATGGGAGGTCACCTTGCGTGGCGTGTCCGGTGCCCGCACCGTGCGGGTCAAGGAGCAGGGCAAAGGCCGCGAGGAAGTGGTCGACTTCGCAGTCGAGAGCGGCGGGACCCGGGCCCTGATCGACGCTCGCGCGCTTGCCGTGCTGGGCGAGGGACGCGCCGATCTCTACGTGGTGGACGGCAGGGGCAAGGAGAGGCGCCTGCGCTACGGGCGGTGCACGCTCGGCGGGGCACGCGACGTCGGACACCTGAGCGACCTGGACCACTTCCACTGGGTCCTGCCGTACGCGACCGAGGGCGGCTATCTGCGTCTGCGTGTCTGGTCCCGGCCGAGCCATGCCGAGCTGGTGGCCGTCGACTACAGCGACACGAGCCTGTGGCTGACGGGCTGGCTGCAGGGGGAGTGGCAGCTCGGCGGCGAGCTGTTGCTGCTGCTGCGTCGGCGCCAGGAGCCCGCGCGCACGCTGGCAGCCGGTCGGGTGCGCTTCGAAGACGGCTGGTTCGGCGCGGAGTTGAACATGGACGAGGCCATGAGGGCCCGGCTGCTCATGCGCGAGAACTGGGACGTGCTGCTCACCGACAGCGGCGGCAGCGAGCCGGTCAGGGTGGCGCGCATCGCCGACGACCAGGTGGTGAGGCGCGACGTGCAGCGCTTCCCGGAGCTGGTGCGGGAGGAGCCGACGGACCTGTTCGGCCCCGACGTCGGCCGTGCCGTAGTCGGACTGCGCCCCTACTTCACCGCGGACAACGAACTCTCGCTCGTGGTGACCGAGCATCACTGACAGAGCGGCCCCTTACCGACCTCGAGAATCCCGAAGGACACTTGTGCGGATCTCCTTCCTGCTCCACAGCATCGACAATTTTGGCGGGGTACCGCGGGCGACCAGCAGTCTGGCCTCCGCGCTGGCGGTCCACCATGAGGTGGAGATCGTCTCGGTTTTCCGTACAGCGGACCGGCCGTCCTTCGCGCCGTCCAGCGGAGTGACCGTGCGCTACCTGGCCGACCGGCGCGAGGGGGCGGCGAAGACCAAGGGCGGCAAACCGTCCCGGATCATGCCGCGAGAGGACGGCTGGGCCGACCAGTACACCCAGGAAGACGATGACCTGATCCTCGGTTACCTCGGCAGTTGCAGCGCCGATGTCGTGATCGCTGCCCGGCCGGCGTTCGCCGCGTATTTCATCGCCCATGGGCGGCACGGCTACGGGCGCGTGGTCATCGACCACGAGGGCTCGATGGTGCCCTCTCAAGAGCTGCGCGAGCGCACTCTGGAGCTGTACCGCGAGATGGACGGGGTCGTCTGCCTCACCCAGGCCGACTCGAACAACTACCAGCGACAGCTGGGCGACCAGGCGCCCCCGTTCGCCGCCATCGGGAACATCGTGCCGCCGCCGGCCCGGCATGCCCGTGTGCGCGGCCTGCCGCTGATCGCCGCCGCGGGACAGCTCGTGCCGCGCAAGGGCTTCGACACGCTGATCAACGCGTTCGCCCAGGTTGCCCCCCACCACCCGCAGTGGCGGCTGCGCATTTTCGGCCGCGGGCCCGAGCACGCACGGCTGCAGGACCTCGTGCACGCGCACGGGCTCAGCGACGCCATCCGTCTCATGGGCGCGCTGCCCGACCTCACAGCGGAGTGGGACAAGGCCGCGTTCGCGGTGAGCGCGGCCCGCCGCGAGTCCTTCGGCCTGACGATGGTGGAGGCCATGCACCATGGGCTTCCGGTTCTCGCGGCCGATGCGCCCTTCGGCCCCGGCGAGATCGTCGTCCCCGGCCGCAACGGCATCCTGGTTCCGGTCGGTGACGAGGAGGCCATGGCCCAGGCGATGCGCTACCTCATCGAACAGCCGGCCGAGCGGGAGAAGCTGTCGCAGGGCGCCTACGCCTCGGCCCCGCTCTACAGCGCCGAGCGCATTGCCTTCCGTTACGACGCGTTCCTGCGGGATGTGGCGGCCTCGGTACCGAAGGAGCCCACCGCCGCGGTCGCGTCCGTGGTCCCGTCCGGTGTCCCGGCGGAGGTACTGGTGCGCGGCGACGGCGCCATCGAGGTCCGCGCCGTGCTGCACCCCGGCACAGAGCCCCCCACGCTGTGTGTCACCCCGCGCAGGGCTGAGACACTGGTCAGGCTGGCTGCCCTCGGGACGTCGGTGGATGAGGCGACGGGCACTCTGCGGTCGGTGTACGCGATCCCCGCCGAACCG
Organism: Streptomyces sp. NPDC048496; assembly: GCF_043200055.1. Taxonomy (NCBI): domain Bacteria; kingdom Bacillati; phylum Actinomycetota; class Actinomycetes; order Kitasatosporales; family Streptomycetaceae; genus Streptomyces; species Streptomyces sp. NPDC048496. The sequence goes on along the minus strand of NZ_JBICXB010000032.1, from coordinate 35,748 downwards.
CCGGTCCTCGCGGAGGGCCGTTATGACATCGACCTGGAGCTGCCGGACGGCCGACGCCAGCCGCTCGCCGTGGAGGGCGTCCACACCGGTGGTCTGCTGATCCGGCGGATTCCGGCGGAAGGTCCCGCGTACTGGCCCGTGCCCTACCGCACCGCGGACGGCCATCTGTCGATTTTCGTGCGTCATCGCGTGGAGCATGCCGAGGTGCATGCCGTGCTGGTGGGGCAAGACGGTTGGCTCGTGCGCGGCAGCCTGGTCGTTCCGCCGGGCACCGACCTCTCCGGGCTGCGGCTGGGGGCCATGCCCCGCAAGGGGAGTGCGGCGTCCACTGTGTCGGGCCAGGTTTCCGTGGGACACGACGGCGCCTTCGAGGCGCATCTGCCGTTCGCCGGGGTGGTGGCCGCCTCGTCGGGCGGCCACGACGACTGGGACCTGTGGCTGGAGCGTGAACCCGGCCAACCGCGTATCCGGTTGGCGCGCTTCTTCGACGACATCCTGGAGCGCAAGCGGATCGATGTCTATCCCACGCAGCGCTGGCACCACCCGACGCAGGGTCCGGCGCGCGGAAGGGTCTTCTTCACGCCTGGCAACGAGCTGTCCTTCACCGTCAGCCCCGACAAGGCCTGACCCCCCTTCTTTCCGGCCCTGGATCCCCGGCCTCGGGCCCGGCTCCGGGCCTCCGTCCCGTCACATCGTCATATCCGCCGCCCGCTGTGGAGTACACGTTCATGCCTACGCACCACTGCCGCACCCGCAAGGCCGTCATCCCGGCCGCGGGTCTTGGCACCCGATTCCTCCCCGCGACCAAGGCGACTCCCAAGGAGATGCTCCCGGTCGTGGATCGGCCCGCCATCGAGTACGTCGTGGCGGAGGCCGTACGCAGCGGACTCGATGACGTGCTCATGGTCACCGGCCGTAACAAGCGGGCCCTGGAGGACCACTTCGACCGTGCCTACGAACTGGAGCATCTGCTGGAGCTGAAGGGCGACCTCGGCAAGCTGCGCCAGGTCCGTGAGTCAAGCGAACTGGCCGACGTCCACTACGTGCGGCAGGGCAACCCGCTCGGCCTGGGCCACGCCGTCCTCTGCGCCGAACCGCATGTCGGCGACGCCCCGTTCGCGGTGTTGCTCGGCGATGACCTCATCGACGAGCGCGATTTGCTGCTCGCCCGGATGCTGGAGGTCCAGGAGCAGCGTGGCGGTAGCGTCGTGGCGCTCATGGAGGTCGAGGACGACCGGACGCACCTGTACGGATGCGCAGCTGTGGCCCCCTCGGGCGATGAGGCGGGCGACGTATTGGCCGTCACCGATCTCGTGGAGAAGCCCGAACCTGGCACCGCGCCCAGCAATCTCGCCGTGATCGGGCGGTACGTCCTCGCCCCGCAGATCTTCGAGATCCTGCGCAAGACCCCGCCGGGCCGCGGCGGTGAGGTCCAACTGACAGATGCCCTACGTCAGTTGGCCCTCGATCCGACTCTCGGTGGTCCCGTGCATGCGGTGGTCTTCCGCGGTCGCCGCTACGACACCGGGGATCGCGGCGACTACCTGCGTGCCGTCGTCCGGCTGGCCTGCGAGCGCGAGGACCTCGGCCCGGAATTCCGTGCCTGGCTGGGCGAGTTCGTGCAGGAAGAGGGCATCCGGTAGCAGGCCGGCCCGTGACATGCGGGAAGCTGAATCAATGAGGGCCGTACGGGAGTGATCCCGTACGGCCCTCACCGCGTTCGCAGTGGTGCTGTTACGCCGGAACGCTCGCCACGCCCTGCGCCAGGAACTTCTTGCCGTTCACCCGCTCCGAGACGCCCTCACGGTCCAGGTACGGCGTGATGCCGCCCAGGTGGAAGGGCCAGCCCGCGCCGGTGATCAGGCAGAGGTCGATGTCCTGGGCCTCGGCGACGACGCCCTCGTCCAGCATCAGACCGATCTCCTGCGCGACTGCGTCCAGGACTCGGTCGCGGACCTGCTCCGCGGACAGGACGACATCGCCCTGCTTGAGGAGCGCGGCGACCTCCGGGTCCAGCTCCGGCTTGCCGGAGTCGTACACGTAGAAGCCGCGCTTGCCGGCCTTGACGACCGCCGCCAGGTTCTCGGAGACGGTGAAACGCTCCGGGAAGGCGCGGTTCAGGGTCTCGGAGACATGCAGACCGATGGCCGGGCCGACCAGTTCCAGGAGCACCAGCGGGGACATCGGCAGACCGAGGGGCTCGATGGCCTTCTCGGCGACCTCGACCGGGGTGCCCTCGTCGATGACGTTCTGGATCTCGCCCATGAAGCGGGTGAGGATCCGGTTGACGACGAACGCCGGGGCGTCCTTCACCAGCACCGCGGTCTTCTTCAGCTTCCGTGCCACACCGAACGCCGTGGCGAGCGAGGCGTCGTCGGTCTGCTCGCCGCGGACGATCTCCAGCAGCGGGAGGATCGCGACCGGGTTGAAGAAGTGGAAGCCGACGACCCGCTCCGGGTGCTGCAGCTTCGACGCCATCTCGGTGACCGAGAGGGACGAGGTGTTGGTGGCGAGGATCGCGTGCGCCGGGGCGACCGCCTCGACCTCCGCGAACACCTGCTGCTTGACGCCGATCTCCTCGAAGACGGCCTCGATGATGAAGTCGGCGTCAAAGAAGCCCTCGGCCTTGTCCAGCACACCGGTGACCAGGGCCTTGAGGCGGTTGGCCTTGTCCTGGTTGATCCTGCCCTTGCCCAGCAGCTTCTCGATCTCGGCGTGGACGTAGCCCACACCCTTGTCGACGCGCTCCTGGTCGATGTCGGTGAGGACGACCGGGACCTCGAGGCGGCGGAGGAAGAGAAGAGCGAGCTGCGAAGCCATCAGGCCCGCGCCCACCACGCCGACCTTGGTGACCGGGCGGGCCAGGTTCTTGTCCGGGGCGCCGGCCGGGCGCTTGGCGCGCTTCTGGACCAGGTTGAAGGAGTAGATCCCGGAGCGCAGCTCGCCGCCCATGATCAGGTCCGCGAGGGCCTGGTCCTCGGCGTCGAAGCCGGCGCTCAGGTCGCCGTCCTTCGCCGCGGCGATGATCTCCAGCGCGCGGTACGCGGCCGGGGCGGCGCCGTGCACCTTGGAGTCGGCGATGGCCTTGCCGCGGGCGACGGCCTGGTCCCAGGCGTCACCGCGGTCGATCTCGGGGCGCTCCACCGTGACCGTGCCGTTCAGCACGTTCGCGGTCCAGATCAGCGACTGCTCCAGGAAGTCCGCGCCCTCGAAGAGGGCATCGGCGATCCCGAGCTCGAAGACCTGCTTGCCCTTCAGCTGGCGGTTCTGGTTCAGCGAGTTCTCGATGATCACCGAGACCGCGCGGTCGGCGCCGATCAGGTTCGGCAGCAGGGCGCAGCCGCCCCAGCCGGGGACCAGACCGAGGAAGACCTCGGGCAGCGAGAACGCGGGCAGCGCCTTGGAGACAGTGCGGTACGAGCAGTGCAGACCGACCTCGACACCGCCGCCCATCGCCGCGCCGTTGTAGTACGCGAACGTCGGGACCGCGAGACCGGAGAGACGGCGGAAGACGTCGTGTCCGCCCTTGCCGATGGCCAGCGCGTCGTCGCGGTTCTTCAGCAGCTCGACGCCCTTGAGGTCGGCGCCGACCGCGAAGATGAACGGCTTGCCGGTGATACCGATACCGGCGATCGCGCCCTCGGCGGCCTCCTTCTCGACCTGGTCGACGGCGGCGTTCAGGTTCGCCAGCGACTGCGGTCCGAAGGTGGTCGGCTTGGTGTGGTCCAGGCCGTTGTCCAGCGTGATGAGGGCGAACCTGCCCGCACCCGCAGGGAGGTCGAGGTGGCGTACGTGCGCCTGCGTGACGACCTCACCCGGGAACAGCTCGGCTGCGCCCTTCAGAAGCTCAGTGGTGGAACTCACTTGTTGCCTCCGTCTGCCTTGTCGAAGTGCGGGTTCTCCCAGACGACCGTCGCGCCCATGCCGAAGCCGACACACATGGTGGTCAGGCCGTAGCGGACGCTCGGCTGCTCCTCGAACTGGCGGGCCAGCTGCGTCATCAGACGCACACCCGAGGAGGCCAGCGGGTGACCGTAGGCGATGGCGCCGCCGTACTGGTTGACACGCGCGTCGTCGTCGGCGATGCCGTAGTGGTCGAGGAAGGCGAGCACCTGGACGGCGAACGCCTCGTTGATCTCGAAGAGACCGATGTCACCGATCGACAGACCGGCCTTGGCGAGGGCCTTCTCGGTCGACGGGATCGGGCCGTAGCCCATGACCTCCGGCTCGACACCTGCGAAGGCGTACGAGACGAGACGCATCTTGACCGGGAGACCGAGCTCGCGGGCGACGTCCTCGGCGGCGAGCAGCGAGGCGGTGGCGCCGTCGTTGAGACCGGCGGCGTTACCCGCGGTGACGCGGCCGTGCGTACGGAACGGCGTCTTCAGGCCGGCCAGGGACTCCAGCGTGGTGCCCGGGCGCATCGGCTCGTCGGCGGTGACCAGGCCCCAGCCCGTCTCGCCGACCTCCGCGTTGGTGTTGCGCACCGAGATCGGTACCAGGTCCTGCTGGATCTTGCCGTTGGCGTACGCCTTGGCGGCCTTCTCCTGCGAGCGCACGGCGTACTCGTCGGCGCGCTGCTTGGTGATCTGCGGGTAGCGGTCGTGCAGGTTCTCGGCGGTCATGCCCATGAACAGGGCGGACTCGTCGACCAGTTTCTCCGACACAAAGCGCGGGTTCGGGTCCACGCCCTCGCCCATCGGGTGGCGGCCCATGTGCTCGACACCACCGGCGACGACGACGTCGTACGCGCCGAAGGCGATGGAACCGGCCGTCGACGTGACGGCGGTCAGGGCGCCCGCACACATGCGGTCGATGGAGTAGCCGGGCACCGACTGCGGCAGACCGGCCAGGATTCCGGCGGTCCGGCCCAGCGTCAGGCCCTGGTCGCCGATCTGGGTGGTCGCGGCGATGGCGACCTCGTCGATACGGGCGGGGTCCAGGTCCGGGTTGCGGCGCAGCAGCTCCCGGATGGCCTTCACAACGAGATCGTCGGCGCGGGTCTCGTGGTAGATGCCCTTCGGGCCCGCCTTGCCGAACGGGGTGCGGACGCCGTCGACGAAGACGACGTCCCGGATGGTACGAGGCACGATGGCTCTCCTCCAGGGTGCGGGGTGGCACTGCTGCGGAGCACGCCCCGGAGGCGTGCCGCATCCCCTCATGCTACTTGCGAGTAACCAGACTGCCCACCCCCCACGACGGGAGCGGCGAAGGTCACATGCGGGCGGGGCGGGCGGGCGGCCGTTTCACCCTCCATTGCCGGACAGGCCGGAAACGCCGATCGCCGGGCGGGCTCGCGATGAGCCCGCCCGGCGATGGACGAGACGGCGCGGTCGCGGGCCGCGCAACCTGGCCCGAATTCGACCTCGGGAAACCGCTCAGGCGGCCTCGGCCAGCGCGCGGAACAGCAGCGGCGCCACCTGTTCGACCTGCCAGCGCCGCGCCCCGTACGCGACGAGCGCGTCCTCGACCGCGCCCGGCGTGGGATTCTTCGGCGGCTCCCAGCAGAGGCGGCGCACCGTGTCCGGCGTGATCAGGTTCTCCTGCGGCATGTGCAGCCGCTCGGCGAGTTCCGACACCGCGGCGCGGGCCGCCGACAGCCGGGCGGCGGCCGCCGGGTCCTTGTCCGCCCAGGAACGTGGCGGCGGCGGGCCCGCGAGAGGCTGGCCCGGCTGAGGGAGCTCGGCTTCGGGCAGCGCCCTGGCCCGGTCGACGGCCGCCTGCCACTGCTCCAGCTGACGCCGTCCCATCCGGTGGCCGAAGCCGGGCAGGGCGGTCAGGGACTGGACGTTGGCCGGCAGCGAGAGGGCCGCCTCGACGATCGCCGCGTCGCCGAGCACCTTGCCGGGCGAGATGTCACGGCGCTGCGCGACCTGGTCGCGGGCGTTCCACAGTTCCCGTACGACCGCCATCTGGCGGCGACGGCGCACCTTGTGCATGCCGGACGTACGGCGCCACGGGTCCTTGCGCGGGGGAGCGGGCGGCGCCGAGGCGATCGCGTCGAACTCCTCCTGCGCCCACTCCAGCTTGCCCTGACGGTCGAGCTCCCCCTCCAGGGCGTCGCGCAGATCGATCAGCAGCTCGACATCGAGCGCGGCATAGCGGAGCCAGGGGTCGGGCAGCGGGCGGGTGGACCAGTCGACGGCGGAGTGCCCCTTCTCCAGCGCGTAACCGAGCACGCTCTCGACCATCGCGCCGAGGCCGACCCGCGGGAACCCGGCCAGCCGCCCGGCGAGCTCCGTATCGAAGAGCCCGGTGGGGGTCATCCCTATTTCGCGCAGACAGGGCAGGTCCTGCGTGGCGGCGTGCAGGATCCACTCGCTGCCCAGCAGCGCCTCGCCGAGCGACGACAGGTCGGGGCAGCCGACCGGGTCGATCAGCGCGCTGCCCGCACCCTCCCGGCGCAGCTGTACGAGATAGGCGCGCTGGCCGTAGCGGTAGCCGGATGCGCGCTCGGCATCGACGGCGACGGGGCCGGTGCCCGCGGCGAAGGCCGCGACCATCCGGGCAAGGGCGTCGTCGGAGGCCACCACCGGGGGAATGCCCTCGCGAGGTTCGAGCAAGGGGATCGGCGCCGGGGCGACGTCGGCCGGGGGAGCGCCCCCGGTGGTTCGCAGTGAAGTGTCTGCTGCGGTCTCTTGGGCGTCGGTCACGTGTCAAGGGTATCTGTGTATGCACGGCGCCCGTCGACGGAACGTTCCGTCGACGGGCGCCGATGAATGTAAACCAGCCGGGTCCGTATCTCGGTACACGCCGGCCGGCGTGCCGGGGTCAGTGGATGATGCCCGTGCGCAGGGCCACGGCGACCATTCCGGCGCGGTCACCGGTGCCGAGCTTGCGGGCGATGCGGGCGAGGTGGCTCTTGACCGTCAGGGCGGAGAGCCCCATGGAGACGCCGATGGCCTTGTTGGACTGGCCTTCGGCAACCAGCCGGAGCACCTCCACCTCGCGGCCGGACAGTTCGCGGTAGCCGCCCGGGTGGCTCGGGGTGCCGGGGGGCCGGCGGTGCATACGGGCGGCGTTGGCGCCGATGGGGGCGACGCCGGGTCGGGTCGGGTGGCCGATATTGGTGCGCGTGCCGGTGACGACATAACCCTTCACGCCGCCCGCGAGGGCGTTGCGTACGGCGCCGATGTCATCGGCGGCGGAGAGGGCGAGGCCGTTCGGCCAGCCGGCGGCTCGGGTTTCGGACAACAGGGTCAGCCCGGAACCGTCGGGCAGATGGACGTCGGCAACACAGATGTCGCGCGGGTTGCCGACGCGGGGACGGGCCTCCGCGATGGACGACGCCTCGATGACGTCACGTACTCCGAGGGCCCACAGGTGGCGGGTGACGGTGGAACGGACGCGGGGGTCGGCCACGACGACCATGGCCGTCGGCTTGTTCGGGCGGTAGGCGACCAGGCTTGCGGGCTGCTCTAGGAGAACGGACACCAGGCCTCCTGGGGAGTGGCGGGACGGGCCGGCTCGGGGATGAAGCCGGGGCGAACCGTGCTTGAAGGGTCATTGACCTCTTCGGCAGCAGACCCGTCCTCCTTTAGAGGAAGATCACGATTTCATGCGTAACAATTCGGACAAATCGGACGGGCGATCGATTGTACGAAAAGAATGCCGGTGGCTGTGCGAAGCCTGTGACGCGCCGTCGAGGACAGGACCCGGTCGCCGGGACGCGCGGCACGGTCCGGTGCCGCGTGCTCCGGCGGCCGGGACGGGCGTGCGGGATCCGGCGTACGGCACCGACGGCGGGACACTGCAGGCAGGACCGGGCGTCCGGGGGTTGCGGCGGTGCGACCCGGCGTGCGGGGCCGGGGGTGCGGATACGACGGCGCGACCGGGCGTGCGGCATCCGGCCGCGGAGCGACGGGCCGCGCCGGCGTGAGGAACCGGGGGAACGGAACCGGCATACCGGGCCCTCTGTCGGAGCCGCCGCGCGGAACCTGGGTCCCGGATCCGGTTTCGGACCGGCTACAAGGAATGGGCACAACGGAATCGGTGGGATACGGAACCGGCGTAGGCGGGATCCGCCTCCGCGTCCGGCCTGCGCACCCACATGGCGCATCCGGCCTACGCACCCACATGGCGCACCCGGCCCTGGGACCCGCCCCTGGGAGTCCGCCCGGCGTGGCCCCGCTACGGCGCCTGCGGGCCGCGCCGCTGGGGCAGTGTCACCACCGCCGCGTCGGCGGGTCCCGACGGCGGCAGACCGGCGATCTGGCACAGCAGATCTCCCCACGCCGCCAGATGCGCCGCCGTGTCCGGCACCCCGCCACGCCCCTCGCGCGGCGTCCAGGACGCACGGATCTCGATCTGGGTCGCCGGGCGCCGCTCGGCCAGCGTCCCGAAGTAATGGGAACCGGCGCGGGTGACTGTGCCGCCCGCCTCCCCGTACGACAGGCCCCGCGCCTCCAGCGCGCCGGTCAGCCAGGACCAGCACACCTCCGGCAGCAGCGGGTCGGACGCCATCTCCGGCTCCAGCTCGGCACGTACCAGCGTGACCAGGCGGAATGTGCCCTGCCAGGCGTCATGCCCGGCCGGATCGTGCAGCAGCACGAGGCGGCCGTCGGCGAGATCGTCCTCGCCGTCGACGACCGCCGCCTCCACGGCGTACGCGTGCGGAGCGAGGCGCTGGGGCGGCCGAGTCGGCTCCACTTCCAGCTCAGGGCGGAGCCGCGCAGAGCGCAACGCGTCCACCGCCGACCGGAACGCGGGCGGGACGGAACTGCCCTCCGCACTGTCCTTGCCGTCAGCGCTGTCGGAATGTTCGGAAAATTGTCCCTGAGCCGGAGCCATGCGGGGAAGAGTAGGCGGAACCGGAGCCTCGTGCAGGGAGGGACACCCTGCGGGGCTCGGCTCCTTACCGCTTCATGCGAAGATTCTGTGCGTGAGCGCCAACGACAGCCCCTCGGGCCAGCAGACGAAGACCTCCGCCACCCATGAGTCGGCGTTCCTGAAGGCGTGCCGCCGCGAGCCCGTGCCGCACACGCCGGTCTGGTTCATGCGTCAGGCGGGGCGCTCGCTGCCCGAGTACCTGAAGGTGCGCGAGGGCATCGCGATGCTCGACTCCTGCATGATGCCGGAGCTGGTCACGGAGATCACGCTGCAGCCCGTACGCCGCCACAAGGTCGACGCGGCGATCTACTTCAGCGACATCGTCGTCCCCCTCAAGGCCATCGGGATCGACCTCGACATCAAGCCCGGCGTCGGTCCGGTCGTCGCGGACCCGATCCGTACCCGAGCCGACCTGGCCAGGCTGCGTGACCTCACGCCGGAGGACGTCCACTACGTCACCGAGGCCATTGGCATGCTCACCGCGGAACTCGGGTCGACGCCGCTGATCGGGTTCGCCGGTGCGCCGTTCACTCTGGCGAGCTACCTCGTGGAGGGCGGCCCGTCCCGCAGCCACGAGCGCACCAAGGCGATGATGTACGGCGAGCCGGAGCTCTGGGCCGAGCTGCTCGACCGGCTGGCGGAGATCACCGGTGCGTTCCTGAAGGTGCAGATCGAGGCGGGCGCCTCGGCCGTGCAGCTCTTCGACTCCTGGGTCGGCGCGCTCGCCCCCGCCGACTACCGCCGCTCCGTGATGCCGGCCTCCGCGAAGGTCTTCGACGCGGTTGCCTCGTACGGCGTCCCGCGCATCCACTTCGGCGTCGGCACCGGTGAACTGCTCGGGCTGATGGGCGAGGCGGGCGCGGATGTCGTCGGCGTCGACTGGCGGGTCCCGATGGACGAGGGCGCGCGCCGGGTCGGACCCGGCAAGGCGCTCCAGGGCAACCTCGACCCGGCGGTGCTGTTCGCGCCGACGGCGACGGTGGAGGCGAAGACGCGTGAGGTGCTGGACGCGGCCGCCGGTCTGGAAGGTCACATCTTCAACCTGGGGCACGGCGTAATGCCGACGACCGACCCGGACGCACTGACCCGGCTCGTCGAGTACGTCCACACGCAGACGGCCCGCTGAACCGGTCGCCGAAACGCACCCTGCTCGCCGTGAAACCCTCGGGTTCCGCGGCGAGCAGTGCATTCGGGGGCGCGGCGCGGAGCGCGCGTACGGAGTGTCGGATCACGTGATCGATTCAATTCACCGTGTCCATTTCGTCCCATTCGGCGACCATGGAGTGACCGTCCGTCCGCCTGACGACGGAGAGTTCTCCTACACACCCGCCGCGCGCACGGCCTGGACCGTCTTGCGCGCCGCCACCAGGACCGGGTCCCACACAGGCGAGAACGGCGGGGCATATCCCAGGTCGAGCGCCGTCATCTGCTCCACCGTCATCCCCGCGGTGAGTGCGACCGCCGCGATGTCGACGCGCTTCGCCGCTCCGTCCCGGCCCACGATCTGTACGCCGAGCAGCCGGCCCGTGCGGTACTCCGCGAGCATCTTCACCGTCATCGGCCGAGTGCCCGGGTAGTAGCCCGCCCGCCCGGTCGACTCGATCGTCGCCGTGACGAACCGCAGCCCCACCGCGCGGGCGTCCTTCTCCCGCAGCCCCGTCCGGGCGATCTCCAGGTCGCAGACCTTGCTGACCGCCGTACCGACCACGCCCGGGAATGTCCCGTACCCGCCGCCCGCATTGGACCCGATGATCTGGCCGTGCTTGTTGGCGTGGGTGCCCAGCGCGATATGCCGGGTGCGGCCCGCCACCAGGTCGAGAACCTCGACGCAGTCGCCGCCCGCCCAGATGTTGTCGTGCCCGACGACCCGCATCGACAGATCGGTGAGCAGGCCGCCGTGCGGGCCGACCGGGAGGCCGGCCGCGCGGGCCAGCGTCGTCTCCGGTTCGACGCCGATGCCGAGCACCACCACGTCCGCGGGGTAGGTCCCCTCCTCCGTGGCGACCGCGCCGACCCGGCCGTCGGCGCCGGTGATGATCTTGCTGACCCGGGCCCGGTTCACCGTTGTGATCCCCAGACCGTCCATCGCGTCGTGGACCAGGCGCCCCATGTCGGGGTCGAGCGTCGCCATCGGCTGCTCCCCGCGGTTGAGGACCGTCACCTCGAAGCCGTGCTTCAGCAGCGCCTCCGCCATCTCGACACCGATGTAACCGGCGCCGACAACGACCGCGCGCCGACCGGGCGCCCGGTCCAGGGAGTCCAGCAGCGCCTGACCGTCGTCCAGGGTCTGCACCCCGTGCACCCCGGCCGCGTCCATGCCGGGCAGCGCGGGGCGCACCGGCCGGGCACCGGTCGCGATCACCAGCTTGTCGAAGCCGGCCCAGTATGTATCGCCGGTCTCCCGGTCCAGCGCGCGCACCCGCTGCCCGGCGACATCGATCTCCGTCACCTCGGTGCGCATCCGCAGATCGATGGCGCGGGCCCGGTGCTCCTCGGGCGTACGGGCGATGAGGTCGTCCCGCTGCTCGACGTCTCCGCCGACCCAGTAGGGGATGCCGCAGGCGGAGTACGAGGTGAAGTGGCCGCGCTCGAAGGCGACGATGTCCATCTCGCCCGGCCCCTTGAGCCGGCGGGCCTGGGACGCGGCGGACATGCCCGCCGCGTCCCCACCGATGACCACCAGTCGCTCCGCTGCCATGCCGGGTCCCTTCGAGCGTCGAGTACGAAGGGACCACGCTACGACCCTCAGGGAGCGGACGGAGTCTCCGGCGGTACGGAGGCATGCTCGGGCGCCGCCGCCGGTACGGAGGCGTGCTCGGCCGCCCGGGGCGTGCGGCGCCGGGTGAGCCGGGTGCGCACCAGCCGCCAGAGCAGCAGCAGCGCGGCCGCGGCCGCCAGGAACGGCGCCGCCGCACCCACCGCCATCGCGATCCACTTCACCATGGTCACGAACGCGTGCCAGCCGCCGCCGAGCGCGTCCACGAACCCCGGATCGTCGCCGTCCGCGCCCTGCGCCGAGGGCTCCGGCTCGGCGAGGTCGAGGGTGATCGTGGCCAGGGTGGTGCGGTCCTTGAGCGACTCCTGCCGGGCGAGCAGCGACTCCAGCTCTGCCTGGCGATTGCTCAGTTCCCCTTCCAGGGCGACCACATCGGCAATCTTCTCGGCCCGGTCCATCAGTTTCCGGACCCGGGCGACGCTCGCCCGCTGGGTGGCGATCCGGCTCTCCACGTCGACGACCTGATCGGTGACGTCCTTCGCCTCCGACGTACGGGACAGCAGTTTCCCGCCGCCCGCCAGCTTCCGCAGCACGGCGTCGTACTCGGCCTGCGGCACCCGCAGCACCAGGTGCGACGTCTCGCGCAGGTCGTCGATCCGGTCGGTGGACTCGTTCGCCACCAGCCCGCCCGCGTCCTCCGTGACCGAACGGGCCGCCGCGGCCGCCTTCGGCACGCTTTTCACCTCCACGGAGAGCGAGGCCTTACGGATGACATGGGCGGTCGTCAGCGACGTGGGCTTCGCCGACTGAGCCGGGCTGCCGTTCGAGGCCGCCCGGTCCGACTCCCCGCCGGCGGATTCGGCGCGCTCCGCAGGAGCCGCCGCCTTGTTGTCTGCGGAGTCCATCGCGCTCTTGCTGTCGGAGCTGTCGTCGGCGCCGCCGCAACCGCTCAGCGCGAGCAGCGCGGCAAGCATCCCGGCGGCGAGCACCGTGCGTGAACGACAGGTGGACGAACGGCTCGAATGACGTGTTCTCTGCATAACTGCTCCCCCGGGGCGGGTGGTTGATGGTGTCGGTTCGACGTGCGAGACGGGGGTGCGGGTTGCCCTTTACCGATTTCGAAGCGGTCACGGTCAGGACTCGGAAGGGGTCTGAGAGAGTGGAGGCATGCAGCGTTCAACACACCGCGTGGACACAGGTACGGGTCATGTCGTCGTCATCGGCGGCGGCATCGCCGGACTCGCGGCCGCCCACCGGCTCATCGGCGCAGGACTGAGGGTCACGCTCCTGGAGGCGACCGACCGGCTGGGCGGCAAGCTCATGACCGGTGAGATCGCCGGCACCCGGGTCGATCTGGGTGCGGAGTCGGTGCTTGCCAGACGACCCGAGGCGGTCGACCTGGCGCGCGCCGTCGGGCTCGGCGACCGTCTTCAGCCACCCGCCACCGCCATCGCGTCGGTCTGGACGCGGGGCGATCTCCGGCCGATGCCCAAGGGCCATGTGATGGGAGTCCCGGGCGACCCCGACGCACTCAGCGGGGTGATCTCCCCGGAGGGTCTCGCCCGCATCGCGCAGGAACGGGACCTCACGCCGACCGCGGTCGGCGACGATGTCGCGGTCGGCGCGTATGTCGCCGACCGGCTGGGCCGCGAGGTTGTCGACCGGCTCGTGGAGCCCCTGCTCGGCGGCGTCTACGCGGGCGACGCCTACCGGATCTCGATGCGCGCAGCCGTGCCGCAGCTCTTCGAGGTGGTCCAGGAGGGCGGCTCGCTGCTCGACGGCGTGCAGCGCATCCAGCGGCAGGCCGCAGCCCGGCATCAGACCGGCCCGGTCTTCCAGGGCATCGACGGCGGCATCGGCACCCTGCCGGAGGCGGTCGCCGACGCCGTGCGCGCCGGAGGCGGCGAGATCATCACCGCCACGCCCGTCCTGGGCCTGACCCGTACCGCCGACGGCTGGGACGTCCGCACCGACACCCGGGTGATCGCCGCCGACGGCATCGTCCTCGCCGCCCCCGCCTGGTCCGCGTCGACGCTGCTGGCTGCCGAGTCCCCGGCCGCCTCCGCCGAGCTCGCGGGCGTCGAGTACGCGTCGATGGCGCTGGTCACCCTGGCGTTCCGACGCTCCGACGTGGCGACCACGGGCGCCCTCGGCGGGCGCTCCGGCTTCCTCGTGCCGCCGGTCGACGGCCGTACGATCAAGGCCTCCACCTTCTCCACCCACAAGTGGCAGTGGGTCGCCGACGCCGCCCCCGACCTGTTCATCCTGCGCACCTCGGTCGGCCGGTACGGCGAGGAGGACCATCTCCACCGCGAGGACACCGAACTCGTCGACGTCTCGCTGCGTGACCTCGCCGACGCCACCGGACTCGCCGCGAAGCCGGTGGACACCGAGGTCACCCGGTGGATCGGCGGCCTGCCCCAGTACCCCGTCGGCCATCTGACCCGGGTCGCCCGGATCCGCGACGAGGTCGCCAAGCTGCCGGCCCTGCGGGTCTGCGGAGCGGTGTACGACGGGGTCGGCATCCCCGCCTGCATCGCCGGCGCGCACCGGGCCGCGGACGAGATCGCCGCGGACATCGCGGGCGGGACCGCGGGAGAGATCATTGCCACTCCGACCCCGGTTCAGGGCACACGGAGCGAGGCGGGACAATAGCCGTATGAGTGCGCCTGAGACTGTGAAATCAACCAAGGGCCCGAACGCCGGTAAGAAGGCCAAGGACCTCAACGAGGTCATCCGCTACACGCTGTGGTCCGTCTTCAAGCTGCGCGATGTGCTGCCCGCCGACCGTGCCGGTTACGCCGACGAGGTCCAGGAACTGTTCGACCAGCTCGCGGCCAAGGACATCACCGTCCGCGGCACCTACGACGTGTCCGGCCTGCGTGCCGACGCCGATGTCATGATCTGGTGGCACGCGGAGACGGCGGACGAGCTGCAGGAGGCGTACAACCTCTTCCGGCGCACCAAGCTGGGCCTGGCGCTGGAGCCCGTCTGGTCGAACATGGCGCTGCACCGCCCCGCCGAGTTCAACAAGTCGCACATCCCGGCGTTCCTCGCCGACGAGACGCCGCGCAACTACATCAGCGTGTACCCCTTCGTGCGCAGCTACGACTGGTACCTGCTGCCCGACGAGGACCGCCGCCGTATGCTCGCGGACCACGGCAAGATGGCCCGCGGCTACCCCGACGTCCGCGCCAACACCGTGGCCTCGTTCTCGCTCGGCGACTACGAGTGGATCCTCGCCTTCGAGGCCGACGAGCTGTACCGCATCGTCGACCTCATGCGTCATCTGCGGGCCTCCGAGGCGCGGATGCATGTTCGCGAGGAGGTCCCCTTCTACACGGGCCGCAGGAAGTCCGTCGCAGACCTGGTGGCCGGGCTCGCGTAGCGAGCGGGCTCCGACCACCCCAACCCGGAAGATCAGACGGCGGGCGCCGGCGCACAGCTGTGCGCTGCCCGCCGCTCCAGCGACACCGGGTTCGGCTTCGGGTTCGCCGAGGGCTCCGACCTGCGGCGATCCCGAGACCTGCGGGGAAGCGCACCGCCCTTCCCCGCAGGTCCCCGGCCCGCCTCCGCGTGGGCCGGTCGCATGTTCCCGCGGGGGCACGACGGTCCGTGCCGCCCCGCCGCACGATCGCTCACCAGCCAGGAACGGCTTCGCCCCGTACCGCGAGGTGCCGGTGTCAGGAGCTGCTGCCGCAGCTCGACCCCCCGCAGCTGGATCCACTGCTGCTTGAACAACTGCTGCTGGAACAGCTGCTGCTGGAACAGCCGGAGCCGCCCGACCCGCCGCAACTGGATCCGGAACTGCCGCCGCACCCGCTGCCTCCTCCGCAGCTGCTGCCCCCGCCCGGCGTCCCGCTGGAGCTCCCGCAGCCGGAGCCGGAACCGCCCGAACCGGCGCACCACACCGTCGCGACGAAGTGGTCGTTGCTGCCGGAGGAGGAGTGCGAGGGCGACATCGGCCGCATCCCGCCGGCCGTCCGCATCCGCGCGGCCGCCGCCAACCGCGCCCGCAGCACGGGATCGGGCAGTGCGCGCAGCCCCAGATTCGCCAGGAGGTGGGCGGGTTCGGCGGTGTGGGCATGGGCGGCGCGGTACTGCTCGGCGGCGCGCCGCCCTGCCTTGGTGACCCGGGCGCGGGCGACTCCCGCGCAGATCAGCCCGGTCGGAAAGCCGACGAACAGGGCGGGGAACACCTTGACGACGAAGGGGAGGGAGAAGTCGAGCTCGTCGGACTCCGCCATGAACTGTGACACCGTCACCGCCAAGGAGGCCGGGATGGCCAGCAGGCAGCCCAGCCCCTGGAACAGGCCCCAGCGGCGCCACTTCACGGTGGCCTCCGGTGCGGCCAGCAGTCCGCGGGCCGCGAGCCCGTCACCGACCTCCTGCACCGCCGGGTGCCGCATCACCGCGTCCCGCAGGGTGTGCAGCGCACCGCTGGGGGCGGCGGCGTGCTCCTGAAGAACGGCTCGCTCCACCGGGTCGTGGGCGACCGGCCGCTGGACGGAGACGATGCCGGGGCCGCCGACCACCAGGCGTCCGTCCGTCTGCATGGCGGCGAGTGCGGCGTCCACGACCCTGCCCGGCCCGCCGTTCAGGAATGCCACTTCGTAGAGGTCGTGGGCAGGGCCACCGGGGCCGCGCCGGGCATTCGAGAGCCCCACGATCAGGAGGGCCGAGGAGGCCGCGACGGCCAGCGTCACCAGCAGAGCGACGATGTTCATTCCGGTCACCTCCCGACGAGCGCGGCGCGGGCGGCCCGTAGCAGCCGGGTCGTGCGGCGGGGCGGCCTGGCGGCCGCGCGGTCCTGCCACCAGATGGTCAGCCGGCGCCGGGCGGCGTCGTCGGTGGGGCGCCCGGCGATCAGCAGCTGCTCGGCGAAGTCCAGTGCGTCGCGCCGGTATCCGGCGGCCATGGGGCGGGTCCTGGCGTACGCGAGAAAGGCGCGCCGGTAGCCGTCACCGAGGATCTCGGGCAGCTCGGGCGCCACCTTGGCGACGACATCGGCGCGCTTGGAGGCCAGTGCGCGGCTCTGGACACCGAGGCGGCGGTGGTCGAAGCCCTCGGGGGCGGGGGTGCCGGCGACGAGGGCGGAGAGCAGCGCCGTCTGGGCGACGGCGGCGCGGTCGCGGGCGGCGTCGGTCGTGGGGCCGGGGGAAGAAGCGGTGGAGTGTGCGGCGGGAGGGGCGGCGGGGCGCCCGGCGGGTTCGATCCGGGCGACGCCGTCTCCGGACGCCCCGGCGCCCTGTCCCCGTCCGGGCCCCGCCTTCCCTGCCGCGTCCAGCGTGGCGCGGATCGCCGTCAGTTCACCCGCCAGCTCCTCCGCGGGCGGGAAGCCGGCGTCGCGCTCCAGGAGTACGCCCGGCGGGTCGACCCGCGAACGGAGCTCGGCGAGCACGTCGAGGACGGGCCGGGTCACCGGGTGGGCGTGCGTGTCGTGCCAGACGCCGTCCTTCTCGATGCCGCCCGCCACATGCACGTACGCGATCGCCTCCACCGGCAGCTCGTCGAGCGCCCTCGCGGGATCCTCGCCGCGGTTGACGTGATTGGTGTGCAGGTTGGCCACGTCGATCAGCAGCCGGACCCCGGTGCGCGCGACCAGCTCGGCCAGGAACTGGCCCTCGGTCAGCTCCTCGCCCGGCCAGGCGATCAGCGCCGCGATGTTCTCCAGCGCCAGCGGCACCGGCAGCGAGTCCTGCGCGATCCGGACGTTCTCGCACAGGACGTCCAGCGCGTCCCAGGTCCGCGGCACGGGCAGCAGGTGGCCCGCTTCGAGCCCCGGCGACGCGGTGCGGGTCCCCCCGGCCCGTACGAAGGCGATGTGCTCCGTGACCAGCGGTGTGCCCAGCAGCGTCGCCCGCGCGGCAAGGTCCGAGAGCCGGCCGGGGGCGGGACGGTCGGCCCCGCCGAGGCCCAGCGAGACGCCGTGCGGGACGACGGTCACGCCGCGGGCGCGGAGCCGTACCAGGGAGTCGGGCAGGCGGTCGGCGCAGAGGTTCTCCGCGACCGCTTCCACCCAGTCGATCCCCGGCAGTGCCTCCACCGCATCCGCGATCTCCGGTCGCCAGCCGATGCCGATTCCCAGCTCCATGGTGTCCCCCTCCTCCACTGCGTTCAGGGGTAATGGCCCCGACGGGCAGCGGCCAATCCGAAGAGGGGGACGTTCAGAGCATGATTTGAGGTTCCGGCCACAGAGGGACCGGCGCGTGGACCGGTGCGCCGACCGGTGCGGTCCCGCTCAGGGCATCGGCATCGTGGACGGACGCGAGGTGAAGGGCTGGTCCCCGGTCGGCTCCGCGGGCACCGGTAGCGGCGGCGCCCCGCCCCCGGACGGCGGGGGCGGCTCGGTCGGGCTGGCCGTCGCCGTGCCCGCCGCTTCGCGGGCGATCGCGTCGAAGTCGACGAAGCCGGTGCCCTCCGGCATGGTGATGTGGTCGAGCACGGTCTGGTTGGCGTCGGTCGCCAGCGGACGGATCAGCGAATTGCGGGTGGTGTTCCGGACCTGGGCGATCAGCGCGAAGACCCTGCCGTGCGCGGCCCGCAGCAGATTGGCGAACTTCCGCTCGTAGTCCTCGCCGCTTGCCGCCGTCAGCTCGCGCAGCCATCCCTGCTGCTGCTCGTTCGGCTGGTTCGGCAGTTCCACCCCGAGAGGGGCGGCCACGTCCCGGGCCCGGCGGTCCAGATCCGTGTGCCCGACCACCAGATGATCCCCGGCGGCCTTGACCGCCTCGCTCGGCGCGCGCTGGATGGCCTGCTGCCCGGCGGGCAGTTCCCACAGACCGGCCAGGCGCACCTTCACGAGAAAGTCCCGGTCGGTCGCGGAGAGCGGTCCCCACTGCGTTGCGACGGACGACGCGTTGAGATTGGCCTGACCGGTGCCGGAACGGTCGGCGCAGGACCAGACGGGGTAGGCGAGCGCGCCGAGCGTGGCGACAAGTGCCGCGATGATGAGGGCCGTTCCGTTGATGCGTCGCAACAAGGTCTCCCCCGGGCCGAGGCGTGACGGCGGCGAGTCAACCGTCCGGTTCCAACGACCGGCGGCTGACTGGTCGTTCAAGATACTGGGCAGTAGTGCCGGTGACGGCAGTATCGGGAGATACGTATCGGCGCACCGAAGTGTTCAGCGGCGCAGTGCCGGATGGCCGGCGACCACCGTGCGGGATCCCGGGGCAGTCTCCCTGACGCTCAACGTGACGGGCCTGCCGCGCGGGCGACAGGCGACGCCACCGGGGCCCGATCTGCACACGGTGGGCCGTCAACTCCCTCGTCGGCCCGTCCGATGTCCGAAAAGGTCCGTCGTCCGCGAGGTCCACCGCCGCCCACCCCACATCGTCCGAACCACCGGACCCCTCCCGCAGACCACCCGACGGTCCATAGAAGCTTCCGCATGTACCGCGGATGGAGTACACCATCCGCGGTAGCGGCATCGGCATAGTGCCTTCATACGCACGTCGACGCAGGGGAGCCTGATCACGAGTATTGAGCGCAACGCTCAACGACTCGAGGAGAAGAAGATGCCAACCGAGACTCCCCGTAAGGATGGAGCTCTGGCGGGACTGGCCCGGTTCTGTTATCGGCGCCGCCGCCTGGTCCTCTTGACCTGGATCGTCGGCGTGATCGCTGTGGCGTTCGTCGGCTTCCGCTTCGGTGCCGCCTCCGACAACGACTTCACCGGTGGAGACTCCGGGTCCGCCAAGGCGCAGGTTCTGATCGAGAAGCACTTCCCCGAGCAGCAGGGGGACACGCTGACTCTCGCGATCAAGGCAGAGAAGGGGATCGACGACCCCGCCGCCCGGCAAAAGATCGAGAAGGTCGTCGCCGATCTGGCCGCCTCACCCATTACAGGCCCGGTGACCTCGCCGTATCAGGACAAGGCTCTGGTGACGGATGATCGTCGTATCGCCCGTACGACCATCCCGCTGACCGACAAGAACGTGACGAAGACCGAGGTCAAGCCCCTGGTGACCACGGTCAAGGAAGCCTCCGGTGACGGAGTGACGCTGGGCCTCGGCGGCGACAAGGCAGAAAAGGCCGAGACGCCCAAGCAGGGTCCGGCCGAGAGCGTGGGCGTCCTCGCGGCAGCGGTGATCCTGTTCATCGCCTTCGGGTCACTGGTGGCGATGGGCCTGCCGATCGTGACCGCACTGGTGGCGATCCTCGGCGGCATCGCCCTGATCAAGCTCGTGGGGCACCTGGTCCCCTCGCCGGACTTCACTGTGCTCGTCGCCGCGTTGATCGGGCTCGGCGTCGGCATCGACTACGCACTGTTCATCGTGACCCGCTACAAGGAGAGCCTGCAGGACGGCGACGAGCCCGAGATCGCCACGGTCAAGGCCATCACCACCGCAGGTCACGCGGTGCTGTTCGCCGGCACGACCGTCGTGATCGCGCTCCTTGGCCTGGTCGCGATGGGACAGAGGCTGATGACCGGCGTGGCCATCGGCGCGTCGGTGACCGTGCTGGTGACGATGGCCGCCGCGGTGACCCTGCTGCCGGCGTTCCTGGGTTTCACCGGCTACAAAATCAACTCGCTGCGCCTGCCCCGTCGTACGTCCCGCCGGCACAAGCCGGTCAGTACCCCGTCCCGGGAGCGCCGAAGCCCCGCCGAGCGCTGGGCCGGCGTGGTACAGCGCAAGCCGCTCGTCGCCGCGGTGCTGGCCGGCGTGGGCCTGCTGCTGCTGGCCGCGCCCGCGCTGTCGATGCGGCTGAGCCTGCCCGACGCCAGTGTTCAGCCCCACGACAGGAGCAGCTACACCTCATACAAGATCGTGTCCGAGGGCTTCGGACCCGGCTACGGCGCACCCCTGATCTTCGCCACCCAGATCGACTCCAAGGACGCCGATCTGCGTCCCGCCGTCGAAGCGGTCAGGAAGACCGAGGGCATCGCCTACGCCACGCAGCCCCGGGTCAGCAAGGACGGGCAGGCCGCCACCTTCATGGCCTTCCCCAAGACCGGATACCAGGACGAGGCGACCGTGGACCTGGTGCACGAGCTCCGCGACGACGTGCTGCCCAAGGCACCCGGCGGCGGAGAGATCTACGTCGGCGGCCCGAACGCCGGCGCGATCGATTTCGCCCAGGAGACCAGCTCGCGCCTGCCCCTGATGATCGCGGTCGTCATCGTGATGTCCCTGGTGCTGCTGATCGCGCTGGTCCGGTCGGTCACGATCGCGCTGCAGGCCGCCGTGATGAACCTCTTGTCGATCGGCGCCGCCTACGGCGTGCTCGTCGCGGTCGTGCAGTGGGGATGGTTCGGCAAGGCCCTCGGGTTCCCCACCGACATGCCGATCACGACCTGGGTTCCGATGATGATGTTCCCGGTCCTGTTCGGCCTGTCGATGGACTACGAGGTCTTCCTGATCTCGCGGGTCCGTGAGGAGTACGAGCGCACCGGCGACACCCGGATGGCCGTCACTCGCGGCCTTGTACGGACCGCCAAGGTCATCACGGCCGCGGCCGCCATCATGATCGGCGTCTTCACGACCTCCCTGCTCGGCCACGACGTCGCGATCAAGCAGATCGGTCTGGGCATGGCCGTTGCTGTGTTCATCGACGCCACCGTCATCCGGATGATCCTCGTCCCCGCGGTGATGGAACTGTGCGGCAAGGCCAACTGGTGGATGCCCGGACGCCGGACGCCGAAGGTGTCCCCGGCTCCACAGGCCGAGGTCGGGGAAGAGGCCAGAGTCTGACTCTTCCTCGAGTCGGAGTGCGGAGGACCCTCGGGCGCGGTGGGGCTTCGGTGCAATCGCGTGACGCCGTGTTCATGACGTTCTGCCAGGGCGACGGTACGCCCCGAACGTGACGGGCACGGGCTTCCACACGCGACTGCGCCGAAGCCCCGCCTGCCGGGCGGGGTTCCCTGCACTTCTTTGCGAAGCTTCGACGAGACCCCCGATCCAAAGCGGACGGGGGTTTTTGAATTGATGCGAGATGACTTCTATGTGTCTGTTATGACCTGTCGATAAGGTGTCCCACCGCAACACCTCGGTGTGCAGTAGTGAATGGAGCGGGCCATTACGTATGTCATGGTCAGGATCGATCAAATGTAATGCAGGAGACTGTGACAACTGCATCCACATGCCGTGACAAAACTTCTATGGAAACGTTCAAAAATTCAGGCCATGATTTCGCTGCGGTCTGCCCGGGCGTCTGAGCTGGCAATACGTGTGGAAGGGGAGGCTGGGCCGTGCACCATCCATCCTTCGTCTTCTATGCTGAATGAAAAGCTCCGGTTGGGTTGGCTGCAAGGTCGGCTGTGCTTCCGCTGCTGGCAGGTCGACCTTTTCCGCCGGTACTGCCACCAGGAGCAGTCTTGAATGGTAAGTGAATAACGCGATACAAGAATGCACGGATGTGTAGCACGCCGGACGAAGCGCGGGGGAGAGCCGGGGGCATGACAGCAAGACCGACGATAGAGAACCGCAAGCCGGAAACCATATCTGACGTTGTAAATGTCACCGAGCGGCTGGTGCCGGGGTCGCTGGATGAAGATGCGAAAGAACAGGTCTTGCGGGCCGTACTCGGGGCTGACATAGATCGCGAGTTACTTGACTTCGCAGCCGGTGCCGGCGGGAACCCTCGGCTGCTTGCCGAATTTTCGTTCGGGCTTGTGGAAGAAGAACTCGTAAAGGAACACAATGGAACGGTTCAGCTGACCGGACGGCGGATTCCGCGTCGCGTTCTGGCGTTCGTGAAGCACCGGTTGGGCGGTTTGAGTGCGAACTGTCAGCAGTTTCTGAAGGTCGCAGCAGTATTGGGGAGATCCTTCATGCTGGAGGATGTGTCCAGGATGTTGGAACGATCCTCGGCTGCGTTGCTCCCGCCCTTGGATGAGGCAATGGCCTCGGGCTTCGTTGTTGCCGCCGAGCATCGATTCGCGTTCGAGAGCGATTTCCTCTTGCGCGGAGTCATCGAGTCCATCCCCGCTCCCGCACGTGGCGCGTTGCAATCCGAGGCGATGGGTCACTCCGGGAGACGTGCGCAGGCATACGATCAGCAATTCTGGGTGTCCGAGCATCCGATGCGGGTGACCGAGGGTCCGGCCGAACCGTCCCACGGGGCCAAAGAGGAAGCCGGCGGAGTTACTTCCAGGGCCCACCGTCTGATCATGACAGGCGAGGCGGCAGCTGGAATTCATGCCGCGGAGTGTATTCTCGCCAGCCCGAGCAGCTCGGCTTCCGCCCGGCTTGATGCGGAAGCATCTATAATTCTGGGTTACTCCCTGCTTGACAAGGAAAAAGCCGAGAAGCATTCCGAGAAAATTTTGCGGGAACGAAGGAATGTGCAAGTCGATATTGCCGCGTTGATGGCACTGACAACACTCTCCAACGCTCGTTGGTGTCTTGGGGAATTGGCTGAAGGTCTTAGCCTGGGCCGTACTGCGGTCCGATACAGTAATAATGTCGATCCGGTTTGGCGTCTTCATTTCCAGCTAGCTCTGGCTGGGAAGCTCGCAAACCTTCGTGAATTCGACAAGGCTGAATCGCTGATCAATGACGCGGAAGCCGGCCTGTATGGCCTGTCCACGCCGGTCTGGACTGCTGCGCCTGCGGCGCTGCGATCTCGCTTGTTCCTTCAAGCCGGACGGTTCGGTGACGCTCGCCGACAGGCGGAGATGGCGACTGCCGCAGTGGAGCGTGACGCTGTTCCCATGCTCCTGCCTCTTGCTTTCTCCGTGCTCAGCACCGTCTCTCTTTACGTGGGGGACTTGCCCACGGCCGATGAGTACTTGAGGCGGATGCAAAGTGGGCTGGCGAGAGACCGGGCGGTGCTTTACTCCGCACAGTATGCCTGGACGGAAATGCGTATCACTCTCAAGAGAGAAGGGCCCCGGGCGGCTGTCGAGCTTTTGTCCGGAAAGTGCAGCCATCTTCCGACGCAACGGAGTCTGTATATCGAGGATCCGGGGGCCGCTGCATTCCTGGTTCGCCTCGCACTCGATGTGGGTGACACCGACCTCAAGCGCAGTGTTCTCGAAACAGTGAACGGCCTCGCGCAGGATAACCCTGGCATTTCGGTCATCAGTCTTGGCGCCGCGCATGCGAACGCGTTGGCGAACGGTGATCCCGCTGCACTGGCGCACATCATCGCCCTGTCGCCGGATCCTATATCGGTCGCCCTGGCAACAGAGGAACTCGCCAAGCTCTACGCCGAGAGAATTCCGGCAAGGAGTCGGCATACTGCTTCGACGCATCCGGATCCGCCGCTACTGAGTTCTGAAGGAGGCGGCTCACAACAAAATTTCACTTGCTGGTCCGGTCTCTCCGACATGGAGCGACGTATCGCGTATCTGGTGAGTGTGGGGCTGACGAACCGCCAGGTCGCCAATCAAGTTCACCTGTCCGCGCATACCGTGAATTACCACCTCAGGAAGGTCTACAGGAAGTTGGGCATCAACACCCGCATCGAACTGGCGCGCGGAGCGGCAACCTATTCGAGCAGGGCTGCCATCTATTCGGTGAGGGACGAGGGGGAGCGGGGCTCCGGCGAAGCCGGCGCTGAGAATTGCGACGAACGGGCTGGTAGATGGTCTGTCGGACCGTGATGATCCCGATCATGGTCATGATGGAAGGTGCTTGCTGAAGTTTTCGCGGTCGAGCATGTACTGCCCGATCGCGGGCGGCCCCTGAGGGCTGCGGGCGGGCGGAGTGCCCCGGTGGGTGGCACTCCGCTTCGGCGATCCTCGGGTCCTGGTCCTGACCGGCGCTCTGGGCTCTACCCACATGGGCCTCCACCACCGCCGGTTCAGCCCGCCGACTCAGGCTGATACGCAGCGGCCAGAACAGGCGAGGAGGCCTCGTGCGCGATGAAGTGCTTGGTCAGTTCGACGCGACTGTTGATGTCGAGCTTCGAGAACACGCGGCGGAGGTGGCTGTCGACGGTGTGGGGTGACAGGAACAGCATGCTCGCCGCTTCTCTGTTGGTCCTGCCGTCGACGATCGCCCGTACGACGCGGAGCTCCGCACTTGTAAGACTCTGCCAGCCCGTCTTGGGCCGGCCGACCCCCAGGCCACGTACGTTGTGCTCGCCGAGGCGACGCAGCTTCTTCTGCACTCGGGCCGTGTCACGCTGGGCACCGCAGTCCAGATAGAGATCCATGGCGGACTCGAGGAGCCGAACCGTCCGGGCCTTGTTCCGCATGCTCTGTTCCTCCCATGCCGTGTCCTCGAGTGCGCTGCCCGCCGCCAGCGGGCGCGCGGCGAGCCGATAGAGTTCCACGGCGCGGCCCAGAGCAACCGGGTCGTTGCGCAGGACGCCCTCGGCATGTTCGGCGCCACCCTCCAACGACTGCACGGTCGGGTTGCGCTCGGCGATCCGCCGGGCGAACTCGGCCGCCCGTTCAGCCTCCGCGCCAAGTCCTACCTGCCTGGCCAGGCGTACGAGCGTTGCCGCCGCCGTCGGAGCCTCGGTGAAGAGCAGCGGGTCGGGCGTGACCGGCCCTTCGACGTTGATCAGAGTCTGGACCATCATTGCCGGACGGCCACTGGCTGCGTGGAACTGCGCGAGTGTCCAATCCAGGCCGGCCTTGTCGGCAGCCGCGTCACCGGTCACCAGCCGTTCGGCCATTCGCAACTGTTCGCTGGCGCTGGCGAGATCGCCACGATGCATGCTGATTCGGGCCAGAACAATGCGCGCGGGTACGGAGTCCCGTGGTGCCGACCGGTCCGCCAGACGAAGCGCGGCCTCGGCTTCGATACGCGCTTCCTCGAGCCGGCCCACCGCTGCCAGGAGTTGGGCGCGGTGGCCGTACCACAGGGACTCCGGCCAGGTCCCGCCGAGCTTCTCCGCCTCCTGCTTGATGGCGGCGCAGACGGCTGTCGCCTCCTCGAACTGATCGGCTGCGATGAGGGCCCGCACCATCCACGTCCACAGCGGGCGTTCGCACGCGTCACAGTGCGGCGGGGTCGCCACCTGCCGCGGCCCCCGAGCGGCGAATCCCCTGAGGGGCGTATCGGTGCCGTTGCCGGCTCCCGTGTCCCGACCGGGGATGAGCGGTGGCGCGAGGCCGGCCGGTTGCCCAGGCCACGGTGCCGTGACCGCGCTGGGCACGCCACTCACGCGCTTCGCGGTGTCCGCGAGCGCCCTGTTCAGCTTGGCACGATCCAGCTCACAGATGTCCTGCCGCGCCAGCGTCCGCTGAAGAAGCTCGGCCGACATGCCGTGGCAGTCGGCGTCCCGTAATCCTTGCCCCAGCTCGAGCACCAGCTGCGCCTCGGCCGCCGCCTCGATACCGGGGCGCAGGGCGACGTCCGCGAGGCGGCCGGCTTCCACGCCGCGCCCGGCTCCGGCGAGCAGACGCAGAGCACGTGCCAGCGTTTGCGGTGCTTCGTCGAACAGATCTGCCAGAGTCGATATGGCCCGAGCCGCCATACCGTCGCAACCGCATGCGGGCGACTGCGGTGGTGGTGAAGTGGAAGGTGTAACGACGGGTGGGACAGGGCCTGGCCGTCCGGCGTGGGCGCCCGCCGCCACGCTGGTCAGGGATGGGTGCACGCCAGGAGCAGGGGAAGGCCGGCCTCCGGGCCGAGGTTCCCCGCCGTCCGTTCCAGTGCCGATCACGGGCACGGCACCTGACATGGCCGAAGCCACGGCAGCGGGCACGGCCGTGGCGGGCTCCCACCCCCGGAACGCGGCATGCTGAAGCGCTTCCCCGATCACCTCGTGGGGGAACGCCAGCTCCGTGCCGTGCCTTCGCATCAAGCCTGCTTGCACCGCCTCGTCGATGCTGGAGGACAGATCGGGGGCCGACTCGCCGAGCAGGGCTGCCGCCTCCTCGACCGTGAACGTATGACCGATCCTCCTGCCGGACACAAGCAGACGCCGAACCGCGGGCGGCATTTCGTCCAGCAGACGGCCAACGGCAGTGAGGACGCCTGCGGGCAGACGGTCGGCCACCACCGAAGCTGCGCCGTCCACGATGACCATCTGTCCCGCTTGGATGAGCGCGCTGAACAGGGTCTCCACCAACCACGGGTTACCGCCGCAGCGAGCCGCCCAGTTGAGCACGGACGAATCCGGTTTGGCGCCGAGGATGCTCGTACACAACTCGGCCACCGCCTCATTGTCCAGCGCCCCCAGGTGAAGCCGCACCGCAGCGTGATCGATCAGCCAGCCGACTGCGTGCTGGGCGAGCGACCGTGTGGGAACCGGCCGACGTGCGAGCAGCCACAGCACCGGTGATGAGGCGAGCGACTGCACGAGTCCCCGGAGGGCCAGACCACTGACATCGTCGACCCGCTGGGCATCGTCCAGAACGACGACGAGGGGGTGCCTGCGTGCCGCGTTCTCGACTAGTTCACCAATACGATCCATCAACCAGAAAGGGTTTCTGTCAGGGCGAACCAGATCATCGAAATCGACTTCACTCGACATCACGTGCCGCAAGAAGTTGATCAGCAAGTGAATAGGGATCGGCTGATCGGTTTCACTTGCTCGCCCGGCAACCACGGTCAGGCCGCGTTCAGCCCCCTCCAGGGCCGCGGCCTTCAGCAGGTGAGTTTTGCCGATACCGAACGGCCCCTCGACGATGACGCAGCCGCCGGAGCCCTGCGAGGTGGCATCCAAATGACTGCCCAACGCGGACAGTATGTGTTCACGCCCTACCAATGGATTCATGATTTACCCCCGTTCGGCTCCGGAGGATCCTCCAATGCGCGCCACGGGCATGGCAATAGACGGTCAACGAGTACTCATACCGCAGCCGCAGTTGCTGTGACCGGTGGTTCTGCAGGTCATTGAGCTGGTCATGGGTGGGGCATCTCGATTCTTCGGGCGCATCGTGGTGTTCAACTGTCCGGATTGGACAGTTGAACGCTCAGGGCCGGGCTGATCACTGCAAGTGACCCACGCTACTCTCCGTATCCGAGGATTGTCCGGCGCGCGGCGCATTCATCGCTGCGATCTGCTCCCGAACCGGACGGGAGTTCGCCACACGCCAGCCGAACAGCCCGAATGGCTCATTCAGTTGAACGGGATCTGTGACGGTGTGGCGTGAATGCCTGTACCAGTTGGCACTACTCGCCCGAGTAGTGGGCAGGGCGGCACCTCGCGATTACTGTCGTGCCATGCCGATTCGATTTCGAGTGGGGTAGAGATCGTGGATGCGCTGGAACAGAAATCGGCGTCATTTTCCTGGAGATGCTCGACCGCGTTCGTCACGCCGCCGCGCGTATCGGGAAGACGCGGTGGCGGGGGTCGTGCGTTCGGAATGGACCTGAAACGCTCGAAGTGACGTGACCTCAGCGAGTTCATGGGAGTCGGAGATGCATGAGTGTGAGAGTGATCGTCGCCTCGATCGGGAGATGAGCTGATGACCGTCAGCTATCTCGGGGCAGGCGCGGATACGGCTGCTGTCGATGCCGCGATCAGGGACTTCTTCGCCGAGCGTCGAGCCGAAGCCGACGCGCTCGGTCAGGACTTCGCGGCAGCGGTCGCCGAGCTGGAGAGCTACGTTCTGCGCGGGGGCAAGCGCATCCGGCCGGCCTTCGCCTGGTTGGGCTGGATCGGTGCCGGCGGTGACCAGCGCGACCCGGTCGCCACGGCAGTGCTGAGCGCCTGCGCAGGGCTCGAACTGCTGCACGCGTCGGCCCTGATTCACGACGACATCATCGACGCGTCACGGACACGCCGCGGCCATCCCGCCGCGCACGTGACGTTCGCCGAGCGGCACCGGGTGCGGCGCTTCTCCGGTGACGCCGACGCCTTCGGCACGGGTACCGCCATCCTGGTCGGGGACCTGGCCCAGACATGGGCCGACGTCATGGTCCGCGCGTCCGGGTTGCCGGCGGACGCGCAGGCCCGGGTCGGACCGGTGTGGTCCGCGGTGCGCTCGGAGGTCTTGTACGGTCAGTTGCTCGACCTGATCAACCAGGCGAGCGACGACGAGGACATCGATTCGGCGCTGCGCGTCAATCAGTACAAGACGGCCTCGTACACGGTGGAACGCCCGCTGCAGTTCGGTGCCGCGATCGCCGGTGCGGAGCCCGACCTCGTCGCGGCCTATCGAGCGTTCGGCGCCGACATCGGGATCGCGTTCCAGCTCCGCGATGACCTGCTGGGTGTGTTCGGCGACCCGACGGTGACGGGCAAGCCGTCGGGCGACGATCTTCGCGAGGGCAAGCGAACGGTTCTGCTCGCGACGGCGCTCAAGAGCGTGGACGAACGCGATCCGGACGCGGCGAGATTTCTCAGGGCGAAGATCGGCACCGACCTCTCCGATGATGAACTCGCCGCCATACGCGCCATACTCGTCGACATCGGCGCCGTGGAACACATCGAACGGCAGATCGGGCGCCGCACCGACCAGGCCATGGCCGTGCTGGAGGCGAGCAACGCCACCATCCCCGCAAAGGACCAGCTCGGCGCGATGGCGGTCAAGGCGACGCAGCGGGCTCGATGATGGCACCGACGAATGCACGCACTTTCGACGACCGCGGAAGCTCCGCGGGTGATCCGGACACCGAATGCGGCCGGCTCGGTGTCGGACGCGCCCACGGCAAAGCCATTCTGCTCGGGGAGCATGCCGTCGTTTACGGCGCTCCGGCACTGGCTATCCCGGTTCCGCAACTGACGGCCACAGCGAAGGCCACACGACTCCTGGGTCCGGGCGACGGTGCGGACAGGGTCTCCTTCGCGATGACGGGACCGGGGCCCGCGACGGTGGCACCGCTGGCAGCGGACGGCCTGCGGCGCCTGGTGGCGGAGTTCAAGGAAATGACCGGCGTCGTCGGCTGCATATGTGTCGATGTGCTCATCGACTGCACGATCCCGCAAGGCCGTGGGCTTGGCTCCAGTGCCGCGTGCGCCCGGGCGGCAGCTCTGGCCTTCGCGGATCTCTTCGACCGCCGGCTCGACGCCGGGGCGGTGTTCGATCTCGTGCAGGCTTCGGAGAGGGTGGCGCACGGCAGGGCGAGCGGCATCGATGCGCTCGCCACCGGTTCAACGTCTCCCATCCTCTTCCGTTCCGGCACCGCCAGGGAACTGCCCATTCCCATGCCGGGGGACGGTGCTGCACACCCCCCGGAGCGGGCCGACGGCCGCGCCGGTGCAAGCCGGCCTTTCGGCTTCGACGGGCTGTTCATCATCGCGGACAGCGGTGTCAGCGGCAGTACCAAGGACGCGGTGGAGCTGGTGCGGCACACGTTCGAGCGCAACGCGGAAACGCAGGCGGCCTTCGTACGCCGGGTGTCGAGCCTGACCCACGCGGCCGTGCGCGACCTCGCTCGCGGCCAATGGAGCGACTTCGGCGCGCGGTTGACCGAAAACCACAGGCTGCTCCGCGAGATCGGGCTCAGCACGGACCGGATCGATGCGCTGGTCGATGCCGCGCTCGCGGCCGGCAGCCCGGGAGCCAAGATCAGTGGCGGCGGGTTGGGAGGCTGCATGATCGCGCTGGCCGGAGAGCCTTCCCGGGCACAGGCGGTCGTCCGGCGCCTTCACGAAGCCGGCGCCGTCCGGACCTGGGTCGTGCCGACAGGGAGGTTCGCGAGTCATGCCGACTGACCACCAGTGGGGGCCGGCCGGGCCGCACGAGAGGGTCCTCGACCGCGGGGCGACCGCCATCGCCCATCCGAACATCGCGCTGATCAAGTACTGGGGCAAGCGCGACGAGCGACTCATCATCCCGTACGTCGACAGCCTGTCGATGACCTTGGATGTCTTCCCGACGACCACCACCGTCCGACTCAACCCTGCCGCGCGGGCAGACACCGTAACGCTCGATGGCATGCCCGCGACGGGCGAACCGCGGCAGCGCGTCATCGCTTTCCTGGAGCTGGTACGGGAGATGGCCGGGCGTACCGAACCGGCCGCCGTCGACACCCTCAACACCGTCCCCACCGGGGCGGGCCTGGCATCTTCGGCGAGTGGATTCGCCGCCCTGGCCGTCGTCGGCGCCGCCGCATACGGTCTGGATCTCGATCCCACCGCACTGTCGCGCCTGGCCCGGCGTGGGTCCGCATCGGCCTCCCGGTCCATATTCGGCGGCTTCGCGATATGCCATGCGGGCCGGGGCGTCGGCGCGGCCGCGGACCTCGGCTCCTACGCCGAGCCGGTGCCAGTCCCGGAATTCGACCCCGCGCTGGTGATCGCGCTGGTCGATGCCGGACCCAAGGCCGTGTCCAGCCGGGCGGCCATGCGGCGAACCGTCGAGACATCGCCGCTCTACCGGTCCTGGGCGATCTCGAGCAAGGCCGACCTGTCCGACATGCGGGCGGCGCTGCATCGCGGCGATCTCGAAGCGGTAGGGGAGATCGCCGAGCGGAACGCCCTCGGCATGCACGCGACGATGCTGGCCGCGCGGCCGGCGGTGCGCTACATGGCGCCGGCGACTCTGGCCGTGCTCGACAGCGTCCTGCAGCTTCGGGGGGACGGTGTACCGGCCTACGCGACCATGGACGCCGGACCGAACGTCAAGGTGCTTTGCCATCGTGCGGATGCCGCCCGGGTGTCCGAAGCGGTGTGCAGCGCCGCGCCGGGATGCTCGGTGGTCACCGCCCGGCGCGGGCCGGGCGCTCGCCTGCGGATGGGGGCCGAGCAGTGACCGGTCAGGGAACGATCAGCCGGCATGCGCCGGGCAAGCTGTTCATCGTCGGCGAGTACGCGGTCCAGGAGCCGGGTCACCCGGCGATCCTGGTAGCGGTCGACCGGCAGGTCGGCGTCACCGTGTCGGGATCCGACGGCGTCGACGTCGTGATCGATTCCGACCTCTGCCCGGGAGAGGCGCGATTTCAGCGGCGTGTCGGCGGGTTCGCCGGGCTCGGTCCAGACGACGAGCAACAGGCGCTGGGCGGTCTCACCCATGTGGTGTCGGCGATCGAAGTGGTCGACGGGCTGCTGGCCGAGCGCGGGCTGCGCACACCCCCGATGCACATCTCGATCAGGAGTCGCCTGCACCGCAACGGAACCAAGCTCGGCCTGGGGTCGAGCGGCGCGGTGACGGTCGCCGCGGTGGCCGCCGTGGCCGCGTACTGCGGCATGGAGTTGTCGCCCGATGCCCGGTTCCGGCTTGCGATGCTGGCGACGGCGCGGCGCGATACCCGTTCCTCAGGCGGCGATCTCGCCGCGAGTGTCTGGGGCGGTTGGATTGCGTACCAGGCGCCCGATCGGGCCGCCGTGCTCGAAATGGCGCAGCGCCGGGGCATCGAGGAGACGATCCGCGCGCCGTGGCCGGGTTTCGGGCTGCGACGGTTGCCACCACCCCGCGGACTCGCCCTGGAGGTGGGCTGGACGGGACAACCGGCCAGCACCGCCTCGCTGGCGGGGCGCCTCGCATCGCGGGAGTGGCAGGGGAGCACGTCACAACGCAACTTCCTGGCGCGCAGCGATGAGTGCGTGGACGCCTCGATCCGTGCGCTCGAGCGCGGAAACGACCACGAGTTGCTGCAACAGGCCCGAGGCGCCCGGCAGGTGCTTGCCGATCTGGACGACGAGGTTCGGCTGGGCATCTTCACCACCGAGCTGACGGCAATGTGCGACGCCGCCGAGGCCGTCGGCGGTGCGGCCAAACCGTCGGGCGCCGGGGGCGGCGACTGCGGCATCGCGTTGCTGGACGCCACGGCGAAAAGGGAGATCTCACAACTGCGGGAGGGGTGGGCCGCAGCGGGGGTGCTCCCCATGCCGATTCACATCCAGCCGACGACAGGGAGCGCAGAATGATCGCTGATCGCAAGGACGACCATGTCCGGTTCGCCGCCGAGCAGCAACGCCACCTCGGCGGACAGAACCAGTTCGACGATGTGACCTTTGTCCATCACGCCCTGGCCGGCATCGACCGGTCCGATGTCTCGCTGGCCACGCGGTTCGGCGGCATCGAATGGAAGGTTCCGCTGTACATCAACGCGATGACCGGCGGCAGCACCAGGACCGGCGCCATCAACAGGGATCTGGCGATCGCCGCCCGCGAGACCGGCGTCCCCATCGCGACCGGCTCCATGAGCGCGTATTTCGCCGATGACTCCGTGGCCGACACGTTCAGTGTGATGCGTCGCGAGAATCCGGACGGGTTCATCATGGCGAACATCAATGCGAATGCCTCCGTCGAGAAGGCGCGGCGGGCCATCGACCTGTTGAGGGCGGACGCCCTGCAGATCCACCTCAACGTCATCCAGGAAACGGTGATGCCAGAGGGCGACCGGTCGTTCGCCTCCTGGGGACCGCAGATCGAGAAGATCGCGGCCGGAGTCGACGTTCCGGTGATCGTGAAGGAGGTCGGCTTCGGGCTGAGCCGCGAAACCGTATTGACGTTGCAGGAAATAGGAGTGCGCGTGGCCGATGTCGCCGGTCGCGGCGGCACGAACTTCGCGCGCATCGAAAACGACCGGCGCGGTCACGCCGACTACTCCTACCTCGACGGCTGGGGACAATCCGCTCCCGCTTGCCTGCTGGACGTCCAGGATGCCGATATCCCGGTGCTGGCTTCCGGCGGTATCCGCAATCCGCTTGACGCCGCGCGCGGACTGGCGCTGGGCGCTGCCGCCGTAGGAGCGTCCGGAGGGTTTCTCAGGACCCTTCTCGACGGTGGCGTGCCAACGCTGATCTCGCAGATCTCCACGTGGCTCGATCAGCTTGAAGCCCTGATGACCGCGCTGGGCGCGCGGACCCCGTCCGATCTGACCAGGTGCGACGTGCTCGTCCATGGCGACCTGCGCGCGTTCTGCGCCGACCGGGGAATCGAAACGCGCCGACTGGCCACCCGCTCCAGATCCAGCGGCACCACTCACGAGACGGTTGGAGGCATCCGATGAACGACACGCACGCGATCGCCGGCGTTCCCATGAAATGGGTGGGACCCCTGAGGATTTCGGGAAACACGGCGACAACCGAGACGGAGGTTCCGCTCGCCACGTACGAGTCGCCCCTCTGGCCCTCCGTCGGCAGGGGCGCGAAGCTCTCGATGCTGACTGAGCACGGTATCGTCGCCACTCTTGTCGACGAGCGGATGACGCGCTCGGTGTTCGTCAAGGCCAAGGACGCGCAGACCGCATACTTGGCCGCGTTGGAAGTTGATGCGCGGTTCGACGAACTGCGCGACGTTGTGCGCACCTGCGGCAGATTCACCGAATTGATCGGGTTTCGCCACGAGATCGCAGCCAACCTGCTATTTCTCCGGTTCGAGTTCACCACCGGCGACGCCTCAGGGCACAACATGGCGACACTGGCCGCGGATGCGCTCCTGACGCACATCCTGGAGACTATTCCGGGAGTTTCGTACGGCTCGATTTCGGCAAACTACTGCACCGACAAAAAGGCAACCGCGATCAACGGTATCCTCGGGCGCGGTAAGAACGTAGTCACTGAACTGCTGGTACCGCGTGACATCGTCCATGATGTGCTGCACACTTCGGCCGCCGCGATAGCCGAGCTCAATGTGCACAAGAACATGATCGGAACCTTGCTCGCCGGCGGAATTCGCTCGGCGAATGCACATTATGCGAACATGCTGCTCGCATTCTATCTGGCGACGGGTCAGGATGCGGCAAATATCGTTGAAGGGTCACAGGGTGTGACCGTGGCCGAAGACCGGGACGGCGACCTCTATTTTTCCTGCACCCTGCCGAACCTGATCGTGGGAACCGTTGGCAACGGAAAGGGGCTCGAGTTCGTCGAAGAAAACCTGACGCGGCTCGGCTGCCGGGTGGAGCGCGAACCCGGCGAGAACGCGCGCCGGCTCGCAGTCATCGCGGCCGCGACGGTGCTGTGCGGTGAACTCTCACTTCTGGCGGCGCAGACGAATCCGGGCGAGCTCATGCGAGCGCACGTCCAATTGGAGCGCAAGAACGACATCACGAGGATCGGGGGCTAGCGATGCCCGGGGATTCCGCCATCGGCCTCGTCCCTCGTGATCGCTCGCAACTGGTCCTCGTCACGACATCACTGCCTCGCCCGGCGGGCGAATGCTTGGAGGATAAATGTCCGGAACCCCTGAGGTGGCAGAACTTTATTCGGCCATTGAGGAATCAGCTCGGCTGCTGGATGTAGCCTGCTCGCGCGACAAGGTCTGGCCTGTCCTGACCACGTACGGCGACGCCTTCTCGCATGCCGCGACCGTAGTTGCTTTCAGGGTGGCGACCGGCGTGCGCCATGTGGGAGAGCTTGACTGCCGCTTCACAACGCATCCGAATGAGCGGGATCCATACGCCGTCGCTCTGTCGAACGGCCTGACCACGCAGACGGACCATCCCGTCGGCGCCCTGCTCTTCGATCTGCAGGGACGATGCCCCATTGACAGTTACGGTATCGACTTCGGAGTCGTTGGCGGCTTCAAGAAGATCTATGCGTTCTTCACTCCGGATGACCTGCAGGAGCTGTCACGGGTTGCCGACATCCCGTCCATGCCGCGCAGTCTGGCCGAGAACGGCGGTTTTTTCACCCGCCATGGTCTGGACGACAGAGTCGGAGTGATCGGGATCGACTACCCGCACAGAACGGTGAATGTGTACTTCAACGAGGTGCCCGCTGAGTGCTTCGAATCGAAGACCATCCAGTCGATGCTCCGCGAAATCGGACTGCCGGAACCGAGCGAGCAGATGCTGAGGCTCGGTCAGGAAGCCTTCGGACTGTATGTCACCCTGAGCTGGGATTCTTCGAAGATCGAGCG
Source organism: Streptomyces sp. NPDC048496 (assembly GCF_043200055.1). Classification (NCBI taxonomy): domain Bacteria; kingdom Bacillati; phylum Actinomycetota; class Actinomycetes; order Kitasatosporales; family Streptomycetaceae; genus Streptomyces; species Streptomyces sp. NPDC048496. The sequence goes on along the minus strand of NZ_JBICXB010000032.1, from coordinate 601 downwards.
GATCTGCTTTGCCGTGACAACCACGGATCTGACGATGCTTCCCGTTCGAATGGAGCCAGAAATCGAGCAGTTCGTGAAAGGCGTTCCGAATGGTGGCGCCGACAGAAAGTTCGTCTACGGCGTCGCGTCGTCACCCGAAGGGGAGTACTACAAACTCGAGTCACACTATAAATGGACGCCAGGGATGATGGACTTCATTTAGACCGTGAGGCTCTTCCATCCTCGTGTTGCGGGCGTACGCCTTCGACGCCCGGGCCCGCATCGCCTCTGACGGCGTCGGGGCGCGGGCGGCCGGCACCTCGACGGCCTCGGCGACAGACGCCGCCACCGGGACCCGATCCGCACGCGATGTGATGTCAACACCCGTGCCAGGAACCGCAGGGCGGCTGGACGGGTCGATGGCCGAGGGGTGCACAAGCACTCGCAGCTCCTGGTTGATGGTGTTGCTCTTCGTCGACAACTCATCCGCCAGGAGCTTCGCCGTGCCCGAGCCATGGCCAACGCTCAACCTCATGTATTCAGCCGGGAATGCGTTCTGATGCCCCGACAGCGGAAGGGTGCCTCTCACCTGCGATGATCTGGACTGTCTAGATCAAGAACA
>NZ_JBICXB010000031.1:0-82806 GCF_043200055.1 Streptomyces sp. NPDC048496 | reverse complement strand
CACCGGGCGGGTATGGGGGGCCTTCCCGCCATTCTTGGGCGCGGCCCCCGGGGGGGGTTTGCGTGCCCCCCCCCCGCACCCCCGCGCCGGTCGGGTTACCCGCACCAGGGCTCGCGTTGCGCGACGGGGCGTGGCGAGGCACGGTCGAAGAACCGAGGCAAGGAGGCCACAGTCATGCCCATCGCGACGGTCAACCCCGCGAACGGCGAGACCCTCAAGACGTTCGACGCACTGGGAGCCGCGGAGATCGAACGCAGGCTCGCGACCGCGGACATCACGTTCCGGGAGTACCGCACGACCGGGTTCGCCGAACGGGCCCGCCTGCTGAACCGGGCCGCCGACCTCCTCGACGAGGACCAGCAGGACATCGCCCGCACCATGACCACCGAAATGGGCAAGCCCGTCAAGGCGGCCCGTGCGGAGGCCGCGAAATGCGCCAAGGCCATGCGCTGGTATGCGGCCAACGCAGAGCGACTTCTCGCGGACGAGCATCCGTCGGCCGGCGATGTGGGCGACGCCGGAGCCTCCCGGGCCTATGTCCACTACCGTCCGCTGGGCCCCGTCCTCGCCGTGATGCCGTGGAATTTCCCGCTCTGGCAGGTCGTACGGTTCGCGGCCCCCGCGCTCATGGCGGGCAACGTCGGCCTGCTCAAGCACGCGTCGAACGTCCCGCAGACCGCGCTGTACCTGGAGGACCTGTTCCGCCGGGCGGGTTTCCCGGCAGGCTGCTTCCAGACGCTGCTGGTCGGGTCCGGGGCGGTCGAGTCCATCCTGCGTGACCCCCGGGTCGTCGCCGCCACCCTCACCGGGAGCGAGCCGGCCGGCCGCGCGGTCGCGGCGATCGCGGGCGACGAGGTGAAGCACACCGTGCTGGAACTGGGCGGCAGCGACCCGTTTCTCGTCCTTCCCTCGGCAGATGTGCGGCAGGCCGCCCGTACAGCGGTGACCGCCCGCGTGCAGAACAACGGCCAGTCCTGCATCGCCGCCAAACGGTTCATCGTGCACACCGATGTGTACGACGAGTTCGCCGAGGAGTTCACCGCGGGAATGCGCGCTCTGAAGGTCGGCGACCCGCAGCAGGAGTCCACCGACATCGGCCCCCTCGCCAGCGAACAGGGCCGCACCGATATCGAGGAGCTGGTGGACGACGCCGTACGGCAGGGTGCGACCGTGCTCTGCGGTGGCACTCGGCCCACCGGCCTGGGCGCGAGGCTGGACCGCGGCTGGTTCTACGCCCCCACCGTCCTCAGCGCGATCACCCCGGCCATGCGGATCCACCGCGAGGAGACCTTCGGGCCCGTCGCCACGCTGTACCGGGCCGCCGACCTGGACGAGGCCGTGGCCCTGGCCAACGACACCCCCTTCGGTCTCAGTTCCAACGTATGGACACGTGACGCCGACGACAGCCGTCAGTGCGTGCGTGATCTGCAGGCGGGCGGTGTCTTCTTCAACGGCATGACGGCCTCCCACCCCGCACTGCCCTTCGGCGGAGTGAAGCGCTCCGGCTACGGGCGGGAGCTCTCCGGGCACGGGATTCGCGAGTTCTGCAATGCCACGACGGTCTGGTACGGCCCCGAGACGGAGGGAAGCCGGTCCGCATAGCCGCCCCGTGACGCCGGCCCGTACCGCCTGCGACCGACCCTGTCGAGGAGACGCACACGAGCGACGCCCGCACGGACGAGGCCCGTGCACCGGACGCCTCTGCTCCGGCAGGGGCATCCGACCTGTCCGACGTCGGGCTGTCGGCCACTCCGTTCGACATGGCCGTCCGCAGCGACCTCGACTGCTACCAGCCGGCCACGGACGTCATCGACCGGGTTCCCGGACGCGGTGTCCGCGCCGAGGCCGTGCGCCAGGCGGTGGCGGATGAGCGCACCCGCCACCACGCGTGGATCCGTGAACACGGCACAAACCTGCCCGAGGTGGCCGACTGGACCTGGGACCGCCGGCAACGCCCTGTCCGGACGGACGCCGAGGCGAATTCCGACCGACAGGGGCGAGCGCTCAGCGGCCGACCGCCCTGGCCAGTTGGGACTTCGTCATGTTCGAGCGTCCCTTGACGTTCTTCTTCCTGGCCTCTTCGTAGAGCTGGTCGCGGGTGGGGCGTTCGGCTCCGCCGGGGGAGCCCGGACCGCCGCGCCGCGCGGACGAGAGGTCATGGACGAACAGATCGCTCGCGGTCCTCGACTCGCCGGAGCGATCACGCTCCTTGTGCACCGTGCGCGCCGCGATCTCCTCGGCCCGCTCCTCACTCACTCCGCGCTCCTGAGCACTCTCCTTGATGTGTTCGTACTGCCGCACACGTCTGGCACTGGATCCGGGTGTCATGGTGCGGTCACTTCCTCTCCCGGGGGCTGTATCTCTGCGGGACGGGGGTCTGGGGCGCCCTCTCCAGTGTCCCAGCGGCTCCCGGGGCACGCATCGGATCGCCCCGGTACGGGGCCTTGCGGCGGCCCGGGCAGCCGCGCATGTTCTCGTCCGCCCAGCCGTGCGTGGCGCCGCGATCACAGCCCAGCCGCCCACCGGGGCCTGGTCTCCGCCGTCGGGGGCCCGAAGGGGCGCCGTCGCTGGGCGCGCCGCGGGTGGCCCCCCCGGCCTTCTCCGCCCTCGAAGCGGCGAGGGCGCTGCGGCCCGCCGACCGGAGGCTGTCCGCCGTCCCGCGTACCGCCGCGCCCGCACCGGCCCTGTTCACAGAGGGAGCTCCCGCTGCTCAGCGACTCCCGCTCAGTAGCGCAGAGCTGCCGCGATCCGTCCGTGCTCCGCCAGCGAGTCGTCGGCGAGGAACACCACGTCGGCGCCGCTGTCCAGCGCCGCCTCGACCAGTTCGTCGACGATGTCCTCGCGGATCGTCCCGTCGGCTGTGCCCACGGCGTCCGCGGGCATCGGCTCCAGGTGCTCGTCCGTGACCCGTACGGTCTGCTGGAACTGCTCCTCCACCGCGACGAGCGCGGCCCGCCCCTCCCGTACTGCTGCCCACACCTCGTCGAGACCACCTGCGTAGGCACGGCGGCCGCGGGCGTCGTCGAGCCTGGCCGCGACCTCCGCGGCGGCCTCCGCCCGGCGTTTGCCGAGAGCGGGTGCGAGCTCCTTGAGGAAGTTGCTCGGCGACAGATCGGCCGGCACCCCCTTCGTGACCCGGCCGGCCGCCGGCTTGGTGGTCCCGCCGACCTCGTCCAGCAGGGCGAGGGCCGGGGCGAGACCGACCAGGTACATCGGTCGCGGATCGGCGGCCAGGACGGCACGCAGCTTCTCGTCGACGGAGCGCAGGAAGATGCGCGTCTCCTCGTCGGAGAACGTGCTCGGGGTGTCCCCGATCTGCTCCTCGCGCTGCGGGTTCGGCTTCTCCTGCGGAACCGTCAGCGGAAACCCGCCGGTCTTCTCCTGGTGCACGGAGTCGGCCGTTCCGCTCCACAGTGTGGCGTGGTCGGCTGCGACGGTCAGTGCCCAGTACGGTTCGGCCAGGGCCTTCGCGGCCACCAGGTTCCGGGTCAGATAGGTGTCGCTCAGGACCACCCGTTCGGGCGCCGTACGGGGGAGCAGCCAGATCTGATGCTCGTCCGCCGTGGCCAGGACGACCAGACCGTCGAGCCTGCGACGCGTGTCCACCTCGTCGACCGCGCGGGCGAGCTGCGTCTTGATGGCCGCCCTGGCCTCCCGGGACACCGAGGGATCGGCATCGAGCCGCCGTTCGGCTTCGGAGAGCAGGTTGCGCAGCCGTACGGCGTCCTGGGCGTTGTCCGGAGCCTGTCGGTGCGTCGGCATGGTCAGGGACACAGCCGGATAGGGCTTGGGCGCTCGCAGCTCCTGCAGCAGGCCGGCGGTCAGGGCGTCCGTATCCATAGTTCCCTCCGGGGGTTACGCCCACTCCCGTGCAGAGCGGACGATTTCGACGAGTCAATTCATACCTTTTGATCCTAATATGAGCGAATTGCTTGACCTTGCCTCAGGAGGGATGCGCGATGTCCACGCTCACCGTGTGGAAGTTCCAGTCGGCCGAGGGCGCGGAGGAGGTGGAGACCACGCTCAAGTCCCTGCAGAAGGAGGGGCTGATCAAGATCCTGGACGCCGCGGTGGTCAGCTGGCCGGCCGACAAGGCCAAGCCGAAGACCAAGCAGCTGCTCAACCTGGTCGGTGCGGGTGCCCTGAGCGGCACGTTCTGGGGGATGCTCTTCGGGCTGATCTTCCTGATGCCGCTGCTCGGTGCGGCCATCGGCGCGGCGGCCGGGGCGCTGGGTGGCAAGCTCGCTGACGTCGGCATCGACGACGACTTCATCGCCGAGGTCAAGAAGCAGGTGACGCCCGGCACTTCGGCGCTGTTCCTGCTGACCACCGACGAGGTTCCGGACCGGATCAGCGACGCGCTCCCCGGTGGCGGCGCCGAGCTCCTCCACAGCAACCTGGACACCCTCAGCGAGGCGCGGCTCCGCGAGGTCTTCGGCGACGAAGCCGAGTGACCCGAGTGGAGGAGCCCGGCGCATCCGGTTCGCCCGGTGCGTCCCCCCGTCCTGCCGATTGCCGTCGACCCACTTTCCCGAGCAGACCCGGAGTGTCCGTGAACCAGTCCCGCCCCCTGCGGCGCACCCTCGGCGGCCGCACCGTCCGCCGCCTGACCCCCGCCCTGCTGGCCGCAGTGGTCGCCGCCGGCACCGCCGCCTGCGGCGGCTCCGGCACCACGCCGGGCACGGTCAGGAGTACCCGTACGGTGTCCCCGGGCCCGGCCGAGTCGCCGTCCGCGAGCGCCTCGCCGCGTACCCAGGAGTCATTCGCGGCCTCGGTCTCGGCCGAGGTTGAACGCAACAGGCAGCGGGCGGCCAAGCAGCTCGCAGGGGTCCACGGGCAGGGGAACGCCGTGAAGGACGTGTCGGTGACCGGGCTGCCGGTCGCGAAGTCCGAGCAGTTCCGAAGCGCCCTGGTCCGCGTCACCAACCCCACCGACAAGCCGGCGTTCTACGCGGTCCGGGTGGAGTTCGTCGATGCGTCGGGCAAGGTCCTCGACTCCGTGGTGCTCGGCTTCACGGACGCCCCGCCCGGCAGGACGGTCAGCGAGCACGCGAACAGCCGTAAGGCAGCGGGCGTCAAGTCGTTCCCCCGGATCGCCCAGGCCGAGCGCAGCTGACGACGGGGGCGAGGTGAGCGCCGCCGCCGATGCAGTGACGGACGTCCTGCGGGAACTGCGCAGCCGCTTCGCGGGGGAGTGGGTCGGGTAACTCATCGACTATATCCCCCAGTTGGCGTTGGCCGACCCGGACGCCTTCGGATTGGCGCTGATCAGCATGGACGGCCACCGCTACAGCGCCGGTGAGGCCGACGTCCCGTTCACCATGCAATCGGTTTCGAAACCATTCGTCTAGGCCCTCGCGCCCGGTGGAGACCTACTTCCGGGCGTGCGCGGTGCGGGGCGCGGCCCTGGACCGCGCCGCTATGGCCGCGACGCTCGCGCACGGCGGGGTGAACCCGCTCACCGGTGAGACGGTCGTCGAGGAAACGGTCGCCGCGCATGTGCTGGCCGTGATGGTGACGTGCGGCATGTACGACGCGTCGGGCGACTGGCTGCTGCGGGTGGGGCTGCCCGCCAGGAGCGGGGTGTCGGGTGGTCTGATCGCCGCGGGACCGGCCCGGTTCGCCCTGGCGACGTACAGTCCGCCCCTCGTTCGGATTTCATGCGGTGTTGCGCTCAATGAACGGACAACCCGCCGTCGACGAAGATCGCCTGCCCGGTGACGTAGCCGGATGCGCGGCCCGCCAGGAACACCGCCGCGCCGGCGAAGTCCTCGGCCAGGCCGTTGCGCCCGACCATCGTGCGCGCGGCCAGCGCCGCCACCTTCTCCGGGTCGGACGACAACCGCGCATTGAGCGGGGTCATGACAAAGCCGGGCACCAGCGTGTTGCAGGTGACGCCGTGTGGCGACCATGCCTCCGCCTGAGAGCGGGCCAGCGACTCCAGCGCCCCTTTGGAAACCCCGTAGGCGCCGCTCTGGACGAACGCCCGGTGCGCCTGCTGGGAGGTGATATGGATGATCCGCCCGAAGCCCCGCTCGGCCATGCCGGGCCCGAACCGCTGGCCCAACAAGTAGGGCGCCTCGAGGTTCACCGCCATCGTGGCGTCCCACACATCGTCGCCCAGCTCGCCCATCGGCGGCCGCAGGTTGATCCCGGCGCTGTTGACGAGAATGTCGGGCTCCCCGAACACCTCGGCTGCCTGCTCCGCCGCCGCGCGCACCCCGTCACGGGTGCCCAGGTCGGCGCTCACCCAGGCGGCCCGGCAGCCGTCCGCCGCCAGGTCGTCGACCGTGGCGGCCAGTTCCGACTCCTTGCGCGCCACGATCACCACGCTCGCCCCCGCTCGCGCTAGAGCCCCGGCGATGGCTCGGCCGATGCCGGAACTCCCGCCCGTCACCACGGCGACCCGGCCGTCCAGCGAGAAGAGTTCGGAGAGGTAGCTATGCGAGATCATGCCCGCACCCTAGTGCCCCTCCCGCTCCGCTGGGCGAGCAGCACGCCTGGCGCGAGCAGCGGCGCCGCCAGTCCTCGGCACGGATCCACGTTGAGCACGCCAACACCGAGCTCAAGCAGTGGCGGCGTGCCATGGGCAGGATCCACCCGGTGCGGAGCGTCACGATCCCCGATGCGATCGCCAGCAGACCCATGAGCATGCCCGTTCCTACCACCCACGCCATGAGTCCGCTCCGCTTTCCGGTCAGGTGAGGTTCGGAACGCGCCTGACGCCCGTTCCGGAGTCGCCCCTAGGGTTGCCGGACCTGGTAGGACCTGGCAATGCCGGGCCCGGCAATCTCGGACGCGTTTCCGCTGCCGTTGCGACCGCTGGATGCCGGCGGGGCGCAGATGCCGACCATCTCACCGACCCCGTTCCCCCCAGCCATATGTGCAGCGCACAGGAGCGGACACCGGTCGTGTAGCACCGCGAACGCGGCGAGGGTGGCAAGCAAGGGGCGCCGGTAGCGAAGGCGGCGACGGGACATGTGGAGTGTCCTCTCCGGGGCATGCGGCAGCGCGACGCCGTCACAGGGTGGGGCGGCGCCGTGGTGGTCGTGTGGTACGCGGTCAGCGGGACCCTTCCACACGCACCGTGGTCACGGAGTGAACGCTGCGCACTTGTCGTGGGCAGGTCGAGTGGAGCCTTCGGATGCGCTCCTGCAGCCGCAGGGCGAGAATTGCCGCAAGGACGAGGAGGCGGTATGAGCGAAGACCCCGAATCCGTATCCGTATCCCTGGCCCGGGGGGTGACCCCGGACAGCCTCTTGCACACCGGCGGGAGCGACAACGCGTCGGCAGAGGACCTGGTGCTCGCCTCCGGGCGGGACCTGACTCCGCAGAATCTGGAGTGGGCACAGCGCCGACTGGCACGAGAGGGCCGGGCGGCAATCGAAAAGCAGCTGCCTTAGTGGGCGGCCGGTGCGGTGGGGAGTGTGTGGGCGCTCCCCACCGCTCGGCTAGCCTGAAGGCACAATGAACCGTTTGACGACGTCAAAGGGCGATTACGAGCTCGCCCGCTACCCCGAGCACCCGCGCGACCCGTTCCGCGCCTGGGACGCTGCCGACGAATATCTGCTCCGGCAGTTGGAGGGGGCCGACGGTGCGACCCCGGTCGAGCTGACCGGCACCGTGGTCGTGGTGGGCGACCGCTGGGGTGCCCTGAGCACGGTGCTGGCCGGGCACCGCCCCGTACAGATCACCGACTCGTACCTCGCCCAGCGTGCGACCGTGGCGAACCTCGCCCGCAACGGCCACGACGAGGACGCCGTACGTCTCCTGTCGGTCAGGGACACCCCGCCGGACCGGATCGACGTCCTTCTCGTGAGGGTTCCCAAGAGCCTCGCGCTTCTGGAGGATCAGCTGCACCGGCTCGCGCCCGCCGTACACGCCGGAACCGTCGTCATCGGCACCGGCATGGTGAAGGAGATCCACACCTCCACCCTCAAACTGTTCGAGCGGATCATCGGCGCCACCCGCACCTCGCTCGCGGTGAAGAAGGCTCGGCTGATCTTCTGCACCCCGGACCCGGCCCTGGCCCGCACCCCCAGCCCCTGGCCGTACCGGTACGAGCTCCCCGGCGACGTCGGCGCGATCTCCGGCCGGACCGTGGTCAACCACGCCGGGATCTTCTGCGCCGAGCGCCTCGACATCGGCACCCGCTTCTTCCTGAACCATCTTCCCGAGCGCACCGGCCACGACCACGTCCTGGACCTGGGCTGCGGCAACGGGGTCGTCGGCACCTCTGCCGCGCTCGCCAACCCCGGAGCGGCGGTCACCTTCATCGACGAGTCCTACCAGGCGGTCGCCTCCGCCGAGGCGACCTTCCGTGCCAATGTCGGCGCCGACGCCGAAGCCCGCTTTCTGGTCGGTGACGGGACGGCGGACCTGGCCCCGGGCAGTGTGGACCTGGTGCTCAACAATCCACCGTTCCACTCGCACCTTGCGACCACCGACGCCACCGCCCGGAACATGTTCCATGGGGCGCGGACCGTGCTGCGGCAGGGCGGCGAGCTGTGGGTCGTCGGCAACCGGCACCTCGGGTACCACACGCAGCTGCGCCGGATCTTCGGCAACTGCGCCACCGTCGCCGGCGACCCGAAGTTCGTCGTGCTGCGCGCCGTCAAGCGCTGACACCCCGGGTGTGGCTCCGCGGCCCTTCCGGATTCTTGCAACACGTTCTACTGTGTGCCCCTCCGCACACGGGCGACGCGACCGCGAGACTCCTGGAGGGGCCGTGCACCTCGAATACACGCCTGAACAGAAGCAGTTGCGCGCCGAGCTGCGCACCTACTTCGCCGGACTCGTCCCCGACAACGCCTACGCCAGGTACGACGACCCCACAGCCCAGAAACGCTTCTACCGCGAGACGATCCGGCGCCTCGGCACCGACGGCTGGCTCGGCGTCGGCTGGCCCACGGAGTACGGCGGACGGGGCCTGTCCCCGATGGAACAGTTCATCTTCTTCGACGAGGCGGCCCAGGCGGGCGTACCGCTGCCCCTGATGGCACTCAACACCGTCGGTCCGACGATCATGGAGTTCGGCACGGACGAAGAGAAGGCGTACTTCCTGCCGAAGATCCTGTCAGGCGAGATCGACTTCGCGATCGGCTACAGCGAACCCGACGCGGGCACCGACCTCGCGGCTCTCAAGACCCGCGCCGTACGCGACGGCGACACATATGTGGTCAACGGGCAGAAGATCTGGACGACCAACGGCGACACCGCCGACTGGGTCTGGCTCGCCGTCCGCACCGATCCCGACGCCCCGCCGCACAAGGGCATCACCATGCTGCTCGTCCCTACGAGCGACCCCGGTTACTCCTGCACCCTGATCAACACCCTCGCCTCGCACGACACCACCGCCAGCTACTACGAGAACATCCGCGTCCCCGTCTCTCGCCGCGTCGGCGACGAGAACAAGGGATGGCGGCTCATCACCAACCAGCTCAATCACGAGCGCGTCACCCTCGCCGCCCACGGCACCATGGCCATCCGCGCCCTCCACAACGTGCAGCGCTGGGCCGCCGGCACCGAGCTCGCCGACGGGCGCCGGGTCATCGACCTCGGCTGGGTCCGCGCCCTCCTTGCCCGGACCCACACCCGGCTCGACGCCATGAAGCTCCTCAACTGGCAGATGGTCTCCGCCGTCCAGCGCTCCACCCTCACCCCGCAGGACGCCTCCGCCGTCAAGGTCTACGGCTCGGAGGCGCGCCGCGACGCCTACGCCTGGCTTGATGCAGATCCTCGGCTCGGCCGGACCGCTCAAGGAAGGCTCGGCGAGTGCCGTCCTGCACGGCGAACTCGAACGGGGATACCGGTCCGCCGTCATCTTCACCTTCGGAGGTGGCAACAACGAGATACAGCGGGAAATCATCTCGTGGATCGGCCTGGGGATGCCGCGCGTACGCCGCTGAGCGGTTGTGACGAGGATTTTTGGGGCTCTCCTGCCGTATGTGTGGGTGCTGTGACCTGCGCTGATACATGAAACACGCCGTTTCCTGCAAGGCTTGAGGTGTCTAGTCACAAGCTTGATCTTGCAAGGAAACGGCGTGTCTACCTTCAGCATATGGAAGCGGACCCTGACGGTCGTAAACACGGTGGTCGAGGGTGTCCGCTGGGACGGCTCCGAACAGTGTGTGATCGTGTCGGTACGGATGTCTCGCGCCTCCGATCCGAAGCCGCAGATCAAGCGGCTCGCCGCCGAACTGGGCGTGCACCCGGAGGCTCTGACCTCGGCTTCCACTGCGGCAAGGTCGTCGGCCTCGACAGCGGTGTCCGCATCGATTCCAATGAGGTAGCGGAACGTGAATCTGGTCAGGGTCGGCGTATACGTGAACGTTCCTTTTTCGCTGAAGGCCGCAGACCGTAGGTCGTGTTCGGACTACTCATCGAGCAGCCGTGTACGGACCGGCGGGCCGGGCCGGTCGAACTGCCCGGCCACCTGAGCTCTGTATGTCCTCACAGTCATGCCGTTCCTCCTCCTTGAGAGCGTTAGGGGCGTTGTCCGTCCCGCCGCGCCCCAAGAACGGGCGCGCAGGTGTCTTTACTGCCGTGCAGGCCTCCGGATATACGCGTCCGGCCCGCGTCTTTTCGGCGTGGCCACCGGTCGCGTCTCCGGCGGATCGCGTCTCTCACTGATCCGGGGCGTTCTGGGCGTGGCGTGGCAGTAGGAAGGTGAGCACGAACGCGGCCAGGATGAGACCGGCGCTCAGGTACATCGCCGTCGAGGTGGCCTCGCGGAACGCCCCGATGCGCGTGGCTGCCGTGGACGCGCTCAGGAAGTGAAAAAAGGTCGTGCCGAGCACGGCGACGCCGAACGCTCCGCCCAACTGCTGCACCGAGGTCAACGCGCCGGAGGCGGAACCGGCTTCGCGGGCATCCACACCGGCGAGCACGATGTTGAAGAACGGAGCCATCGTCAGTCCCATCCCCACACCCAGCAGGCCCAGAGCAGGTGCCATCGAGACGATCCCGATCGTGTCGCCGGCCAGGTGCAGTGTGAGCGCGAAGCAACCGAAGCCCGCCGCGGTCATCGCCTCGCCGAGGAACATCAGCCGACGACCGAGCCGGACGTTCAGCGGCCGGGACACGACGAAGCCGACGATCATTCCGAGGGCTTGCGCCAGCGTCGCCAGACCCGCTTTGAACGGGGAATAGCCGAGACCGAGCTGGACCAGCAGCGCGAACACCACCGAACAGCCCATCAGCGCACCGAAGAGCATCAGCCCGGTCGCCAGACCCGCCGTGAACGCCGGCTTGGAGAACAGCGACGGCGCGATCAACGTGCTCCTGCTCCGCCGCTCCCGGGAACGCTCGACGAGTCCGAACGCACCGAACAGCCCGAGGCCGCCGACCATCAACAGGTAGGTCCACCACGGCCAGCCGAGTTCGCGCCCCTGGATGAGCGGATAGATCAGCACAACCATGGCCACCGAGGCAATCGTGCCGCCGACGAGATCGACCCGGTACCCGCGACCGGGCCGGGACGCCGGGAGAAGTACGAGGCCGACTAGACCGGCGAGCACGCCGACCGGCACGTTGATCGCGAAGATGGCCCCCCAGAAACCATCCGGCCGGACGGCGCGCTCGGTCGACTCACCCACTCGCGCCTCAGCCCGGCGGCGCCACCGCATCCTCAGCCGGGATGCGATCGTCCAGGTGGCCCTCCAGATCATCGACGCCGAAGGCGTCGACGAAGTCTCGATGCGGCGCGTCGCGGCAGAGTTCGATACCGGCCCCGCGAGTCTTTACGCCTACTTCGACAACAAGGACGCGCTGCTGCACGCCGTTCTCGACCGGGTTCTCGACCAGATGCCGATACCTGACGGCGAGGACTGGAAGAGCATGGTGCGCAACCACGCCCACACGAGCCGCGACCTCCTCGCCGGCCACACCGGCCTGGCTCGGCTGACGTTCGCGCACATTCCCAGCAGCCTGAGGATGTTTGACGCCGTCGAGGCACTGCTCAAGAGCATGATCGAGTCAGGCGTCCCACCCCACTCCGCCGCGTGGGCCCTCGACACCATCTCCGTCTACGTCGCAAGCACCGTCTACGATGCGTATCTCAAACGCACACGCTTCAGTGACGACAGCGGCCGCGACCCCGAGGAACTCCGCGCAGCCCAGTTCCTCGCCAGAGTCGGCCAGGCCTTCGCCTCCACATCACCCACACGCTTTCCCTTCCTGATCAAACACGCCGACGCGCTCATGGCCGGAACCCAGGACGACCGCTTCACCTTCGGCATCGACGCCTTCATCGCCGGCCTCGCCGCGCAAGCGGACAAACCGGTTCCCGGAAGTCCGCTTTAGTACCCGAGCCGTACTACTTCATTCCCGCTGGTCAACGGCCTGAGGTGGTGAGCGCAGGGGCAGGAGGGTGTGCGGGACGGTCTTGGCGGTTGTGGGTCGGGTAGCGGGTTTTTAGTTGGCATCGCGCTCAACCGGCCGCTGGAAGATCCGGCCACTGTCTGTCGCTGCCTGCGCAGCACGTCCACATCCGCCGACGACGACTTGGCTGCCGTCGGCGGTGGTCGAGAGATTCCTCGTCCGGAGTAATCCAGCAACGCACTGATTTACCGTCTGCGGCAACCTGATGATGCCCGGTACTTGTTGGCGGTCTCGGGGCACCGACGAGCAGAGCTGGAGCAGACAGCAGGGCTGGAGTCAGCCCGACGAGTGCTGGAGGGCGCGGGTGGTCACGAGGCGGCGTGTCGTGCAGGCAGCGGCCGGCGGAATGCTCGCGCTCCTTCCGGCCGGTTACGTGGCTCCCCGGCTCTGGGCGCCGGCCGGTGGGGGCCTTCTGGATCCGCGAAAGGTGGACAAGTACGTCACGCCGCTCGTCGTCCCGCCCGTCATGCCGCAGGCCGGGGGCGGCGTCGCTGATCGCATCGACCACTACGTGATCGGCGTGCGACAGTTCCAGCAGCAGGTGCTGCCCTCCGGCCTGCCGGCGACGACCGTGTGGGGGTACGGCTCAACTCTGCATCCGAGCAGCTTCCACTATCCCGCGTGCACCGTCGAGGCCCGCTTCGGAACGCCTGTGCGGGTGACGTGGAAGAACCAACTGCGTGATCGCAAAGGCCGTTACCGGCCGCACCTGCTGCCGGTCGACCCCACACTGCACTGGGCGAACCCTCCGGGCGGAGCGTCGGCCCGGGACTCACGTCCCGGATTCCGCTCGACACCCGGACCGTACTCGGGCCCGGTGCCGATCGTGACGCACCTGCATGGCGGGCGGAACTCGGAGGAGAGCGACGGCTACACCGAAGCCTGGTACCTTCCCGACGCGGTCGACCTTCCCGCGGGATACGCTGAAGTCGGCTCGTTCTACGAGGAGTTCAAGGAAAAGTTCGAAGACCGGTTCGGCGACACCTGGGGCCGGGGGGACGCCGTATTCCAGTATGGCAATGCGGAGAGAGCCTCGACTTTCTGGTTCCACGATCACGCACTGGGTGTCACGCGGCTGAATGTCTACGCCGGACTGGCGGGATTCTACCTTCTGCGAGGCGGACCTGCGGACCTTCCCGGCGGAGTGTTGCCCGGTCCCGCACCCCGGCCCGGTGATCCGCCCGGCCGGAAGTATTACGAGATCCCTCTCGCCATCCAGGACCGCTCGTTCCACGTCGACGGCAGCCTCTTCTACCCGGCCGGACGCGCTGCCTTCGACGGATTCAGGGGCCCCTACATCCCGGGCAGCGATATCCCTCCGATCTGGAACCCCGAGTTCTTCGGCAACACGATGGTGACCAACGGGAGAACCTGGCCGGCCCTTCAAGTCGAACCGCGCCGCTACCGGTTCCGGCTTCTCAACGGATGCAACTCGCGGTACCTGATCCTGAAGATCGTCACCCGCCCACTCGCCCACAGGCCCGCGGCCCCCGCCCTCCCCTTCTGGTACATCGGCAGCGAGGGAGGTTTCCTCTCGGCGCCGGTACGACGAGACCAGGTGCTCATCGCCCCCGCCGAGCGCGCCGACGTGATCGTTGACTTCGCGTCACTCCCGGTCGGGACCGAGTTGTATCTCATCAACGAGGGCCCCGACAAAGCATTCCAGGGCGGGAAGACGGGTACGGACTTCTCCCCGGCGGACCCGGCCACCACCGGGCAGGTCATGAAGCTCGTGGTCGAAGCGCTCACCACACCGGACACGACCGTGCCACCCTCCCGACTGTCGCTTCCGTCGTTCGAGCCATTGGGGAAGGCAAGCCGCATCCGGCAGCTTTCCCTCAGCGAGCAGAACTCCGCATCGCTGCCGCACGTCGGATCCCGGCACATGCTGCTCGGCACCCTGGATCGAAACGGAGCCGCTGTGCCCATGCGCTGGGACGACCCCGTCACGGAGAATCCGGCCCTGGGTGCGACCGAGATCTGGGAGATTCACAATCTCACGAAGGATGCCCACCCGATCCACATCCACGAGGTCCAGTTCCAGGTCCTCGACCGGCAACAGGCCGGCCGTGCCGCCCGGCCTGCCGAGCCGTGGGAGAGCGGGTTCAAGGACACAGCAGTCGCCTACCCGGGTGCCGTGACGAGGCTGAAGGCGACATTCGACCGGACGGGCCGGTACGTCTGGCACTGTCACATGCTCGAACACGAGGACAACGAAATGATGCGGCCCTACACCGTTGGATGACGGTGGAACCTTTGCCGTCAGGCAGGCCGAGTCACCGGATGGTCCGCAGCCTCATGGGCGAGGCAGCGCGAGGCCCGTACGGCGGTCAGCTCGCCGCGGCGCGATACCGCCTGGTCCAGTGCGAAACGGGCGGCTGCTGTCGGCCTCTCGGCATCGCCGATCCCGACGACGACGCGCCCCGGCTTCGGCTGAGCGCTCGGTGCCATCGCCGGGATGACGACAACCGGGCGATGCGACCGGTTCGCGAGGGCGAGGCTGACGGATCCGAGGAGCATCCCGGCGATCCGGCCCCGGGAGCCGAGGACGACCATCTGCCTTCCGACCCGTCCACTCCGACGACTGTGGGGACCTGCGAAGCTCCCACCGCCCTTCCTGCTCGGGTTCCTGCTGGGTTTCGATCGTTTCTACGGCTCGATCGTCAGTACCTGTTCGAGGGGGCGACGTGGCGTACGCGGTCCTGTGGGCCCGTAACCCAGGCGGACGATCATCTGCGCGTGTCCCGTGCCGAAGACGGGGTCGCGCAGGATCCATCGCAGGTCCGGCCATTCGAGGGGCTGCGTCGCGAAGGAGGTGGACACCGCGTGGAGTGTGGCGGTGAGCAGGACGCGTTCCAGGGCCTGACCGGCGCGCAGCCAGTCTTCGGGACGGTCGCCCGGAGTGCTCAGCAGAGCGAGTTGGGGCCGGTTCTCGAACAGGACGCGGGCCCGGCCCGCGAAGACGGCGGTGCCCGCGAAATCGCGCACGGTCGCCCGTTCGGAGGCGTCGCGGGGGCCGAAGGCGTAGTCCGGAATTCCGTCGACGGGCGCCTCGGTTTTCGTGTCCCGGGTCCAGTGCCGTTGCTCGGCTTCGCGTGCCGGGTCCCTGCGGTCGTATCCCTCGGCGTCCTGGATCAGTTCGAGCACGGTCTCCAGATGCATCGGGGTCAGGAACGCGAAGTCCGCGCCCTCGGCGCGGGCCGCGTCGGCGAAGCGCCCGCGGATGTCCTCGGGGATCGTCTGTTCGTCGAACGGATAGCGGCTGGTGTGCCGTTCCCGTATGGCGGGGTGAAGAGCGGCGAGGGCTTCGTCCTCGGGCTTCCGTGGGGCGTCGGGGTGACTGTCGAGCCGGACGTGGGCCAGTACGGTCGGGGCCGAGGGGACGGGCAGCAGTGCGGTGACCGCCTCCAGGCCGCGGTGAGCGGCGGAAACCCGCAGATTCAGCAGGGCCGCGCCGCAGCCCACGTGCAGTGCTCGGGTGTCGGGGTCGGCCTCCGGCATCGCGCGGTCGAGGTCAGCCAGGAGGGTGAGGGTCCGGCTGCCGCGCCCGTAGCGGAACTGCCAGGGCTGGGCGTTGTGCATGGACGGGGCGGCGGTGGCATCGGCGACGAGGCCGTTCAGCGTCGTGTCGTCGAGCGCTTTGGCTGGCATCGCGGGTCTCCCGGGGAGGCGGGAACGGTTGATGTCTTCAGGATGGAGCGGACCGTTGCCCGTACGTATGGGCCGTTCGTCCCTCGACGGGACCGGATGGGCTCCTCGGCGGGAACAGTCCCTTCCCGGAGTCAGCCGGATGCCACTCCTTCGAGCCGGCACTCCACGCCGACCACGCCTTCCACGGACTGAGCGCGCCCGCCGCCGTCATCCGGACGTCGACGTCACGGCCGAGGTGCTGCCGGGGACGCGGTGACCGCCCTCCTGCATGAGGGACACAACGCCGAGGCGCTGATCACCGGGGAACGAGGCCACGGCGGAGTCACCGGACTCCTGCTCGGCTCCGTCAGCCTCGCCGTGGCCGCGTCGCACCCTTGCCCCGTCATCGTCGTGCCCGGCGACAACGCCGGCATCGAAGGCACGCATGGGCGGATCCTCATCGGTGTCAAGGAACCGGGGGGAGGATCGGTGGGGGTCCGGTTCGCCTTCCGTGAGGCCGGAGCAAGGGACTGTGTCCTGGACGCCGTACATGCCTGTCGCTGCCCGCCGCGCAATCGCGCCGATCATCCTCGTACTGCCGGTGAGCCGCACCTCTACCGCAAGGAACGCGCGGCGACTCCGATCGACCTCGCGGTGGTGGACGCCGTGCGCGATCACCCGACGGTCCGGCTGCACGCGGTGGCGATCGAGGGAACGGCCGCAAAAACTCCGGTCCGGCGCTCGGCCGCTGCGGATCTGATCATCGTTGGAGCGCATCGTCGCCGCAGTCATCTCGGCACCCACCTCGGCCGGGTCGCTCGCACCCTGCTTCACCGGTCTGACCGTCCAGTGGCTGTCATACCTCTGGCGACTTGACCGTACGAGACGTGCCCGCCTCATTCGCACAGTTCTGACGCATGGTCGGGGACGTACGTCTGAAGGTCCCTCGGCGGACGTTGGTATCCGGTGGCCGGCGGGCGTCGAGGCAGTTCGATCGTCGGCCAGGTGACCTCTTCGTACGGCACGGTCGACAGCAGATGGGCGATCATGTTCAGTCGTGCCCGGCGCTTGTTGTCGCTCTCGACCACGTACCAGGGAGCTTCCGAGATGTCCGTATGGACGAACATCTCGTCCTTCGCCCGCGAATAGGCCTCCCAGCGGCTGATCGATTCCAGGTCCAGCGGCGAGAGCTTCCACCGGCGGGTGGGATCTTCCAGCCGACGCCGGAATCGCTGCTCCTGCACCGCGTCACTCACCGAGAACCAGTACTTACGCAACAGGACGCCGTCCTCCACCAGCATCCGCTCGAAGACCGGGCACTGGCGAAGGAACCGCTGGTGTTCCTCCATGGTGCAAAAACCCATGACGCGCTCGACGCCCGCGCGGTTGTACCAGCTTCGGTCGAGCAGGACCACTTCCCCTGCGGCTGGAAGATGCTCGATGTAGCGCTGGAAATACCACTGGCTGCGCTCGCGTTCAGTGGGCCGCGGCAGCGCGACGATTCGTGCTACCCGGGGATTGAGGAGCTCGGTGACGCGCTTGATCGTGCTGCCCTTGCCCGCCGCATCACGCCCCTCGAACACCACGACGAGCCGTGCGCCTTCGGCCCGAACCCATTCCTGGAGCTTTACGAGCTCGGTCTGGAGCCGGTACAGCTCACGCTCGTACATCGAGCGTGGCAGCTTTCCGGGCCCGCCCGAGTCTTTCTCGTCCGACATGGGATGACGTTACGGAGGAGACCGTGGTCGAAGTCAAGCGTCAGCGCCGAACGGGCCTCGCTGCGCAGACTCGGGCGCGCCATGCCGGGTTCCGCATGCGCCACCGGAGGATCTGGGGTACCTATCGTCAAGGGAACCCGTGCCCGGGGCGTCTGCGTAGATGCTCACTCCGTCGATCCCTTGCCGTCGTCCTCCACGCCCCGGACCGGGGCACAGGGGCCACAGCAGTGCGGAAACGCGGCTCCCACATCGTTCCGGCTTCTTGCGAGACGGAGGCAGTCGTCATGGAGCCATGCGTCACCGTTGGCCTCGACGGTTCACCCGAGAGCCTGGCCGCTGCCCGTTGGGCCGCCGACGAAGCCGAGCGGCGCAAGCTCACGCTGCGCCTGCTGCACGCGTGGCCTCTGCTGGTGCCGGAACCGACCCGCATTCCCGCCGAGATGGATCAGAATTACTGGGCGAGGCGGATCGTGCGCAACACGCGCGCGGAGCTCCAGGCACACCACCCGGGCCTCCCCGTCGTCGGTAGCCTGGTCGCCGACGATGCCGAGCACGCGCTTCTGCGGGCGGCATCGGAGTCCGAGATGATCGTGCTCGGTTCGCGGGGGCTGATGCCCGTCGAGAGCTATTTCCTCGGCGACATCAGCATGCCCGTCGTGGCACGCGCCGAGCGGCCGGTGGTCCTGGTGCGAGCCCGTACGGGCGAAGACGGCCCGCAGGCCACTCGAACTGCGACAGGCGGCGTGGTGGTGGCGCTCAAACTGCACGGCCCCTGCGACGACCTGCTCCAATTCGCCTTCGAGACCGCTGCTGCGCGAGGCATGCCTCTTCGGGCCGTCCACGGCCGGAGCCTGCCGGTGGACGCATACGTGCCCTGGGGCGTGGACCATGACGTGGCGGAAGGAATCGTTCAGGACGCACACAAGCTCCTCAGCCAGACCCTCCGCCCCTGGCGTGACAGGTTCCCGCAGGTGGACGTCACCGACAGCACTGCGCTTGTAAGCCCCGCCAAGGCTGTCGTACAGGCCGCCGAGGGTGCCGATCTGCTGGTCGTCGGCCGACGTCAGGACCGCCACCCCCTGGCACCACGCCTCGGCCCTGTGGCGCAGGCCGCCATTCATCACGCGCGCTGTCCGGTCGCCGTCGTTCCCCACGATTGACGCGAGGAACCACCCAGGGCCGACGCGTTGACACATCGGGCCGGCCACGTGGGGGAGCCGTCGATGTGCCGCTCTCTCCCACGTGCCGAGGCACGTGAGGCTCACGCCTCGATCGTTTTGTCGTCAGCGACCGCCCCCCGTGCAGGTCGGTACGGGCCGTTCGGCCCCCCCGGCAGGGCCCATATTTCCTCTCCTCAACGGCGCCGCGCCGCGCCACCCTGGACCTGTTGGCGCTCGGCCGTCCGAAAGAAGGTGATCGGCATGATGTGGTACGACGGCCGCTGGGGCTGGGGTGGATGGCTCTTCATGGCCGTGATCATGGTTGTCTTCTGGTCGCTGCTGATCGTCGGGGTCGTCGCCCTCATCCACTACCTCACCCGCACCCGCCGCGGCTACCAGCCCGGTCCGCGCCCCGGTGAGGCAGCATGGGGAAGCCGACGGGCCGAAGACCTGCTCGCAGATCGGTTCGCCCGCGGGGAAATCGACGAGGACGAGTACAAACGCCGCCTCACGGTGCTGCGTGAACAGCGGTGAACAGCGCCGCCGCACGGGCGCCACGGGCGGCACCGGACAGAGAGCCGCGGTGGAGGCCAGTGGCAGGCGGGCGACGGCGTAGCCCCGGATCACGAAGCCGAGAGCGGACGGCAGAAGGCCGAGGAAGGTGGCGGAGAGCAGGGCGTCGGCGGGTGCGTGGGTGGTCGCTCGGATGGTCGCGGGCAGCAGCGGAAGGGCGAAGACGGTGGCGGTGACCATGACGTAGGCGGTGACTGGGTCGAAAAGAGCGTCGGCGGCGCGGTCAGCGCCAGGGTGTGACCGAGCCGGAGCGGGGCCTGGAGCATCAGCCCGGTCACAGCGCATCCTGTGGGTGCATACGCCATACCTACGTGCGCGGCCGAGCGGGAGGTACGAGCAGTCATGGTGAAAGCCGACCCGGGGCTCTTCGGTCCTGAATCCGTCACCTGGCAGTTGCACGGCGACCCGATGATGTGGATCGCCGGGGTACGTGCCCTCTACCTCCAGGCGCTGCACCCGCGCGCCGTCCGCGGCGTCATGCAGAACTCCGATTTCCGCAAGGACGCCTGGGGGCGGCTGATGCGCACCGCCGGCTTCGTCGGCACCCTCACCTACGGCACCACCGAAGCCGCCGAGAAGGCGGGCGCCCGCGTCCGCCGGATCCACCGGCTGCTCAAGGCCACCGATCCGGCGACCGGCGAGACGTACGGCGTCGACGAACCGGAGCTGCTGCTCTGGGTGCACTGCGCCGAGGTCGACTCCTACCTCCAGGTGCAGCTCCGCTCCAGCCAGAGGATCAGCGCCGCCCAAGCCGATCGTTACATCGACGAACATCGAACCAGCGCGCGCCTGGTGGGCCTCGACCCCGACGGTGTACCCGCGACCACCGACCAGCTCGCCGCCTACTTCGACCGGGTGCGCCCCGAGCTCGCCGCAGGAGCCGAGGCGTTCGATGTCGACTCCTTCCTCCGCCGCCCGCCCGTCCCCGCGCTGTTGGTACCGGCGCGCGAACTCCTCTGGCGGTGTGTCGCAGCACTCGCCTACCAGTCACTGCCCCCTTTCGCCCATGAGCTCTATGGCAGGGCCGCGCCGCCCCCGCACACCGTCGACCGGCGGCTGCGCGCCACCGGCACGGCCCTGCGCTGCATCCCCTCACGGCTGCGCTGGCAACTCCCGCCCGGCCACATTGTGAAGGCGATGGAACGACTCGGTCCCGGCAGCCGCCCCACCCCCTCCAAACTCCGTAGCCGGACAGCCATACTGGACGGGCCGGGGAGGGCGCAGCAGTAGGCGAGGCGACGGGGGCGACAGCACGCGATGGCGGACACCAGGCTGATCCAGAGCCGGTACCGGCTGCTCGATCTGATCGGGCGCGGAGGCATGGGCGAGGTGTGGCGCGCCCGCGACGAGTCGCTGGGCCGCCATGTGGCCGTCAAATGCCTCAAGCCTGTGGGGCCCCAGCACGACCAGTCGTTCACCCGGATCCTGCGCGAACGGTTCCGCCGAGAGGCACGGGTGGCCGCCGCCCTCCAGCACCGCGGTGTCACCGTCATCCATGACTTCGGCGAGCACGAAGGCGTGCTCTACCTGGTGATGGAGCTCCTCGACGGCCGAAACCTCAGCCAGCTCCTGGAGGACAACAAGCAGCATCCGCTGCCGGTCCCGGACATCGTCGACATCGCCGAGCAGGTCGCCGACGCCCTCGGCTACACCCACCAGCAGGGCATCGTGCACCGCGACCTCAAGCCCGCCAACATCATGCGGCTGGCCGACGGCACGGTGAAGATCTGCGACTTCGGCATCGCCCGGCTCGGCCACGACATCGGCTTCACCTCCCGCCTGACCGGTACGGGCATCGCCATGGGCACCCCGCACTACATGTCGCCCGAGCAGATCAGCGGCGGCCAGGTCGACCACCGCAGCGACCTCTACTCGCTGGGCTGCGTCCTCTACGAGATCGCCACAGGGGTTCCGCCGTTCGACCTCGACGACGCCTGGGCCGTCCTCGTCGGACACCGCGACACCCAGCCGGAACCGCTCCGTACCCACCGCGCCGAACTCCCCGGCTTCTTCGACCGCGTCGTCCTGGACCTGCTGGCGAAGACCCCGGAGGAGCGGCCCGCCGACGCGGGCGACCTGCGGCAGCGGATCGCCGTCGGACGCACCGGTGAACAGCAGCATCTTCCGTCGTCCGGACCCCCACGGCCGGCGGGGCGCGTCCGGCTCGCCCCGCCGGTCCCCGTCGTACGCCCGGGACAGCAGCCGCCCGACGGCGAACCCCGGCTGCCGTCCTGGACCCGGGGCATGACCACCGGACACAAGGCGTCCGGCGCCATGCAGCCCGGTCTCGCCCCGCCCGACCACTCCGCGGGCCTGACCGGCGAGTGGACCACAGGCACCGACCTGAGGGCCCTGACCGGGGGGCTGCCGCCCGCCCGGCCCGAGCGGCCCACCCCCTCCCCGGAGCTGCTCTCCACCCTCGCCAACCGGCACAGCGCGGGCCTCGACCTGGGACGGCTCGGTCACTGGGAGGAGGCCGGCGAGGTGCACCGCGCGGTCGCCGCCGAACGCGAGCACGCCCTCGGCCCCGACCACCCCGACACCCTCTCCAGCCGGTACGAGGTGGGGTTCACCCTCAGCCGCACCGGGCGCGCCGCCGACGCGCTGCGCGAATTCGGGCGCGTCGCCGAGGGCCGCGAACGCATTCTCGGCCCCGACCACCCGGAGACCCTCGCCGCCCGGCAGGAAATGGCATACGTACTCGGCCGGCTCGGCCGCCACTTCGAGGCCCACCAGGTGTACGCCGCGGTGCTCGCCTCCCGGGAACGGACGATGGGCCCCGACCACCCCGACACCCTCCGCTGCCGCCACAACCTCGCGTTCAACCTCAGCAGGCTCGGGCGCCTGGAGGACTCGTACCGGATGGCCCGCGACGTGGCGCACGCCCGCACCCGGTTGCTCGGCGCGAGCCACCCCGACACCCTGGTCACCCTCTATGAAATCGCGTACACCCTCGGCCAGTTGGGGCGCTGGACGGACGCCCTGCAGACCTACCGGGAAGTCGCCCAGGGCCGCGCGCGAACCCTCGGCGCCGACCACCCCGACACGCTTTCGGCCCGCTACGAGGTCGGCATCAGTCTCGGCAGACTCGGCCGCAGCGCGGAGGCCCTGGAGCTCTACCGTGCGCTCGTCGACGACCGGACCCGGGTGAACGGCCCCGCCGACCCCGAGACGCTCCGGGCCCGCCACGGCCTCGGCGTCAACCTGGGGCGGCTGGCCCGCTGGGAGGAAGCCCTCGCCGAAGCACGCGATGTGTGCGCGATCGGGGAACGGGTCCTGGGCCCCGACCACCCCGACACCCTCATCAGCCGCCGCGAGGTCGCCGTCGGCCTCGGCTGGCTCGGCCGCTGGGCCGAAGCCCTCACCGTCTACCGCACGGTTGCAGAGGCCCGCGAACGCGTCCTCGGAGCCGATCACCCCGACGCGCTCGCCAGCCGCAACGACGAGGCGCACTGCCTCGAACAGCTCGGCCGGGGCGGGGAGGCGGTCGAGCTGTACCGCAGGGTCGCGGCGCTGCGCCAGCAGCGGGGCATGCCCCCGCACTGACCGGGGACTCCCTGGGCCACTGCCCTCTTTCCGACGGCGATCATCCTGTGTTACCAAGGGCCATGCCCGCACCTGACACCTATGACGCAGTGATCGTGGGCGGCGGCCACAACGGTCTGGTCGCCGCCGTCTACCTCGCCCGCGCCGGACAGTCCGTCCTGGTCCTCGAACGCCTCGGCACCACCGGGGGAGCGGCCGTCTCGACCCGTCCCTTCGACGGGATCGACGCACGGCTGTCGCGCTACTCCTATCTGGTGTCCCTGCTGCCACAGAAGATCGTCCGCGATCTCGGGTTGGACTTCGCCGTACGGAAGCGGACCGTCTCCTCGTACACCCCGACCGTCCGTGGCGGGCGAGCCACGGGACTGCTCGTCGGCGGGGACCGCACCCGGGAGTCCTTCGCCGCCCTCACCGGTGGGGATGGCGAGTACGAGGCCTGGCAGCGCTTCTACGGCATGACACAGCAGGTCGCCGAGAGGGTCTTCCCGACCCTCACCGAACCGCTGCCCACCCGGGACGCGCTCCGCGACCGGATCGGGGACGCGGACGCCTGGCGCATGCTCTTCGAGGAGCCGATCGGTGCGGCCGTCGAGGAGCACTTCACCGACGATCTCGTGCGCGGCGTCGTGCTGACCGACGCACTGATCGGTACCTTCGCCGACGCGCACGACCCGTCGCTGCTCCAGAACCGCTGCTTCCTCTACCACGTGATCGGCGGCGGCACGGGCGACTGGGACGTCCCCGTCGGCGGCATGGGCGCGCTCACCGACGCCCTCGCGCAGGCTGCCCGGACGGCGGGGGCCGAGATCCGGGTCCACCACGAGGCGACCCGGATCGAGACCGACGGGACACGGGCCGAGATCACCGTCGGCTCACCCGAAGGCGAGCGGACGGTTGCCGCCCGCCGGGTCCTCGTGAACGCTTCGCCGCAGACCCTGGCCGCACTTCTCGGCGACGAACCGCCGGCTCCCGCCGAGGGCGCCCAGCTGAAGGTGAACATGCTGCTGCGCCGGCTGCCCCGGCTGCGCGACCGCTCCGTCGACCCTCGCCAGGCGTTCGCCGGAACGTTCCATATCGCGGAGGGGTACGGGCAGCTGGCCGACGCCTACCGGGACGCGGCTGCGGGCCGGCTGCCCACGGCCCCGCCGTCGGAGATCTACTGCCACTCGCTGACCGACCCGTCGATCCTCGGCCCCGACCTCGCCGCCCGCGGCTACCAGACCCTCACCCTCTTCGGTCTGCACACGCCGGCCCGGCTCTTCGCCGCGGACAACGAGGCGACGCGCGCCGCCCTCCTCAAGGCCACGCTCGCCGAACTCGACGCGCATCTCGACGAGCCGATCGCCGACTGTCTGGCCGTCGACGGGAACGGCGAACCGTGCATCGAGGCGAAGACCCCGCTCGACCTCGAACGGGATCTGCGGCTGCCCGGCGGCCATATCTTCCACCGGGACCTCGCCTTCCCGTTCGCCACGGAGTCCACCGGCCGGTGGGGCGTCGAGACGGCGCACGCCAACGTCCTGCTGTGCGGGGCGGGCGCGGTGCGCGGCGGCGGGGTCAGCGGGGTCCCCGGCCACAACGCCGCGATGGCGGCGCTGGGCCGGTGACCCGTTCCCGTACCTAGCGTTGCACCGTGGAGTTCAGTGGTGTCAGGCGCCGATGGAGGGCGTTGCCGCGCTCCCGCTCGTCATGACGGTGAACCCGAAGGTCGTCGACGCTCCTGCCGCCGGATTGCCGTGCCGTTCGGCTTCATGGTCATGACGTTGCCGCCGGTGTCCCAGCTGGGTGTGTCGTTCCAGGTCGTCGAGACCTTCTGCGGCGCGGTCAGGGGCACCGGCAGGCAGTGCCGACCTGGCCGACACCGACGCGGCCCGACCGGCTCGGCCCGCACGGAATGCTGCCGGGCTGCAACCATGTGCTGCCGAGAATTTTCGCCGGCCCCGAGAGGGCGGGCCCGTCCCCATGGCGCCCGTTGGGCATGGGGACGGGCCGGGCAACGACTACGGATGCGCCGGTTTGTGGACCATGAGGAATGCCTGGGGGCCTTTGTCCATCCAGCCCGCCTCGCGCACGAGCCTGGCGTCCACGAGGAGTCCGGCCCGACTCAGGAGCTCGGCCACGCCCGGGTGGTGCGTACGTAGGTGGGTTCGCTCATGGCCGAGGAGCGTAGTGGCTCGGTAGCGGTCCCACATCAACGGGATCGCAGCCCGGAGATCCCGTGTCGATGCGGCCGCCCGCCCGAAAAAATGTGTTGCTCGCTCTCCCGCGCGGCCCCACCATCTGCTCATGAACTCGATCACCGCCGCCCTGCCGACGACCCTTGCCACTCGACCGGTGCGGGTCCAGCAGCAGTCCGGCCGACCACGGAGGCCGATTCTCCTCCCCGCGTGAGCGCCGCCCTGGTCGCGGGGCTGCTGGCCGGCTTCGGCATTGCCATGCCGGTCGGAGCGGTCGCGACCTATCTGGTGGCTCTCACCGCCCGGACCTCCCTCGGAACCGGTGTCGCCGCCGCGCTCGGAGTCGCGACGGCCGACGGCCTCTATGCGCTGACCGCGGTCGTCGGAGGTTCCTCACTCACCCGTGTCATCGAGCCGGTCGCCCTGCCACTGCGCTGCGCCTCGGCGATGGTGCTCGTCGTCCTGGCGCTACGGAGCGCCACTACTGCGATCGGCCAGTACCGCAGGCGGCATTCGGTGTCCGGGTCCGACCGGACCCCGCTCAGCCCCGCGCGCGCCTATCTGGGGCTGACCGGGATGACCCTGCTGAATCCCACCACCGTCGTCTACTTCACGGCGCTGGTGCTGGGCAGCCGGGCGACCGACGCCGCCCCGGACCGACTGGAACAGGCCGTGTTCGTCCTCGCGGCCTTCGCCGCGTCCGCCGGCTGGCAGTTGCTGCTGGCCGGCGGGGGAGCGCTGCTCGGTCGGGTACTCACCGGCGGCCGGGGGCGGCTCGTCACCGCCCTGGCGTCCTCCCTGCTGATCACCGCGCTCGCCGTCCATCTGCTCGTACCGGCATCCTGACGCGCAACCTACCCGTCGAACCAGCGGCTGCCGGCCGGTCCGAACCGGCCGGCAGCCGTTCTCAGTCCGCGGACACCGTCCACCCGTTCGCCTCGATGCGCCCGGCGTCGCCCGACCTGCTGTCGTGGAAGACAGTCCCGCCGTCGTCCTCGACCCGGATGCCGTCCACGTACGCCCCGCGCCCGACGTACAGCCGATCGGTGGTGTACCGCCACCGCAGCCGCACTTCCTTGCCCCGCCAGACGGCCAGGTCCGCGTCGAGACGGTGCCAGACCCGGCCCGACCAGCCGGAGACAGAACCCCCCGGATGCGGTTCCGGCTCCGCCCGGTGGGATCCGGACTCCGTCGGTACGGTGGTGAAGGGCACCGGCTGCCAGGTCGTCCCGGCGTCCGACGAGGCCTCCAGGAAGAGGGAGTCGGAGCCCGGCTCGGTGTCCCACCACACCGCGCAGCTCAGCGCGGCACGCGAGGACGCCGGACGCAGAGCGGGCAGCGTGAGCGTGGCGGAGGCGGCGCTCGCCATGCCCGAGAACCAGGCGGTACGGCCCTGGGCGGGGCGCACCGCCACCGCCCGCGCCATCTGGTTCGCGGTGGCGACCCGAGGCGCGCTTCCGGAGCGCCATGTGCGCACCGGATGAACGGAGTTGCCGAGCACGATCAAAAACGAGTCGGTCGTCGGATCGAGGACCAGGCTCGTCCCGGTGAAGCCGGTATGGCCCGCTGTGCTCGGGGTGGCCATCGCCCCCATGTACCAGTGCTGGTAGAGCTCGAAGCCGAGCCCGTGGGCATCTCCGGGGAACGCGGTGTTGAAGTCGGTGAACAGGAGGTCGACCGACTCCTCGGAGAGGATCCTCGCGCGTCCGTAGACGCCGCCGTTGAGCAGCGTACGGGCGAGGACCGCGAGGTCCCAGGCGCAGGAGAACACTCCGGCGTGGCCCGCCACCCCGTCCAGGCTGTACGCGTTCTCGTCGTGCACCTCGCCCCAGACCAGCCCGCGGTCCAGGCCGGACCAGGGCAGCCGGGCGTCCTCGGTGGCCGCGATCTTCGGCTTCCAGGCGGCGGGCGGGTTGTAACGAGTGCGGTGCATCCCGAGCGGCGCGGTGATCTCCTCGCGGAGCAGCACATCCTGGGTGCGTCCGGTGATTTTCTCCAGGACCAGCTGCAGCGAGATGAGATTGAGGTCGGAGTAGAGATACACCGTGCCAGGCGGATTGGCCGGTACCTCGTTCCACAGCAGCCGCAGCTTCCCCTCCCGGGTCGGCTCCTTGTAGAGCGGGATCCAGGCACGGAATCCCGAGGTGTGCGTGAGCAGCTGACGGATCGTGACGTCCTGCTTGCCGCCTCCCGCGAAGTCGGGCAGATACGAGGCGACCTTCGCCTCCAGTTCCAGTGCCCCGCGCTCGATCTGCTGCACGGCCAGGATCGAAGTGAACAGCTTCGACACCGACGCCAGGTCGAAGACCGTGTCCTCGGCCATCGCGATCTGCTGGTCCGCCGGGAACTCCACCCCGGTGTCGGTCTTCTCGTCGTAGGCCGCGTACCGCACGGCCTTGCCGATCGGCCGGTGCAGCGCCACCGTGCCACCGCGCCCGGCGAGCAGCACCGCGCCCGCGTACCACGGGTGTTTGGGGGATGCGGAGAGGAACCGTTCCGCCTCTGCGACCAGTTGGTCCAGCGGTCCCTGCAACAGTCCGGCGCGGGCGGCGGAACCGCGCCGCAGCGTCGGCCGCCCGTCGGCAGTCGCATCCGAAGCGTCCACGGCGCCTGCCCCCGACGTCCCCGACGTTCCCGCCCCCGATTCCATGGCCGATGCCGTCTCCGCGAAGGGAATCGGTGCCAGGGCGAGTGCTCCGCCCAGTGCGAGCATCCCACCGCTCAGCCTGCGTCGGCTGATCCCTCTGCCGGTCGCGTCCTCGGTCATCCGGAACCCCTTCCTACCGGTTGAAAGTAACTTTCGTCATTCATTCCTACGATGAAACTTCCTGCCGCCGCAGAGATTACTGTCACCCCTGCCGTCCCGGAGGCCCCCTGCGCCACAAAGAATCTGACACTGCATCAGAAAATCTCTTCCTTCGAGTGTCCGACTGCGGCATCCTGCCGCCCATGGAGACGGAGCTGAGCAAGAAACTGGGAGTGGAACACGCCATCTTCGGCTTCACGCCCTTCCCGGCGGTGGCCGCGGCGATCACCCGGGCCGGCGGATTCGGCGTACTCGGCGCGGTCCGCTACACGGCCCCCGACGACCTGGCACGTGACCTCGACTGGATGCAGGAGCACACCGACGGCAAGCCGTACGGCCTCGACGTCGTCATGCCCGCGAAGAAGGTGGAAGGGGTGACGGAGGCCGATGTGGAGGCGATGATCCCGGCCGGACACCGCCAGTTCGTCCAGGACACCCTCGCCACGTACGGCGTCCCCGAACTCGCCGAGGGCGAGGCATCCGGCTGGCGCATCACCGGTTGGATGGAGGAGGTCGCCCGCAACCAGCTCGACGTCGCCTTCGACTACCCCATCAGGCTCCTCGCCAACGCCCTCGGCTCGCCCCCGGCGGACGTCGTGCAACGTGCCCACGACCGGAACGTCCTCGTGGCCGCCCTCGCCGGAAGCGCCAAACACGCCCGGCACCATGCCGACGCGGGCATCGACATCGTCGTCGCCCAGGGATACGAAGCGGGCGGTCACACCGGAGAGATCGCCTTCATGGTCCTTGTCCCCGACGTCGTCGACGCCGTGGGACCTCTCCCCGTCCTCGCCGCCGGAGGCATCAGCAGCGGACAGCAGATCGCCGCCGGACTCGCCCTCGGCGCCCAGGGCGTCTGGCTCGGCTCGCTCTGGCTGACCACCGAGGAGGCCGACCTCCACTCCCGCGCACTGACCCGCAAGCTCCTCGCCGCGGGCTCCGGCGACACCGTCCGCTCGCGCGCCCTCACCGGCAAACCCGCACGCCAGCTCCGTACCGAATGGACCGACGCCTGGGACGACCCGTCCGGCCCCGGCCCCCTGCCCATGCCGCTCCAGGGACTGCTGGTCGCCGAGGCCGTCTCCCGTATCCAGAAGTACGAGACCGGCGCACTGCTGGGCACCCCCGTCGGCCAGATCGTCGGAAGGATGAACACCGAACGCAGCGTGCAGGCCGTCGTCGACGACCTGATCCGCGGCTTCGAACGCGCCGTGGACCGGATCAACCGCATCGCCGGACGGAGCGCCGCATGAACCAGCCGCCCAACGGCTTCTGGGCCCAGGCCACCGCCGACCCCGACCGTAGGATCCTCGTCGCCCCCGACGGCGAGGCCTGGACCGCGGGACGGCTGCACGCCGCGGCCAACCGCCTGGTCCACGGGCTGCGCGCGGCCGGTCTCCGGCAGGGCGACGCGTTCGCCGTGGTCCTCCCCAACGGCGTCGAATTCTTCACCGCGTACCTCGCCGCCTCCCAGGCCGGGTTCTATCTCGTCCCCGTCAACCACCACCTCGTCGGCCCCGAGATCGCCTGGATCGTCTCCGACTCCGGCGCCAAGGTGCTGATCACGCACGAGCGGTTCACCGACGCGGCGACCTCCGCCGCCGACGAGGCGGAACTGCCCGTGAGCCACCGCTACGCCGTCGGCGCGGTCGACGGCTTCCGCCCGTACGCGGAACTGCTCGCGGAGCAGTCCGACGCACCGCCCGAGGACCGCAGCCTCGGCTGGGTCATGAACTACACCTCGGGCACCACAGGACGACCGCGCGGCCTTCGCCGCCCGCTCTCCGGCAAGCTCCCCGAGGAAAGCCATCTCGGCGGGTTCCTCGGCATCTTCGGCATCAAGCCGTTCGACGACAACGTTCATCTGGTCTGCTCGCCGCTCTACCACACCGCCGTGCTCCAGTTCGCGGTCGCCGCCCTCCACATCGGGCACCGCCTCGTCCTGATGGACAAGTGGGTGCCGCAGGAGATGCTGCGGGTCATCGACGCGCACCGCTGCACCCACACGCACATGGTCCCCACCCAGTTCCACCGCCTCCTCGCCCTGCCCGACGAGGTGAAGGAGCGGTACGACGTCACCTCGATGCGGCATGCCATCCATGGCGCGGCTCCCTGCCCCGACCACGTCAAACGCGCCATGATCGACTGGTGGGGCCGGTGCGTCGAGGAGTACTACGCGGCCAGCGAGGGCGGCGGCGCGTTCGCCACCGCCGAGGACTGGCTGAAGAAGCCCGGCACGGTCGGGAAGGCCTGGCCGATCAGTGAACTCGCCGTCTTCGACGACGACGGCAACCGCCTCCCGCCAGGTGAGCTCGGCACCGTCTACATGAAGATGAGTACCGGCGGCTTCAGCTACCACAAGGACCGGACCAAGACGGAGAAGAACCGCATCGGGGACTTCTTCACCGTCGGCGACCTGGGCGTCCTCGACGAGGACGGCTATCTCTTCCTGCGCGACCGCAAGATCGACATGATCATCTCGGGAGGGGTGAACATCTACCCCGCCGAGATCGAGGCCGCGCTCCTCAGCCACCCCGCGGTCACCGATGCCGCCGTCTTCGGCGTCCCGCACGCCGACTGGGGCGAGGAGGTCAAGGCGGTCGTCGAACCGGCCGAAGGACACCCCCCGGGCGACGGGTTTGCCGCCGAGATCCTCACCCACTGCGCCGAGCGGCTGGCCGGGTACAAACGCCCCAAGAGCGTCGACTTCATCGACACGATGCCGCGCGACCCCAACGGCAAGCTGTACAAGCGGCGACTGCGCGACCCGTACTGGGAGGGGCACCACAGGGCCCTCTGAACGTCGGGGGCCCCGCACCGTCCGCCGAGCGCGCCCCGGCCACTTCTGGCAGCGTGTGGCTCATGAACACGAGCGCGACGGTCCGGTCCCTGGCTACCCAGTGGACCGTGGTCGTGCCGATCGTCGCGGCGGTGGCGCTGGTGTTCAGCTGGGGGCGGGTGCTGCCGGCCTTCGCCGTCGGCGTCGTCGCGCTCTGTCTCGCGGGCGCCGTGCTCGCCGCCGTCCACCACGCCGAGGTGATCGCCCACCGGGTCGGCGAACCGTTCGGCTCGCTCGTCCTGGCCGTCGCCGTGACCGTCATCGAGGTGGCCCTGATCGTCACCCTGATGGTGGACGGCGGCCCCAAGACGTCCGCGCTCGCCCGCGACACCGTCTTCGCCGCCGTGATGATCACCTGCAACGGAATCGTCGGACTGTCTCTGCTGGTGGGCGCGGTCCGTTCCCGCGTCGCCGTCTTCAACGCTGAAGGTTCCGGCGCCGCCCTCGCCACCGTCGCGACCCTCGCCACCCTCAGTCTGGTGCTGCCGACCTTCACCATCGGCAGACCGGGCCCCGAGTTCTCCACCGCACAGCTCACCTTCGCCGCCGTCGCGTCCCTCTCCCTCTACGGGCTGTTCGTCGCCGTACAGACCGTCCGGCACCGCGAGTACTTCCTGCCGCTCGCCCCGGACGGCCGGCTCAAGGACGAAGAGCAGCACGCGGCGCTGCCCGGCCGGGGCGCCACCGCGCTCAGCGTCGCCATGCTGCTGATCGCGCTGGTCGCCGTCGTCGGCGACGCCAAGTCCGTCTCGCCCACGATCGAGTCCGGCGTGAAGGCCGCCGGGCTGCCGCAGGCGGTCGTCGGTGTCGTCATCGCCCTGCTGGTGCTGCTGCCCGAGACCCTCGCCGCGGTCCGGGCCGCCCACCGCGAACGCGTGCAGACCAGCCTCAACCTCGCCCTCGGGTCGGCCATGGCCAGCATCGGGCTGACCATCCCGGCCATCGCCCTGGCCTCCATCTGGCTGCCCGGACCGCTCCTGCTCGGCCTCGGCGCCACCCATATGGTGCTGCTCGCGCTGACCGTGGTGGTCGGCACGCTGACCGTCGTACCAGGGCGGGCCACGTTGCTCCAGGGCGGCGTCCACCTGGCGATCTTCGCAGCGTTCGTCGTCCTCGCGATCAACCCCTGACCGCACGCGATGGCCGGCCCCTGACCGCCCGGAAACGGTCAGGGGCCGGATTTGACTCCGGAGCGTGCTACCGGTGCTCGCGCACCCGCACCACCCGCAGCGCCGGCGAGCGCGCGATGTCCTTCTCGCAGAACCGGGATGTCACCCAGCGCTCACCCGAGAAGAGCTCGGTCTGGTCGCTGTAGTGCGGTGAGTTCGGGTTCGAGGACTGGGAGTACGTGAGCAGGGTGCGGGCCACCGGGCACGAGGAGCCGTCCCAGCCGACCGCCTGTATGTAGCTGGAGCCGGCCGAGACCTCCGTGTACCCGCCGCCCGCGGCGCCCCACACCGGTTCGGTCTTGTTCCAGACGCCCAGGGACTCCGTACCACCGCCGACCGGGATGCGCTTCCCGTTCCGCACGACCGCCTGGTTCGCGCCCAGCGGCGCGTCCGGAGCGATCCCGGCCGCCCGCAGTTCGGCCACCGCGTCGGCGAGCGCCGCGGTGACGCGCGGCGCCGCGGTGTTCAGCGTGTGCGGGGTGCCGACCGGGTCGGTGGGGGAGAAGGGCACCTTCCACAGCTCGGCCGCCGGCACGGCGGTGGCCCTGCGCCAGAACCGGTCGAAGAGCAGTGCACCCCGGCTGCCGGTGTCGACCTTCCGGTCCCAGCGTGCAAGCACGTCGCACGCCGCCGACACATCGACCGCCCTGCCGTCGCTGCCGGCCGCGGCTGCGTCGGGCAGCGACGCGCAGGCGCGCGCCAGGTCGGCCGCCGCCCGGTCACCGGCAGGGGCGCGGTTCGCGTACTGCTGTTCCTGCAGGTCGCCGACTGTCAGCCGGCCCTTCGCCGCCATCGCCGACACATCCTCGATCGCGCCGCGCGTCCGCATCGAGCGAGGTGTGCCGATGGTGCCGAAGACCCGTTCGTAGCCGGTCAGCGGTGCCTCGGCGTTGGTCAGCCAGGCGCTGTCGTTGGAGTTCTCGACGTACGGAGCGTCCTTGACGGTCGGCATCCGGCCCGGCCCGAAGATACCCGGCTGCACCGCGTCCGGGTCCGAACCGAGCGCGCAGTCGCTCCTCGAACCGTCCAGCACCGCGAGCCCCGACGACGGATAGGTCGCTCTGCCCAGCGGGGTGGAGCACCGCTGCGCGAGATCGTCCGTGATCCGCGGCAGCACCTGCGACTGCGAGAAGAACGAATGGCCCGCGGAGTCGGCGGCGACGGTGTTCACCCACGGCAGCCCCTGGGTACGACGCAACGCGGCCTGGATGTCCGCGGTGCTGCGTGCCTTGCTGAACCCGAGACCCGTGTCCGAGGACCGCAGGTTCGTGGCGTTCGGGTCGTTCAGCGCATACGCGGTCGTCGCCGTCCAGGGCAGCGGCAGCCCGGCACCGAGGGAGGTGACGACCGGACCGTACCGGGTCCACCACTGGGTCCGGGTCACCGCGGCGCCGCCCTTCACCGCGACCGAGACCGTGCGTTTCACCATTCGCTCCGGCCTGCCGTCCACCAGATACCCGGTCGGATCGGCCGGATCGAGGGTCAGTTGATGCAGATTGAGGGTGACACCCGTGGCGACGGTGTGGCTCCAGGCGATGTTCGCGTTGTGCCCGATCGACACGGTCGCCGAGCCGAGCAGCGAACCGCCCGCCACGTTCAGCTCCCCGGGGATGGTCTGCTGCGACTGCCAGAACCGCCGCCCGCCCTGCCACGGGTAGTGCGGATTGCCGAGCAGCAGCCCTCGCCCGTTCGCCGTCGTACTGCCCCGGAACGCGACCGCGTTGGAGCCCATGTCGGCGTTCTGCGTGGACAGCAGCCGCTGCGCCGCCTTCGCCGCCTCACCCGGCGCAACACCGGGCGAAGCCGGTGCGCCCGTGGGCGGCTGCGCCGCCGTGATGCCGTCGATCCCACGGCCCTGACCGCCCAGCACGGAGAGAGCGAAGGCACGGGTCGCGACATCCAGCATCGTCACCGGCCGTACCCAGTCGGCGCCCCGGCAGGCCGGATCGCTGATCCGGTTCTGCTTGAGCCAGGCGTTGTAGCCGGCCGCCCAGCCGCGCTCCAGCTCCTTCACGTCATGGCTCTGACCGGCCGGGGCGGGCACTGCCAGCAGTTTCTCCACGGTGCCGCTGTCCTGGACCCCCCGGAAGTAGAGATCGCTGGAGAGATTGTTCGTCGCGGAGGACAGCGAACCGTCCGGAGCCGCGTCCGGACCGAAGTACCGTGACCGTTCGCCGCGCAGCGTCACGAAGCCGTCGGCGAGCGTGCACACCTGGTCGGCGGCCTGTGCCCAGCCGTTGCCGAAACCGAGATCCGCGTAGTCCTTCGCCATGATGTGCGGGATGCCGTACTCGGTGTAGCGGATCACGGCGGACAGCCCGCCGCCCGACGGATGCCGGGTGTGCGAGGCGTCGGCCACGGCCGGAGGCAGGGACGCCGAGACGGTGAACAGTGCGAGACCGGATACCGCGAGAAGTCTCAGACGGTTACGAAGGGGCAAGGGTCCTCCCAACTGTGCGGGTGAGAAAGGCGGTTGCTCGGATGCCCCGAGACACCACGCGCAACTCAGCCAGCACGCCCGTAGCCCTGTCAACAACTCGGCAGTAACAGAACCCTTGACCGCCCGGTCCCGGCCGCCCAGGATCACGCCATGACAGGTGTACGCAGCTCCACAGTCGACGGCGTCGTGACCCGCAGCGCACGGCGCACCCCCGAGCGCACCGCCGTGCGGTACGCCGACCGGTCCTGGACCTACCGGACGCTGGACACGGCGGTCAGCACCGCGGCGGCCGTCCTCCTCGCCGACCACGGCCTGCACCCCGGCGACCGGGTCGCCTCCTACGCGCACAACTCCGACGCGTACCTGATCGCGTACCTCGCCTGCGCCCGCGCCGGGCTGGTCCATGTGCCGGTCAACCAGAACCTCACCGGCGACGACCTTGCCTACATCCTGCAGCAGTCGAGCAGCGCCCTCGTCCTCACCGACCCGGCACTCAGCGACCGCATCCCGGCCGGATTCGCCGTACGGCCGCTGCGCGACGCACCCGGCTCCCTGCTCGGCGCGCTCGCCACCCCGCGTCCCTTCGCCCCCGAGCGCGAACCCGCCGCCGGTGACCTCGTGCAACTGCTGTACACCTCGGGTACCACCGCGCTCCCCAAGGGCGCGATGATGACGCACGGCGCCCTCGTCCACGAATACGTCAGTGCGATCACCGCCCTCGACCTGCGCCCCACCGACCGGCCCGTCCACTCGCTGCCGCTCTACCACTCCGCGCAGATGCATGTGTTCCTGCTGCCCTACCTCGCGGTCGGGGCGGAGAACACCATCCTCGACGCGCCCGAAGCGGGCCGGATATTCGACCTCGTCGAGGCCGGGCAGGCGGACAGCCTGTTCGCCCCGCCCACCGTCTGGATCGGGCTCGCCAACCACCCGGAGTTCGCGACCCGCGAGCTCGGCGGGCTGCGCAAGGCTTACTACGGTGCGTCGATCATGCCGGTCCCGGTGCTGGAACGGCTCCGCGAGCGGTTGCCCGCGCTGGCCTTCTACAACTGCTTCGGACAGAGCGAGATCGGCCCGCTCGCCACCGTTCTCGGGCCCGAGGAGCACGAGGGCCGGATGGACTCCTGTGGCCGACCGGTGCTCTTTGTCGAAGCACGGGTTGTCGACGAGCACGGCAAGGAGGTCCCCGACGGCACGGCGGGCGAAGTCGTCTACCGGTCACCCCAGCTGTGCGAAGGCTACTGGAACAAGCCCGAGGAGACCGCCGAGGCGTTCCGCGACGGCTGGTTCCACTCCGGCGACCTCGCCGTCCGTGACCCGGAAGGCTTCTTCACGGTCGTCGACCGGGTGAAGGACGTCATCAACTCCGGCGGTGTCCTGGTCGCCTCCCGCCAGGTCGAGGACGCCCTCTACACCCACCCCGCCGTCGCCGAGACAGCCGTCGTGGGGCTGCCCGACGAACGCTGGATCGAGGCCGTCACCGCCGTCGTCGTGCTGCGCGAGGACGCCACCGAGCAGCAGCTTCTCGACCATGTTCGGGAACGGCTCGCGCACTTCAAGGCCCCGAAGAAGATCCTCTTCGTGGACGAGCTCCCCCGCAACGCGAGCGGAAAGGTCCTCAAGCGCGAGCTCAGGGACCGGTTCGCGCAGCCGTGACCCCTGAGGGCCTTTCTCTCGGATCATGCCGGTCTCTCGGATCATGCCGGGCTGATCCGAAAGAAGGGCCCATACGGCCTCCCCCGCGACAGGGAGTGGGCTCCCGACGCCCTGCGACTGCGCTTGCGGCGTGTGCCTGGATGGCCCGGCAGATCCCCGACTGCCGCCTGGTCACCATCGACGCCGGACATCTCGTCCACACCGCCCGGCCGGCAGAGTTCCTTGCGGCGCTGCGGTCGTTCGGCATGGACCGAGACATCGACGAATCGTTGGCCGGCGGCGTCAGCCCCGGCTGAGCAGGGAGGACAGCACCTCGTACAACGTGGCCTCCGGATCGGTGACGGAACCTTCCGACCGCCAGGCCACGAAGGCGTCGGGGCGCACCAGCACCGCACCCTCGGCGCTCGTACCGTGCGCCTGCGCCCAGTCCGCCCCGTTCTCCGGCTCCAGGTCGGAGCCGGCGCCGATACCGAACGCGTCGAGCCGCACCGAAAGCCGGTCGGCCACGCGCGCGGCCGCCCGGCGCCACGCCACATCCGCGCCGTCGCTCAGCAAGACGAACGACCGCTCGTACAGGTCCAGTGTCGACTTGCGCTCGCCTGCCTGACGGACCCACAGATGTGGTGCCCGGGAGCCGGGGGCACCGTTCAGCCGCAGCCCTTGCGGCACCACCGGCTGTTCGGCGTCCACACCCACCACGGCGCCACGGACATAGCGATACCCCAGCGCCACCGGCAGCAGGCCGCCCTTCTTCCCGCCGCCCACACCGGGAGCCGGGGCATATCCGGGATGGCTGTGCTCCGCGGAACGGGACGAGGCCCGCTCGCTCGTTGCCCGCGCCACAGGCAGCCGCTCCGCCTCGTACGTGTCCAGCAGCCCCGGACCGGCCTCGCCGCGCAGCACGGCGGCGAGCTTCCAGGCCAGGTTGTGCGCGTCCTGGATACCGGTGTTGGAGCCGAACGCCCCGGTCGGCGACATCTCATGGGCGGAGTCCCCGGCGAGGAAGACTCTGTCCCGGCCGTACCGTTCGGCGACCCGCTCCGCGGCGTGCCACGGGGCCTTCCCAGTGATCTCCACGTCGATGTCCGGCGCACCGGTCGCCCGGCGGATGTGTTCCGCGCACCGCTCGTCGGTGAAGTCCTCCAGCGTCTCGCCCCGTTCGGGCTGCCACGGCGCGTGGAACACCCACTCCTTCTTGTTGTCCACCGGCAACAGAGCACCGTCCGCCGCGGGGTTGGTCAGGTAGCACACGATGAAACGCCGGTCGCCCACCACGTCGGCGAGCTTCCGCGAGCGGAAGGTGATGCTCACGTTGTGGAACAGGTCGCCGGGTCCCGACTGACCGATCCGCAGCTGCTCCCGGATGGGGCTGCGCGGACCGTCGGCCGCGATCAGGTAGTCCGCACGGACGCTGGTGTGCACACCGGTCTCCCGGTTCTTCAGTGCGGCGTCCACCCCTGAGCCATCCGCGTCGAACGTCATCATTTCGGTGGAGAACCGGATGTCGCCGCCCTGCTCACGGGCCTGCGCCAGCAGCACCGGCTCCAGATCGTTCTGACTGCACAGGCACCAGCCACTCGGGCTGAACCGCGCCAGTCCGCCGCCTGGGTCGATCTCCCTGAACAGCCACTCCTGGTCGTCGCCGGTCAGCGAACCCGCCTGCAGAATCCCGTGATTTTCCGCGAGCACCGAAGCGGCCTCCCGGATCCGCTGTTCGGCTCCCGCCGTGCGGAACACCTCCATTGTTCGTACGTTGTTGCCGCGGCCACGCGGGTGTGTGGAGGTGGCCGCGTGCTTCTCGACCAGCAGATGCTCGATGCCGAGCCGGCCGAGGAAAAGTGATGCGGACAGACCCACCAGGGAGCCGCCCACGATGAGGACGGGTACACGGAGGTCGACGTTCTCGTTCATCAGTTGCTCCAGCTCCGACGCCGTACAGATGCATTGTTCATGCCCCTGCGGGACCCGTTCGGACGCCCCCCGGACGGCTGCTCACCTGAACGGTTCATAAATCTCGCGTCGGCCGGACCAGCGTTTCACGATCGGTCACGGAGACGCAGCCCGCGGCGCGGGGGCGGACGGTACTCATCCGCCGGGAGATTTCCCGCTCCGATTCCATTCGACAACCGACGGCGTGCCATTCACGTGGACGCCACGCCGTCTCGAAGGAGAACGACACATGACCACCCTTTCGGAACGGATCTCGCAGTCCGCCTTCGACGGCTCCAGGCTGCGGGTCGTTCTGCTGCTGGATCTGCACGACGGAGCCCAGAACCAATTCCTTGAGGCGTACGAGCACCTGCGCAATCAGGTGGCATCCGTACCCGGGCACATCAGCGACCAGCTGTGCCAGTCGATCGAGAACCCCTCGCAGTGGC
This sequence comes from Streptomyces sp. NPDC048496, assembly GCF_043200055.1. NCBI lineage: Bacteria > Bacillati > Actinomycetota > Actinomycetes > Kitasatosporales > Streptomycetaceae > Streptomyces > Streptomyces sp. NPDC048496. The sequence goes on along the minus strand of NZ_JBICXB010000031.1, from coordinate 44,333 downwards.
TCATCACCAGCGAATGGGAGAGCGCACCGCCCTTCCTCGCCTGGGTCAACAGCGAGGAGCACGTCCAGACCGTCCAGCCCCTGCACGGCTGCGTACGCGACACCCGGTCGCTGCGCTTCTCCGTGCTGCGGGAGACCGGGAGCGCCTTCGAGAGCACCCCCGATGCCGCCAAGGGCAACCTGCAGTCCGCCCCCCGGCTGGGCGACGGCGTGGTCCGCCACGCCCTCACCTTCACCGTGAAGCCCGGCAGTGAGGACGTCGTCGCGAAGATCCTCGCCGACTACGACTCCCCGAAGGCCCGGGTCGACGAGCACACGCGGTTGCGCCGTACCTCGCTCTTCATGCACGGAAACCGGGTCGTCCGGGCCGTCGAGGTCGAGGGGGACCTCCTTGCGGCGCTGCGCCATGTGTCCCGTCAGCCCGAGGTCAGGGCCGTCGAGGAGGCCATCAACCCGTACCTGGAGCAGGACCGGGACCTCAGCGACGAGAACTCCGCCCGGGTGTTCTTCACCCGGGCGGCTCTGCCCACGGTCCACCACGTCACCGCCGGCCGGCACAACGCCGCGGACATCCGCCGGTACGCGCTGTTCTACCAGGCCAAGGAGGGGTGTGGGATGGCGCTCGCCCGGCTGCTCGCCGGCAACGACGAGGAGGCGGCCGAGGACCGGAACAGCCCGATCGACAGCAGCACCATCTTCCAGCGCGACGACATCGTCGTGCGGCTCCTCGAAATGGTCGGCCCGCTGGACGCGCAGCCCGCTCAGGCTCTGGGCATCGACGACCCCGCCAAGGTGGCCAGGCTCGGACGGCTCCTCGACGGCGGCGTCAACGCCGTTCCGACCAACGACCAGGAGATCTCGCGCTTCCTCAAGAAGTCCGAGATGACCCTGATCACCGATCGGCGGGCCGCGGATTCCTGAACCGCGCGTCAGCGCCCTGGGGGGTTCTCGCTCGACCCGTCAACACTACGCGCACTGCGCCAGGAGGAAAGCAGTCATGACCACGCACCCGCCACGCATCGTGGACCTCAGTGAGACCCAGCCCAACCGCAGGCGCGGAGGCGACCTGCGCGCCATGCTCACGCCGACCGCGGTGGGTGCCACCAGCGGCTTCATGGGGCTGGCCATCGTGCAGCCCGGCGACCGCATCGGCGAGCACTACCACCCGTACTCGGAGGAGTTCGTGTACGTCGTGAACGGTCTCCTGGAGGTGGACCTGGACGGGGAACCATACGCCATGCGGCCCGACCAGGGCCTGCTGATCCCTCCGTATGTACGTCACCGGTTCCGTAACGTGGGAGATGTGGAAGCGCGCATGGTCTTCCACCTCGGTCCGCTCGCCCCGCGTCCGGAGCTCGGGCACGTCGACACCGAGCACACCGAGACCGTCGGCCGGGCCGCGCCGCCAGAACGAACCGAGGCGGCTTCATGACCCGGCGCGTGGCGGTCACCGGAGTCGGTGTCGTCGCTCCGGGCGGAATCGGCGCGCCGGCCTTCTGGGACCTCCTCGCCAACGGACGCACCGCGACGCGCGGCATCACCCTGTTCGACCCGGTGGGATTCCGCTCCCGGATCGCCGCCGAGTGCGACTTCGACCCCGCGGCCCACGGCCTCGACGAGGACGAGATCGCCCGCTCGGACCGGTACGTCCAGTTCGCGCTCGTCGCCACCAGGGAAGCCCTCGGCGACGCGGGCCTCGACCCGGAGAAGGAGGACCCCTGGCGCATCGGGGTGTCCCTCGGCACCGCCGTCGGCGGCACCACCCGGCTGGAGCACGACTACGTCGCCGTCAGTGGCAGCGGCGCCCGCTGGGACGTCGACCACCGCCCGGCCGGCCGGCATCTGGAGCGGGCCTTCTCACCCAGTTCCCTCGCCTCGGCGGTCGCCGAGCAAGTCGGCGCGCACGGCCCGGTGCAGACCGTCTCGACGGGCTGCACCTCCGGTCTCGACGCGATCGGGTACGCGTTCCACTCCATCGAGGAGGGGCGGGTCGACGTCTGCATCGCAGGGGCGTCCGACTCGCCGATCACCCCGATCACGGTGGCCTGCTTCGACGCGATCAAGGCGACCTCCGCGAACAACGACGACCCGGAGCACGCCTCCCGGCCGTTCGACGCCCGCCGGGACGGCTTCGTCATGGGCGAGGGCGGAGCCGTACTCGTCCTGGAGGAGCTGGAGCATGCCCGCGCCCGCGGTGCCACCGTGTACTGCGAGATCGCCGGCTATGCCACCTTCGGCAACGCCTATCACATGACCGGGCTGACCCCCGAGGGACTGGAGATGGCCGAGGCCATCAACCGGGCCCTCGGTCATGCCCGGATAGACAGCTCACAGATCGACTACGTCAACGCGCACGGATCCGGCACGAAGCAGAACGACCGCCACGAGACGGCCGCAGTGAAGAGGGCCCTGGGCACGCACGCCTACGAGGTGCCCATGAGCTCCATCAAGTCCATGGTCGGTCACTCGCTCGGCGCCATCGGCGCCATCGAGATCGCCGCCTGCGTACTGTCCCTGGTCAACCAGACGGTGCCGCCGACAGCGAACTACGAAACCCCGGACCCGGAGTGCGACCTCGACTACGTGCCGCGTGACGCGCGGCCCCGGAAGCTGCGCAGCGTCCTGTCGGTCGGCAGCGGATTCGGTGGTTTCCAGTCCGCCGTGGCCCTGACCAGAACAGGTGGGAGGACACCATGAGCACCCGAAAGACCAGGCGCACCGTCGTCACCGGCATCGGTGTCGTCGCCCCCAACGGCACGACCACGGAGTCGTTCTGGAAGAGGACGCAGGAAGGGACGAGCGTCCTCGACCGCGTCACCCGCGAGGGCTGCGAGCATTTGCCGCTGCGGGTCGCAGGCGAGATCAGGGGCTTCGACCCGGTGGACCTGATCGAGGAACGCTACCTCGTGCAGACCGACCGGTTCACGCACTTCGCGATGGCCGCAGCGGATCTCGCCCTCGACGACGCCCGGATCGGCCGGGCCGACTACGAGGGCGACCCGTTCGCCGTGGGAGTGGTGACCGCCGCCGGCTCCGGCGGCGGCGAGTTCGGCCAGCGCGAACTGCAACGGCTGTGGGGACAGGGGTCCAATTACGTCGGCCCTTACCAGTCCATCGCCTGGTTCTACGCGGCCAGCACCGGCCAGATCTCCATCCGGGGCGGATTCAAGGGGCCGTGCGCCGTCGTGGCCAGCGACGAAGCGGGCGGCCTGGACGCATTGGCGCATGCCGCCCGGTCCATCCGCGGCGGCGCCGAAGCAGTGGTCGTCGGCGCCGCCGAGGCACCTCTGGCCCCGTACTCGGTCGTCTGCCAGCTCGGGTACGAGGACCTCAGCGTCTGTGAGGACCCCGCCCGGGCCTATCGCCCCTTCACCTCGGACGCGTGCGGTTTCGTACCCGCCGAGGGCGGCGCCATGCTCGTGGTCGAGGAAGAGGACGCGGCGAACCGCCGCGGGGCCCGGATCAGGGCCGAACTGGCGGGCCACTCCGCGACGTTCACCGGGGCGTCCCGGTGGGAGGAGTCCCGGGAGGGGCTCGCCCGGGCGATCAGCGGCGCCCTGCGGGAGGCCGGCTGTGCGCCGGAGGAGATCGACGTGGTCTTCGCCGACGCCCTCGGCGTACCCTCCGCCGACCGCGCCGAAGCACAGGCCATCGCCGACGCGCTCGGCGTGCACGGCAAGCGGGTACCCGTGACGGCGCCCAAGGCCGGGATCGGCCGGGCCTATTGCGGGGCGCCGGTGCTGGACGCGGCAGCCGCCGTACTGGCCATGGAATTCGGCCTGATACCTCCGACCCCGAACGTCGTCGACGTGTGTCACGAACTCGATGTCGTCACCGGGCGGGCGCGCCCCGCCGAACTGCGGACGGCGCTCGTGCTGAGCCGCGGCCTCATGGGTTCGAACGCGGCCATCGTGCTGCGGCGCCCCACCGCTATCCACGCGTGAGAAGGAGAAGTCCTCATGAACGGTCCACTGACCTACCAGGAGCTGGCTGCGCTGATGAAGAAGGGCGCGGGAGTCAGCGTCGACCCGCAGGAGATGGAGAGCCGGCCCGCGTCCGGCTTCGACGAGTACGGCCTGGACTCGCTCGGCCTCCTCGGCATCGTGGGCGTGCTGGAGAACCGGCACGGCAGGCCGCTCCCGGCCGACGCCGACCGGTGCAAGACGCCCCGTGAATTCCTCGACCTCGTCAACCACACCCTCATGACAGGAGCCTGAAGTGTCCGGACACACCGAGAACGAGATCACCATCGCCGCCCCCCTCGACCTGGTCTGGGACGTGACGAACGATCTGGAGAACTGGCCGCGGCTGTTCAGTGAGTACGCGGCGGTCGAGGTGATCGAACGGGACGGCGAGAGGACGAGGTTCCGTCTGACCATGCACCCCGACGAGAACGGCAAGGTGTGGAGCTGGGTCTCGGAGCGCACGACCGACCGCGCCGGGCGCAAGGTCGTCGCGCGCCGCGTCGAGCCGGGCCCGTTCGAGCACATGAACATCCGCTGGGAGTACTCGGAGGTCCCCGGTGGCACGAAGCTGCACTGGGCGCAGGACTTCGCGATGCGGCCCGACGCGCCCGTCGACGACGCGTGGATGACCGACAACATCAACCGGAACTCGCGCGTCCAGATGGAACTCATCCGGGACAAGATCGAGCAGCGCGACCGCGAGCGCCGTACCGCCCCGGTCAACGCCCGCTGACCCCCCGCCCGCCCGCGTCCGGCCGGTACCCCGCCGCCCCGGCGGGGTACCGGCCGGGTATCAGAAAGGCATCCCGCCCATGCACCACGCTCTGATCGTCGCCCGGATGGCGCCGGAGTCGGCACCGGACATCGCCGAACTGTTCGCCGCCTCCGACCGCAGCGAACTGCCGCACCTCGTCGGAGTCAACCGGCGCAAGCTGTTCCAGTTCGGCGACGTCTATCTGCACCTGATCGAGTCCGACCGCCCGCCGGGCCCGGAGATTGCCAAGGTGCACCAGCACCCGGAGTTCCAGGACCTCAGCCAGAAGCTCACCGCCTTCATCAGCCCGTACGACCCGCAGACCTGGCGTGGTCCGAAGGACGCGATGGCCCACGAGTTCTACCAGTGGGAGCGCGACTCCAGCGCCTGAGACACACGACGGTCGCCCCGGGTACGGCTGAAGAGCCGGACCCGGGGCGATTGCGTGAGGCGAAACGGTTCAGCTGGGCACGACGCACTCGAACGCGTGCAGATATCCGTTCACCGGACTGATGTCGCCGACGATCAGCCCCGCTTCCTCCATCCGTCCGATCAGGCTCTCCTTGGTGTGCTTCGCACCGCCGACATTGAGGAGCAGCAGCAGGTCCATGGCGGTGGTGAACCGCATCGACGGGGTGTCGTCGACCAGGTTCTCGATGATCACGACCCGGGCACCCGGGCGGGCCGACGCCATGACATTGCGCAGCGTCCTGCGCGTGCTCTCGTCGTCCCATTCCAGGATGTTCTTGATGATGTAGAGATCCGCCTCGACGGGGATCGCCTCGCGGCAGTCCCCGGCGACGATGCTCGTCCGTCCGGCGAGCGCTCCGCCGTCCCGCAGCCGGGCATCGGCGCGCGCGACCACGCCCGGCAGATCCATCAGCGTGCCGCGGACCTTCGGGTGCTTCTCCAGCAGGCTGGCGAGCACGTGCCCCTGACCGCCGCCGATATCGGCGACCTCGGACACCCCTGCGAGGTCGAGGAGTTCGGCGACATCCAGCGCGGACTGCATGCTGGAGGTGGTCATGGCCCGGTTGAAGATGTGCGCCGACTCGTGCGCGTCGTCGTGGAGGTAGTCGAAGAACCCCTTCCCGTACACGTCGGGGAAGACGCTCGTGCCGGAGCGCACCGCGTCGTCCAGCCGCGGCCAGACCTCCCAGGTCCAGGGCTCGGTGCACCACAGGGAGATGTACCGCAGGCTGTTCGGGTCGTCCTCGCGCAGCAGCCGGGACATGTCGGTGTGGACAAAGCTTCCGTCGGCGGTCTCGGCGAAGATTCCGTAGCAGGACAGGGCGCGCAGCAGCCGGCGAAGCGGCGCCGGCTCGGCGTTCACCTCCGCCGCGAGCTCGGCCGCGGTGGCCGGCGTCTCACCGAGCGCGTCGGCGACGCCCAGCCGGGCCGCCGCGCGCACGGCCGCGGCACAGGCCGCGCCGAAGACGATCTCGCGCAGCCGCATTCCCGGCTGCGGGGTGTGCAGGGGAGTGGTGGGGATGGGGGTGGTGGTGCTCACGGTGGTCATACCGTCTCGCTTCTTTTCGTGCGGGGGGTCACGGTCGGCACAGGCCGGCCGGTGCGGACGTCGCGCATGTGTTGCCGACAAAGGTGTTGCTCGGTCCGGCTTCCTGGTTGGCCAGGTCCGCGGGCCGGTTGCCCAGCACCACATTGCGGCTGATGGTGTTGCCGGTGCTGTGGGCGCCCACGAAGCTCTTGAACAGCACGAGGCCGCCGGAGAGCGGGGTGGCGCCCACGTTGTTCCGGATCGTGTTGTCGCGCACCTTGGTGTCCACGGTGCCGGTGAGGACGATGCCGGAGCCCTGAATGGCGGGCAGCCGGGGGGTCGCCGGGCAGAACTTGTTGTTGTCGGTGACCCGGTTGTTGTGGATGGTCATCACCCCGGCCTGCGGCTTGTTTTCGTCGCCGACGACGAACATGCCGCTGCAGTTGCCGGTGAGGATGTTGTCCCGGAGGGTGAGGTTGCGGACGCGGCGGGCGGTGATGCCGATCCGGTTGTCCGTCAGCGTGTTGCCGCGTACCTGCGTCCCGTGGGTGTCGGTGGCTCCGCCCTCCTCGGCCACGGTGTTCGCGACGAAGATGCCGGCGTCGCCGTTGCGGTGGGCGGTGTTGCTCCGGAGCTCGGAGCGGGTCGACCTCTCCTGGGCGATGCCCCAGACACCGTTGGCCTCGGAGGTCACCTGCCCGACCTTCAGACCGTCGGTCCAGGACGCCCAGATGCCGTTCTTCTTGAATCCGGAGACGGTGAGGGAGCGGATGCTCACACCGTCGACGGGGTGAGCGGACGTGCCGAGCACGCAGATGCCGTTGCCGGCTTTCGCGCAGGCGTTGCCGGCCTTGGTCCCGGTCGCGCTCGGCTTGATGACGGTCCGGGCCCCGGAGCCGCGCAGGGTCAGACCCTGCTTCTTGACCAGGACGCTCTCGTGGTAGGTGCCGGGCTGGACGACGATGGTGTCACCCGTCCGGGCGGCGTCCACGGCGGCCTGGATCGACTGGCCCGGATGGACCGTGCGCACGGCCGGGGTAGCGGCGGAGACGGACGGTTCGGCGCAGGCCACCGCGGTGGCCGAGACGACTGCCATGCACACGAGGGTGGTGATGTGTCGTTTCCTCATGAGCCGACGCTATGGGCGATCGCCGCCCATTGCCACGCAGGGTGAGCGGACGAGCGTATCCCGTGCCCGAATGGCTTACGGCCGGACGGCCGCGTCGCACGTCCGGGGGTTGCTCGCGGGGTGAGGCAGTCGGGTGACTCGGCGCGTCTCAGCCCTGAGAGCCTGTCGGGTGACCTTCGATCGGAAAGCGGACGCGGTCTGGTGCGTGCGATTCCAAGGCGCTGGAAGGTCCTCGTAGCGGAGCTACTAGGGCATTTCGGCAACGCGGGAAGCGTGCGTGCCAGGGCGTGGCCGCCCGATCAGAGGTCACCCGACAGGCTCTGAGCCCCGTTGCCGGGTGCCACGACGGAGCGGGCCCACCGGTAGTCGGCCTTGCCACTCGGTGAGCGCTGGATCTGCGGAGAGATCACCAGCTGCCGGGGGATCTTGTATCCGGCGAGACGGGTCCGGCAGTGCGCCTGGACGTCGTCGAGCGAGGGCTCGGCCGCGCCTTCCCGCAGCTGCACGACCGCTGCCACGCGATTGCCCCACCGTGCGTCGGGCACCCCCGCCACCAGTGCGTCGTACACGTCCGGATGGGACTTGAGCGCCTGCTCGACCTCCTCCGGGTACACCTTCTCGCCGCCGGTGTTGATGCACTGGGAGCCGCGTCCGAGGACGGTGACGATGCCGTCCGCGTCGACGGTCGCCATGTCGCCGAGCAGCACCCACCGCTCCTCGCCCTTGCGGAAGAACGTCTCCGCGGTCTTCTTCGGGTCGTTGTAGTAGCCGAGCGGCACATGTCCCCGTTGGGCGATCCGCCCCGGCTCGCCCGGAGCCACGGGTTCGTACGTCGATGGATCGACCACCGCGGTACGGGAGTTGACCTGGAGGCGGAATCCGTTCTGCGGACCGGAGTCGGCCGTCGCCGTGCCGTTGAAGCCGGACTCGGACGAGCCGAAGTTGTTCAGCATCATCACGGTGGGCACCAGTGACTGGAACTCCGCGCGCACCGAGTCCGACATGATCGCGCCCGAGCTGGAGACGGAGAACATGGACGAACAGGCGGTGCCTTTCAGCGGTCCCTTCAGTGCGTCGATCAGCGGCTGCAGCATCGCGTCGCCGACCAGCGACACGCTGGTGACCTTCTCCTTCTCGATCGTTCGGAGCACCTCCTCGGGGACGAACTTGCGGTGGATGACGACCCGCTGCCCGAAGTTGAACCCGATGAACGCGGTGAGCGTCGAGGTGCCGTGCATCAGCGGGGGAGTGGGGAAGTACGTGATGCCGTCACCGCCCGCGGCCACCCGCTCGGCCAGCTCCTGCGGCGCCTTCACCGGCTCGCCGGTCGGGGCGCCGCCCCCGAGGCCGGAGAAGAAGAGGTCCTCCTGGCGCCACATCACACCCTTGGGCATGCCCGTGGTCCCACCGGTGTAGATGATGAACTGGTCGTCGGCCGAGCGCGGGGCGAAACCGCGCCGGGGATTCCCGGCCGCCTCGGCGCCGGCGAACGCCACGGCATCCGGACCGGGCGTGCCCGCCACCGGCGTGCCCACCCGTACGAGGTGGCGGAGCCTGCGGGCCATCGGCGCAGCGGCCGCGACCCGCTCGTCGAACTCGGCGTCGAAGACCAGCGCCGCCAGATCCGCATCACGGTAGAGGTAGGCCAACTCTTCTTCCATGTAACGGTAGTTGACATTGACCGGTACCAGGCGTGCCTTGAGGCAGGCCAGTACCGTCTGGAGGTACTCGATGCCGTTGTAGAGGTGGAGGCCGAGCGCGCCTTCGCCGAGAAACGCCCGCCCGTGTACCGGCGCGCCTGAGCCAAGGAGACAACCGTGCCCGACGTCCTCAGCGCACCGCTGGTGGTCGAGTTCCCCTTCACCCGCTCCCTCGGCCCCGTCCAGAGTGCCTTCCTCACCGGGCTGCGCGAGCGGACCGTCCTGGGCGTGCGGACCGCCGGCGGAAGAGTCCTCGTCCCGCCCGTCGAGTACGACCCCGTCACCGCCGAAGAACTCCGCGAACTGACCGAGGTCGCCGCCACGGGCACCGTCATCACCTGGGCCTGGAACCCCGCCCCGCGCCGCGACCAGCCGCTGGCCACCCCGTTCGCCTGGGTGCTGGTCAAGCTGGACGGGGCCGACACCGCACTGCTGCACGTCCTCGACGCACCGGGACCCGGAGCAGCGCACACCGGCATGCGCGTCCGCATCCGCTGGTCCGCGGAGCGTACCGGTGCCATCACGGACATCGCCTGCTTCGAACCGTACGAGGGTGAGGTCGGCCAACCGTCCCCGCACAGCGGTGAGTTCGCGGACCCTGTCACCGGCATCGTCACCCCGGCCCGCCTCGACTACACGTACACCCCCGGCCGCGCCCAGAACGCGTACCTCAACGCCCTCTCCGAACAACGCACCGTCGGCGAGCGCTGCCCGTCCTGCCGCAAGGTGTATGTACCGCCCCGCGGTGCCTGCCCCAGCTGCGGCGTCGCCACCGCCGAACAGGTCGAGGTCGGCCCGCGCGGCACCGTCACCACCTACTGCATCGTCAACATCAAGGCTGCGCACACGGCGAATCTCGACATCGAAGTGCCGTACGTCTACGCCCACATCGCGCTCGACGGCGCCGACCTCGCCCTGCACGGACGGATCGGCGGCATCCCGTACGACCAGGTGCGGATGGGGCTGCGGGTCGAACCCGTCTGGACCGAGGACGGCCGCCACCCCGACCACTACCGGCCCACCGGAGAGCCGGACGCCGACTACGACGTGTACAAGGAGCTGCTGTAGATGCGAGACGTAGCGATCGTCGCCTTCGCGCAGACGGATCACCTGCGGCGCACCGACGAACTCTCCGAAGTCGACATGCTGATGCCGGTCCTCCACCAGGTCCTCGACGCCACCGGTCTGAAGGCGCGCGACATCGGATTCACCTGCTCGGGATCCAGCGACTACCTCGCCGGCCGAGCCTTCTCCTTCACCATGGCGCTCGACGGCGTCGGCGCCCACCCGCCGATCTCCGAGTCCCATGTGGAGATGGACGGCGCCTGGGCGCTGTACGAGGCATGGGTGAAACTCCAGACCGGCGAGGCCGACACCGCCCTCGTCTACGCGTACGGGAAGTCCTCTCCCGGCAACGTGCGCGACGTACTCACCCGCCAACTGGACCCGTATTACGTCGGCCCGCTCTGGCCCGACTCCGTCGCCCTCGCCGCACTCCAGGCCCAGGCGCTGATCGACGCGGGCCACACCGACGAGGCCGCCCTCGCCGCGATCGCCGACCGCAGCCGCACCGCTGCCGCGGACAACCCGCACGCACAGCTTTCGGGTTCGGTTCCGGCCGGTGACTATCTCGTACAGCCGCTCCGCACCGGCGACTGCCCGCCGGTCGGCGACGGCGCCGCCGCCGTGATCCTCGCCGCCGGTGACACCGCACGCGCCCTGTGCACCCGCCCCGCCTGGATCCGTGGCATCGACCACCGCATCGAGGCCCACAGTCTCGGGGTGCGCGACCTGACCGACTCGCCGTCGACCCGACTCGCCGCCGAACGCGCGGGGGCCTTCGAAGGACCGGTGGACACCGTGGAGCTGCATGCTCCGTTCACGTCGCAGGAGGTCGTGCTGCGCAGGGCGCTCGGACTCGACACCGGCGTCAGCGTCAACCCGTCCGGAGGAGCGCTCGCGGCCAACCCCGTCATGGCTGCCGGGCTGATCCGGCTCGGCGAGGCCGCGGCCCGCATCCAGCGCGGCGAGTCGGACCGGGCGCTCGCTCATGCCACCTCCGGGCCCTGCCTGCAACAGAATCTGGTCGCCGTCCTCGAAGGGGAGGCCACTCATGCCTAAGGAGCCCGTGGCCGTCGTCGGCATCGGCCAGACCAGGCATGTCGCCGCCCGCCGGGACGTCTCCCTTGCCGGTCTGGTCCGCGAGGCCGCCGTCCGCGCGCTGCAGGACGCCGCACTGACCTGGGCGGACATCGACGCCGTCGTGATCGGGAAGGCGCCGGACTTCTTCGAGGGCCTGATGATGCCGGAGCTCTATCTGGCCGACGCCCTCGGCGCGGTCGGCAAACCGATGCTGCGGGTGCACACCGCGGGCTCGGTCGGCGGCTCCACCGCACTCGTCGCCGCGAATCTGGTCTCCGCACGCGTGCATCGCACCGTCCTCACCCTGGCCTTCGAGAAGCAGTCCGAGTCCAACGCCATGTGGGGCCTGTCGCTGCCCATCCCGTTCCAGCAGCCGTTGCTCGCGGGCGCGGGCGGCTTCTTCGCCCCGCACGTGCGCGCGTACATGCGCCGCACGGGAGCGCCCGACACAGTCGGCTCGCTCGTCGCGTACAAGGACCGGCGCAACGCGCTCAAGAACCCGTACGCGCACATCCACGACCCGGACATCACTCTGGAGAAGGTCCAGGCGGCACCGATGCTCTGGGATCCGATCCGCTACTCCGAGACCTGCCCGTCCTCGGACGGCGCGTGCGCGATGATCCTCACCGACCGGGCCGGCGCGGACCGTTCACCGTATCCGGCCGCCTGGGTGCACGGCGGGGCGATGCGCAGCGAACCGACCCTCTTCGCGGGCAAGGACTTCGTGTCACCGCAAGCGGGCAAGGACTGCGCCGCCGATGTGTACCGTCAGGCCGGGATCGCCGACCCGCGCAGGGAGATCGACGCCGTGGAGATGTACGTCCCGTTCTCCTGGTACGAGCCGATGTGGCTGGAGAACCTCGGCTTCGCCGACGAGGGGGAGGGCTGGAAGCTCACCGAGTCCGGCGTCACCGAACTCGACGGCGATCTGCCGGTGAACCCCTCGGGCGGAGTGCTTTCCACCAACCCCATCGGTGCCTCCGGCATGATCCGCTTCGCCGAGGCAGCCCTGCAGGTACGTGGACAGGCGGGCGAGCACCAGGTGCCGGACGCCCGCAAGGCGCTCGGCCACGCCTACGGCGGCGGGGCGCAGTTCTTCTCCATGTGGCTGGTCGGAGCCGAACCACCCACCGGCTGACCCGGCTGCCGTCCCGGACCGGCCGAACCACCCTTGGCCGCGGCCTGTCCGGGACCGCCGACGGTGGCTAGGCTTTGGCCGGGACGACGAGCGGGAGGAGCCGACGTGGCGGAGAGCACCACCCAGCAGCCCTTTGCCGGCTGGGACAAGCCGGACCTCGATCTCAGCAACGCGAACTGGCGGCCGGGCACTCAGGGGGCCGGGGATGTCCAGATCGCCTTCGTCGAGGGATTCATCGCGATGCGCAACGCCGGCAGACCCGGCAGCCCTTCGCTGATCTTCACCCCGGCCGAATGGCGGGCCTTCGTGGTGAACGCCCGCGACGGCGAGTTCGACCTCACCTGACGGACGGCGGCGCCCCCCTCGCCTCCCATCACCCGACCGGAGGTACGCCGCGGCGGAGCGCCCTGCCCGCTGCCCTGGCCCGCGCCGCGATCGGCTTCCTCGCCGGACCGGACCGTGCCGCACTGTGCGCCTGCCACGCCCCACGGTGCGTCCGCTACTTCGTCAAGGAGCACCCCCGCCAGGAGTCGTGCACGCCGTCCTGCGGCAACCGCGCCCGAGTGGTCCGCCACCACGAGCGGCGCCGCACCCCGCCCTCCCGGGGCGTGCCGCAGTAGCGTGGCGTTCATGACTGGCGAGCGTGATCTTCGAACCCTGCTGAGCGGCCTGCGACCGGAGCTGAATCCCGGCCGGTACGTCTTCACCACGCTGCCCGGCGCCGCGGTCCCCGCTGGCGTCACCCCCGTGGTGACGGTCGCCGAGCCCGAAGGCCTGACTCTCGTGATCCCGGAATCGGAAGCCCTCGTCGCAGGGCTTGCGTACGACTATGTGGCGGCCTGGATCACCCTTCGCGTCCACTCCGCCCTGGACGCAGTCGGACTCACCGCCGCCGTGGCGCTCGCCCTCACGGACGCGGAGGTCAGCTGCAATGTGGTGGCGGGCTACCACCACGACCACCTGTTCGTCCCCCACGGGCGTGGCGCCGAGGCGGTGAGTGTGCTGCAGGCCCTTGCCGCGGAGTCCGACGGGAGGGTCTCCGGGCCCGGCTCCGCAAGATGAGCCGGGACACGTAACATGTCTGCATGTCCTTCCTCCGCCGCCGTAGCGCCGCCACACCCGCGGGCCCGGATTTCGACGTCCTGGCCATGGACCCGGGCGACTGGCCCGGAAATCTCGGTGCCGGTCTGCTGCCCGCCCCCGACGGGAGCTGTCAGGGCGTCTTCCTGCGGTACGACCTGTTCGGCGGCCGCGGACCGGCGATGATCATCGGCAATCTCCCGGAGGGCTCGCCCGCCCGCGAGACCGAGGAGGGCCAGGTCCCCTTCGAGGTCGCGCAGCTACTGCTCGCGCTGGAGAACGACGAGCCGGTCGAGGTGACCGGCACCGATGACATGCCGGTGATGCAGGGTGACAACCTGCTGATCGTCCGGCGCGTCAAGCTCTCCGAGACCCGGATCTCCTGCGTCCAGTTCGACCGCAGCGACGGGGTGCTCGTCACCATCGCCAGCTGGGACCGGCCGATCACCGATGATCTGTACACCCTCCTGAAGCCGCTGCCGGCCGAGCTGTTCCAACAGGGCTGAAACGTCCCTGCTTCTCCGACCCCGGCATCCCACAAGGGCCGTCCGTACTGATCGGGCGGCCGCGGGGTCACTTCTGTCCACGTGTTCGCACCCTCTGCCCAAGAGGCTGCTTTTTCATGCATCTGTCCGGATAATCATCGGATCTTTAGCGCCATACGGAAGGGCGCCTGGGATCACGCGTCGCACGACCGTCAAGACAGCTCTCGGCACAAAGGGCGCCATGGCGCTGGGAATTCCTGCTTTTACCGGAACGACTGCCGCCGACAGTACCTCCGATGAATCGCGAGGATCGCAGGAGCCGAAGGGAATCAAGACACCGGTGGACCCGGTGCTCTGGTACCGCGCCCCGGCCGCGGGCTGGAAGCGTGAATCACTGCCCACCGGTGGCGGAGCCCTCGGCGCGAGCGTCTACGGCACGCTCGCCACCTCTGGGACACCCACCCGCCGTTCCAGATCGACGGCAACTTCGGTGCCACCTCGGGCATTGCCGAGACGCTGCTGCAGAGCCAGTACGGCGAGGCCGAGATCCTCCCCGCCCTCCCGGACGGCTGGCCGGAAGGATCAGTCCGCGGACTGCGCGCCCGGGGAGGCTTCACCGTCGACATCGAATGGTCCGCGGGGCAGGCCCGCCGTGTGGTGATCACGGCGAGCCGCAGCCGCGAAGTGACCGTCCGCAGCTCACTGTTCGCGAGCGGCAAGAAGGTCTTCAAGGCCCGTGCGGGCGGCCGCTACACGCTGGTCGCCGAGGGCTGAGCGAACAGCGCGGTCACCCGCGCCGCCGAGATGCCGAGCCCCTTGGGACCACCGAGGTGCCACGGGGCGCCGGTACCGCGCCGGAGATCCTCCTCGCGGTAGCGTCGGCAGCCCCGGTGCCAGATCAGGATGCCCGCGATCCAGTGCTTGAGCTCCTGGACGTAGCCCGCCAGGATCTCCCTCGCCTCGACATCGAGCCCGAAGTCGTCGTACAGGACCGGGAGTTCCTGCTCGGCGACATGGAGGAACTGGCGGAGCCGGGAGTTCATCAGGTCGTGCACGATCGCCACCCCGGTCGGATAGTCGACCCCGAAGAAGTTCTGCACGACCAGGACGCCGTTGTGGACCTCACCCTCGTACTCGATCTCCTTCTGGTACGAGAAGAGGTCGTTGAGCAGGCATGCGTAGTCGGCGGCGGCGTTCTCGAGGGAGCGCAGCGGTCCGCTGCGGTAGATCTCTTCCGGCACCTTCCTGCCGTGACCGAGCCGGGACAGACTCATCGTGAGATCCGAACCGAACGTCAGCCGCCGCATCTCGATGTAGTCCACCGGATCCGGGATCCGGTTCTGCGCCTGATTGGCCAGTTCCCACAGCCAGCTCGAGGTCATCGACTCGATGGCCGTACGGAACGCGCGCCGTGCGCTGTCGTCCATGGGGGCCGAGGTCCGTTCCCAGAGATCGGCGAGACCGCGCTCCAGCGCGTTCACGGGTTCGGGCACCGCGGAACCGTCCAAGGGCATGAACAGCGACAGCCGCTCGTTGGCCAGCCGCGCCCCGGCCAGGTCACGGGGCCGCCCGTGCACCACCGGGAACCAGTCGTCGCCGTACGTCCCCCAGGCCAGCCACTGCGAGGAGAGGTCCAGTTCGTCGGGCGTCGCGTCCGGATGCAGGCCCGCCGCGCACAGCGGCAGATCGATCGCGACGAGCCGCTCCTCGTCCCAGATGTGCGAGCCCGGCACGCCCGGCTGTGCCTCCAGGATCCCCATCCGGCGCGACCAGTCGACGATCCGGACCCGGGCCCCGTCCAGATGCGGACTGAGCGTCGTGCCGAACGGCAGGTCGAAGTCGGGCAGCAGCGACGGACCGACCCGCTGGTACGGCATATGGGTGTGGCCGCGCAGCCGGGCCGACTCCGAACGCGGAGTGAACCGGATCGACGCCGCGGACATACCGAAGCCGAGGGCGGCCTCGCCGGCCCCGCCGTTGTTCATGTAGCGGCTGGAACGCATGTGCCACTCATGGCCGCCGGATTGCCAGTCCTGCAACCCTTTGACATAGGCGAGCACCGCGGCAGTCTCCTCCGGATCGAGCCCCTTCTCCGCGCACAGCGGCCCGAGTTCGGTGAGCGCGGTGTTCTCGAACTGCTGGAGCCGCGAGGTCAGCAGGTCGTTGACCGCCTCGGCCGCCTCCTGTGTGGAGCAGCCCAGGAACGTCTCCAGTACCAGCACACCGTTGCTGTTCTCGCCCTCGTCCTCGACCTCCCGCTGGTACGAGAAGAGGTCGTTGCGCAGATGCACTCCGTCGGAGAAGGCATCCCGCAGCACCCGCAGTGCCCGCTCGTCGGCCACCGACTCGGGCACCTCTGCGCCCGCCGCGTACTCCACCAGACCCGCAGACCAGGGGGCTCCGCCCACCTTGCGACGCATCTCGATGTACTCGACGGGATTGGCGATGCGCCCCTCGTTGATATTGGCGAGCTCCCACAGCGACTCGTAAAGCAGATTCTTTGTCGCCTCCGCGAACCGGGCCCGCCAGGCGTCGGACATGCCCGGCACCGTCCGCGTCCACAGGTCGGCCAGCCCCGCCTCGACCGGATTCGTCGGTTCCGGTGTCGGCGCCCCACGCTCCATCGGCATGAAGGCGGGCAGTCGGTCCAGATACTTCTTCCCGCCTTCCCGGTCCGGGGTGCGCTTGAAAAGCTCCAGGAAGTGGTCGTCGAAGAAGAACACCCACACGTACCAGTCGGTGACCAGCGACAGGGCCTCCGCCGAGCAGTCGGGATGCGTGTACGCGCAGAGGAGCGCGTAGTCATGGGAGTCGAGGTCCTTCTCCTCCCAGATGCCGGACCTCTCCAGCATCCCTATGCTGCGCGCCCAGGTCCTGGTGTGCTGTCGGGCCTCCTCGACATGGGAGTTGAGCCGCGCCGGATACGGAACATAGAAGTCCGGCAGGGTGAAGGGCTGAGCCATGTGCGTCCGGCCTTTCCGGGTGTCTCCGCGCTGGGCCGCGCGTACCTGTCGTGTCCGCGCGAGCACTACCCCTGGGCCGTCCGGGGCACGCACATCCGGAATTAGTCACACAAAAAGTGCGCCCCGACGGGAGGCGCCGACACACTCCGGCGCCCGGTCGCCACTCCGTAAAACCCAGGTAACAGCCCACCGCCAGAAACCCGTTGCCTCTTTCCCGCCGCAGGTCAGAGGCCCTGCCAGTGGTCTGGTCCAGTGGCTCGACCGACAACCCTCCTTGCGCTCTTGACGCGCCATCACCTCAGGTCACAGAGTGTGCGCCCATAGCGGAACAGTGAGATCGGACCACGTACGACTTTCCATGCGCACAGCTCCAAGAAGGGTTGTCATGACGTCCAAGCAGAGGACCAGACTCACGCTCGCCCTGACCGCCGTCGGCGCCCTGAGCCTCGCGCTGCTCACCCCCGCGGCGCAGGCCGGCGCGGACGGGGTGCGGCCCGAGTGTCCGCGCGGCCTCGACTGCGACTGGGTCCCGGCGGCCTACCGGCAGACCGGCGATCCGGCCGACAAAGAGACGTACGGCAACTACGACACCGCGGACCGGCCGCACAGCAACAAGATCAAATTCATAGTTCTGCATGACACCGAGGAAGACTTCGACACCACCCTGAAGATCTTCCAGAACCCGCTGAAGCAGACCTCCGCCCACTACGTGGTGCGCTCGGGCGACGGACATGTCACCCAGATGGTCAAGGGCAAGGACGTCGCCTGGCAGGCGGGCAACTGGTATGTCAACACCCACTCCATCGGCATCGAGCAGGAGGGGGTCGCCGTCGAGGGCGCCACGTGGTACACCCCCGAGATGTACAACTCGACGGCGAAGCTGGTGCGTTACCTCGCCGAAAAGTACGACATCCCGCTCGACCGGCAGCACATCATCGGCCACGACGGCGTGCCGCCCACCAGTGCGGCCGGTACCAGGAACATGCACTGGGACCCGGGTCCCTACTGGGACTGGAACCGCTTCATGGCACTGCTCGGCAAGCCGACGACCGTGCCGAGCGCCCCGAAGAGCAGTCCGCTCGTCACCGTCAGCCCCCGGTTCAAGGACAACCAGCAGGCCTTCCGCGACTGCGAGAAGGGCGTCGACCTGCCGGTCCAGGGCAGCAGTGCCGTCCCGCTCCACACCGAACCCTCCACCGACGCACCGCTCTTCTCCGACCCCGGACTGCACACCGACGGCTCGCCCGGCACGAACTGCGCGGCCGACTGGGGCAGCAAGATCAGCGCGACCCACCAGGCGGTCGTCGCGGACCATGCGCCCGGATGGACGGCGATCTGGTGGTACGGCAAGAAGGCCTGGTTCCAGACCCCGGCGCACACCCGGACCACCGTCCCGACCGCCGGCTACGTCGTACGCCCGAAGGAGGGCCGGACCGAGGTGCCGGTGTACGGGGTGGCCTACCCGGAGAAGTCCGAGTACCCCGCGGACTTCGCGGACAAGCGGGCCGGGACGGCGCTGCCGTACACGATCAAGGCCGGGCAGTCGTACCCCGGCGGCGGCGAGGCACCGACCGGCTTCTTCTACGCCCCCACGATCGATGCGTCGTACCCGCTGGACCACTCGTACTTCCAGGGCCAGGAGAAGTATGTGACGGTGCAGATCGGGCACCGGGTGGCTTTCGTGAAGGCGTCCGACGTGGACATCGTGCGGGTCCGATGACGGCCGACGGGTGGGGCGAGCCCCGCGGTGCTCGCCCCACCTGCGCCTTCCCAGGAGCCCTCGGCCCGTTCAGCCTGTGAGGACGGACCGGGTTCCGGGGCGGCGCCCGCATGCCGCGGGCCCGGTGTGTCGGCACCGGACCCGCGGCAGATATCTCCCGGAGAGCGCAGCGTCAGCGAGTGCCGACCGCTGCACGCACCGCCCGTCGGGCGATCGCGCAGTCGTCATGCAGCCGGCGCAGCAGCAACCGCTGCTCCTCGCCCGACGACAGCGCACCCGGCCGGTCCTGAACCCCGCCCGTGGGCACGCCGTCCCGCATGGCCCGCTGCACCGCCGTCTCGTACGTACGGATCTCCCGTGTCAGTACGAGCATCAGGTTCACCAGGAACGCATCCCGCGCCGCAGGCCCTGCCGCCTGCGCCAGTTGACTGATCTGCCGCCGCGCCACCGGCGCGTCACCCAGCACCGTCCACAGCGTTGCCAGGTCGTACCCCGGCAGATACCAGCCCGCGTGCTCCCAGTCCACCAGCACCGGACCCGTGGGCGACAGCAGGATGTTGGAGAGAAGGGCGTCACCGTGGCAGAACTGCCTCGTGCCCTGGCGGCCGCCCGCATGCGCCAGACCGTGCAGCAGCTTCTGCAGGTCACCCAGATCACGGTCGGTGAAGAGCCCCAGCTCGTGATAACGGGCAATGCGGGATGCGTAGTCCAGCGGGGCGTCGAAGAGCCCAGCGGCCGGTCGCCACGCGTTGACCCGGCTGATCGCGCCGAGCGCGGCCCGTACATCGGCGCGGGGCGGAGCCTCCGTCGGGTGCCTCGTGAGCGCCGCCACCCGTCCCGGCAGTCGCTCGATGACCAGGGTGCAGTTCTCGGGATCCGCCGCGATGAGCCGCGGTACCCGGACCGGCGGGCGGTGCCGGACGAACGCCCGGTATGCCGCTATCTCGTGGCGGAACCGCTCGGTCCATGCGAGGGAGTGGTCCAGTAAACACTTGGCGACCGCCGTCGTGCGTCCGGTTGTGCCGACGATGAGCACCGAACGCCCGCTGCGCCGCAGCACTTGCACCGGATTGAACTCCGGGCAGATCCGGTGCACGGAGGCGATCGCCATCCTCAGCTGTGCGCCCTGCGGGCCTGACAGGTCCAGCCGCCCGCTGAGCGGGCCGGCACCCGGTCCGGCCGGCCGCCGGGGCCGGACCGTGCCGGGAGCCGACGGTGCGGTGCGGGGGTCGAGGTACGGTCCGCCGCCCGCCCCCAGGGGACGCAGCGGCCGGGGCGGGGCGGACACGGAGGACGATGCTGTGTACATGGGCGAGACAGATCCCTTCGTGCGCCGACAAGTAGCGTGCACCGCCCCGGCCGGCGGCCGTTCGGCACCCTGGGGAGTACCTAGGGCTGCCGGACGGGGTGGCGCTTTCCTACCTGACACCGGACCGCGGGTTGCGGACCATCTGGCGGACCCTGGCGAACCCTGGCGAATAGTCGCAACGCAACTGACAGAGGGTTAGTGTCAACACAGCCGAGAACCTGGGGGCTTGACGTGACCGGAGAACCCAACACCCGCCTGTCTGACCTGTTCGGCCTTGCCGGCTGGTCCAAGGGCGAACTCGCGAGAATGGTGAACCGGCAGGCGGCGGCCATGGGCCACCCGCAGCTGGCCACCGACACCTCGCGGGTGAGGCGTTGGATCGACATGGGGGAGTCCCCACGCGATCCCGTGCCCAAAGTGCTGGCTGCCCTGTTCACCGAGCGGCTCGGTCGTGTCGTGACCATCGAGGACCTCGGGTTCGGCCGGCGCGGGCGTGTGGGGAAGCGGCAAGAGGTCGGGACGCAGGACAATCCCGACGGACTGCCGTGGGCGCCCGAACGGACGGCAGCGGTCCTCACCGAATTCACGGGAATGGACCTCATGCTCAACCGACGCGGCTTGGTGAGCGCGGGCGCCGCGCTCGCCGCAGTATCGACCATCACCGGCCCCATGCACGACTGGCTGCACACCGACCCCGTTCTGGCGGCCGACGCCCCACGGATCGACGATCCCCTCTACGCGGACCAGGCCGGTTTCGACCGGTACGAGGCCGCCCCCATCGGATCGGAGGAGATCGAGGCACTGGAGCGGTCCGTCGAGGTGTTCCGCGCCTGGGACGCCTCCCGAGGCGGCGGACTGCAGCGCAAGGCCGTCGTGGGCCAGCTCAACGAGGTGGGAGGCATGCTCGCCTACCGCCACCCCGAGCACCTGCAGCGCCGCCTCTGGGGTGTCGCCGCCAACCTCGCCGTTCTCGCGGGGTGGATGTCCCACGACATCGGTCTGGAACCCGCCGCCCAGAAGTACTTCGTCATCGCCGCCCATGCGGCGCGTGAGGGAGGCGACCGTCCGCGCGCGGGCGAGGCGCTTTCCCGAGCGGCCCGTCAGATGGTCCACCTGGGCCGTCCCGACGACGCCCTGGACCTGATGAAGCTGGCCAAGTCCGGCTCAGGAGACATGGTGCTGCCACGCACCCAGGCGATGCTGCACACTATCGAGGCGTGGGCACAGGCATCCATGGGCCGGGGTCAGGCCATGCGCCGGACGCTCGGCAGGGCCGAGGAGCTCTTCGTGTCCGACAAGGGTGATGTGCCGCCGCCCAGTTGGATGCAGATGTTCGACGAAGCGGATCTGCACGGCATGCAGGCCCTGGCGTTCCGTACGCTCGCCGAGCATGAACCGGCGGTGGCGATCATCGCCCAGCGCCATGCCAAGCAGGCTCTGGAGCTGCGCGTCAACGGGCGCCAGCGCTCCAAGATCTTCGACTACATCTCGCTCGCCTCGGCGTGCTTCATCGCCGACGACCCGGAGCAGGCCGACCGTTACGCACGGCTCGCCCTGGTGACGATGGGGGAGACCTCCTCGCACCGGACCTGGGACCGGCTGCGCGAAATGTACCGGCTCACCGGTCAGTTCGCGGGATACGCGAAGATCCAGGATCTGCGCGAGGAGATCGAGCTCGCCATGCCACCGAGCTCGGTCATCAAGCGGCCCAGACGTTCGGAGATCTGATCGGCCGGCACCGCCAAGAAGAGGTGCGCCGACAACCCACCGCCCGAGCACCGCACGCGTAGGGGTCTCGTCCGTCTGCGTTCCTGTGCCGTGCCGTGATTCGCTCTGCTGTCGTGCTCAGGCGGCCTACTGGGCGCTCACGCCCCGATACGCGCGACCAGCACGCATGCGTCGTCCAGGCGCTCGGTCCCACCGAACTCCTCGACGACGGTACGTACGCACTCCTGTGCCGTACGGGCCTCGGCGAAGCGCGGTGCGAGATCGAGCAGTGTCTCCGGGCCCGCACCCCGGTCACTGCGGCGGGTCAGTCCGTCGGTGTGCAGAACCAGCACATCACCGGGCAGCAGGTGCACTTCGTCCTGCTCGTACGCGACCCCGGACGCGGCCCCCAGCAGGACCCCGTCCGGCGGGGGCAGCGGGCGTCCCGCTCCGTGGCGGAAGAGCAGTGGCGCGGGGTGGCCGGCCTGCGACCAGGCGAGGGTGCCGGTCGCCGGGTCGAAACGGCAGCACACCGCGCTGCCGAGAGCAGGCTGGGCCGACGATTGGAGTAACTGGTTGAGATGGCCCATCAGAGCGCCCGGCTCGATGCCGGCGACGGCCATGCCGCGCAGTGCGCCCAGCAGCATCGCCATGGCCGTGGTGGCGGGGATGCCATGACCGGTCAGATCGCCGACCGTGAGGAGCGTCCTGCCGTCGGGCAGTTCCAGCGCGTCGTACCAGTCGCCGCCGATCAACGCGCTGGAATCCGACGGCAGATAGTGCGCCGCGACATCCAGTGCGCCGGGTCCCTGTTGCGGGAGGCGCAACGAGCCGCGCCACGGGGGCAGCACGGTCTCCTGCAGCTCGACCGCCATCCGTCGTTCGGTCTGCGCCATGTGCTGCTGACGCCGGATCGATTCACGGGTCCGGCTCACTACGCGCTGGCTGCGGCGTAGTTCGCTCACATCGCGCAGGACCGCCCACATGGAGGCGGTGAAGCCGTCCGCGTCGAGGACGGGCTCGCCCATCATGTGCAGGGTGCGCATCCGGCCGTCGGCCCGCAGAATGCGGAACTCGCCGTCTATCGGCTTCCCGTCGACCAGGCAGGCCGTCACCAGAGAGGTGAGCAACGGCTGATCTTCGGGAAGCAGCACAGACGGAAGCTCGTCCAGCGACAGCGGTCCCGCCTGTGGGGACCGGCCGAAGATCTGGAAGAGCTCCTCCGACCAGCTGACCTCGTCGGTCAGCAGATTCCACTCGGCGCTGCCCACACGGCTCAGCAGTGAACCGGGCCGCGGCTCGTCGAACGGTTTCTCCTGGGCGGGCTCCGGCTCCTCGGCGAGCTGATCCGCATCCCCCGGCGGCAGGCACTCCTTCAGTTGTCCCAGATGCGTGCCGAGATCATCGAGATGATGGACCGCCAGTTCGCAGAGTGCACGCTGCCAGCGCAGTTGCGGATCGTCTTCGTCGATCAGGACGGCATCGCGCCGCACCGCGTCCACGTCTCCGCGCAGCCGAAGGGTCCGGTCGATCAGCACATCGACGGCATCGCGTTCGGGCGGCTGCGGGGCGGGGCGGTCCCCGGACAGATGGGGCGGCATCTCGTACTCCGATACAGGCACGGCACAACCAGGTCTGGGGGGTGACCGATGACGACTGTGGCACAGGCTGAGGAAGCTCGTAAGTGATTTGGCACCACTCGATGCGTTGTTGCATCTGGCATATGCCATAGGCTGCTCGGGCCGCAGGTTCTTCGAACGGCCTTGCTGCTGACGGGTGTTGACGCAAGTCGGCCGTTGTGTGCGAAGCCGCGCGCGCCGGAGTGCGCCGCTCCCGCGGGTCGCGCCGCACCCGATCGGGGCATATGCGAGAGCCCCCGCGGACGCGCAGGGGCTCCGGGGGCCGGGGGCGGCCTCGGCCAACAGACGGCGATGCGCCCGTACGAGCCGACCTTCCACTTCCATTCCAGGGTCTCGCCCGGAAACGTGGTCCAGCACTGCTTGTCCGGACCGTTGTTGATGACCAGCTGGGTGTGCATGTTCTTGCCGCAGTTGTTGGTCGTCCAGGCCCTCTTGTTCTGCTTGACGACCTCACGCGCGATACAGGCGGGCGCGGCGGCCGCCGGGCCCGCCGCGGTCAGCGTGGCCGGGGCGATCGACGCCGTGGCGGCCGCGGTCGTCAGGGTGTTCTTGAAGCGCATGGCTGTCGTTCCTCCGGCAGTCGTCGATGTGCTGGGCACAGCGATCAACGAGCGTCGTCGCTCTTCGTGGCGCCGCTCGGGGCGGGAATGCCGCCGGACCCACCCGCGTTACAGCACCAGAACGAAAACGACACCCATTCCCACAAGCCTGGAATGGGGTCGCTGGAAGCGACCGGAGGTGCCCATGGCACGCAGTGAAGCCCGCCCCGTCGTCACTCTGAGGTCGACGGCCGGTACCGGACAGGCCTATGTGACCCGCAAGAGCCGCCGCAACAACCCCGACCGGCTGGTGCTGCGCAAGTACGACCCCGCCGCGGGGAAGCACGTCCTCTTCCGCGAGGAACGCTGACCCGTCGGGCCCGACCGGCAGTAGCGGCCCGTCCCCACAGCAACAAGGAAGGAACACGCATGAAGCCCCGCATCCACCCCGTCTCCCGTCCGGTCGTCTTCCGCGACCGCGCCGCGGGGGTCGCCTTCCTGACCCGCTCGACCGCCGACTCCGACCGGCGCGTGGAGTGGGAGGACGGCACCAGCTACCCGGTCATCGACGTGGAGACCTCCTCGGCGAGCCACCCCTTCTACACCGGCACCCATCGGGTGCTGGACACGGCGGGCCGGATCGAGCAGTTCCGGCGCCGCTACGGGACCACGGCGCCCGTCGGGCGCTGAGGCTCGTGTGCCGCGTCACAGTGGGCGGTGCGGATTCGAGGGAACAGAATCCAATGGTTTATCGTTCACCTATATGTGGATGACGCGCACATATATGTGGATGACGCGCACAGCGCCCACCCCCTGACTGCCCCGGCTGGATTCCCCCGATCCGGCCGGGGCTTCTCTTTGCTCGCCCGCCCCGTTGGGTGTCAGGAGTGCTCTGTTCCTCGTCGGAACGTACGGTGGCGTCGTGGTGTTCGCCCTCGTGGAGAGCGACGACAAGCACCGGGCGCGGCTGAACATGATGGCTCACCTGCTCGGCTCCGTTCCGTACCGCGAGGTGCCACCGCCGGTGCTGGAGCTTCCGGAGCGGCCGCCGTCGACCGGTTACGGGCGCCCGCCGCGCGATCTGCAGACGTACGTCCCCGATCGCGCGGCGGGCCTCTGAGCCGGTCATGGCGTTCACGCCCGCTCGGGCACCACGGCGACCGGGCAGGCGGCGTGATGCAGTACCGCGTGGGCGACGCGGCCGAGTTGGAGCCCGAAGTGCCCGTCGCGACGCTTGGCCCCGACGACCAGGAGATCGGCGTCGTGCGAGGCATCGACCAGCGCCGTGCGGGCGTGGCCCTCGACGGTGCGTCGGTGCACATCGGCGTCGGCCGGGACGTCCCGCAGGGCCGCCGCCAGCGCCTCAACTGCCCGCTCCTTGTGCAGCCGGGCGGGTTCTCCGGCCAGCAGAGGGTGGTCGGTGCTCTCGTGCGCGGGGCGGCGCCAGGCGCATACGGCCTCCAGCGGTGCTCCGCGCAGCCGCGCCTCGTCGAGAGCGAAGCGCACCGCGGCCGAGTGCTCCGGCTCCTCTCCCACGCCGACCACGACGCGTCCGCGCATTCCCGGCTTCGCCTGGTTGTCGTGGCTGCCGCGTAGCACGATCACCGGGCAGTGCGCGTGGCCGGCGACGGTCAGGCTGACGGAGCCGAGGAGCGCCTCGGCCATGCCGCTGCGTCCACGGGTGCCCAGGATCACCGCGGAAGCGGTGCGGCTCTCCCGTACCAGTGCGTACTCCGGTTCCTCGGGCAGCACGTCGGTGGAGACCTTCACATCGGGCCGGCGGCGCCGGGCGCGCCGCTCGGCGGTCGCGACGACGTCCTCGGCCATGACCTGTTCGGACGGCTTACCGAGATCCTGCGCGAGTGCGGCGCCTTCGTACCGCTCCCACAGCGATGCGTACACCAGCCGCAGCGGCAGCCCGCGCAGGGCGGCCTCGTCGGCCGCCCAGTCGACGGCGCGCAGGCTCGGCTCGGAGCCGTCGACGCCGACGACGAGGGGGAGCCCCATCGGCCTCACCTTCCTGCGCCGAGGTCGAAGACGATGCGGGCCTTGACCTGGCCGCTCTCAGGGTCGGGGTGCTCCTCGATGACCAGAGGTTCACCGAAGGCTCGTACGACTGCTGCCTTCATGATCATTGCTCCTCAGGGGTGGTGTGCGTTCAGTCGTGCGGGACGACGGCGACGGGGGCGGTGGCGTGGTGCAGGACCGCGTGGGTGACGGGTCCGATGCGGGTGCCGACGGAGGAGCGGCGGATGCGTCGGCCCACGACGACCAGGGAGGCCTCGCGGGAGGCGTCCACCAGGTGGTTGGCGGCTGTGCCGTAGCGCGACTCCTCCACGACCTCGACGTCCGGGTACTTCTGCCGCCACGGGCGCAGGATCTCGGTCAGAGCGCCGGCCTCCTGCCGGGACAGCTCGCCGCAGAGTTCGAAGTCGACGGAGAGGCCGTAAGCGTAGTAGGGCGGCGGGTTCCAGCCGTGGACGACCCGCAGGGAGGTGGCGCGGCGGGCGGCCGCGTCGAAGGCGAACTCGACGAGCGAGTTGTCCGGGATGCCGGTGGCCAGGCCCAGGACGACGGGCCGGTACGGGGCCGCGACGGACGGGACGCCGGCCGAGTCCATGGCGTGCTCGTCGGCGGCCTGCTCTCCGGCGCGGACCAGGACCACGGGCCGATCGGCGTGCGCCAGGACGGCCTGGCCGACCGAGCCCACCAGGAAGCCGCCGACTCCGCTCAGGCCGCGGGAGCCCAGCACGAGCAGCGCACTGTCCTGTGCGACACGTGAGAGGACCTCGCCGGGCCGGCCGGACAGCTGTTCCGTGGTGACCTTGACGCCGGGGTTCCGCAGCCGCAGCCCCTCGGCGGATTCACGGGGGATCCTCTCGCTCCAGTGCTGTTGGGTCTCGGCGCCGAGGAGCGGGGCCTGCGCCATGGGCGCGGGTACGGGCTCCCAGATGTGGACGAGCTTCACCGGCAGTCCGCGCAGCTTGGCCTCGCGGGCAGCCCATTCGGCGGCGGCCCGGCTCTCGGGCGAGCCGTCCAGGCCCACGGTGATGGTGCGGGGCATGATCTTCACCTCCTGAATCGGGTGGCCACCCGATTCCAGCGTCGTGTTCAGGGGGTTGTGCGGGGCAGGGCCGCTGGTCCTCCAGCGGGACCGTCCGGCCCCATGCACGGGGCGGTGCGACGGGTCCCGGGGCGTGGGCCCGTCGCAGCACGGGCGGTTCAGCGAAGCCAGGCGTGGTCGCGGACGATCGGGAGCCGGGCCCAAACCCTGTGCAGCCCCCAGGTGGCACCCGCACCCGCGGCAGCCAAGGCGATCAGCGCGAAGGCGTAGATCACGTGGTAGTCGGCGAACGGGTTCGTCGACATGGTCGGTGCCCCGTCCGACAGGTGCTTCGCGGGCGGCCACTCGGCGAGCCACATCAGCGCCATCATCGCCGTGCCCGCCACCGCCGCGAGGCGCAGCGCGACACCGCTCATCACGGCCACGCCGATGCCGAGCAGACCGAGCATGAACAGCCAGTCCGCCCACGGGTCACCGGCCCAGGAGTGGAACGTCGATTCCATCGGTCCGGCGGCGACGGAGCTGAGGAAGCCGTTCGTCGGCGACCCGCCGTCGATCCAGCCCTTGCCGGAATCCGTCGCGTAGCCGAAGCCGAAGGTCTTGTCCAGGAACGCCCACAGGAAGACGAACCCGGTCAGGATGCGCAGGGACGCGAGGGTGTAGGCCTGCGCGGTGTGCGTGTCGAGGTGTGCCGACACGACGGACTCGGAGGTGGCCGACAGATGGACGCCCGGGCTCCGGTGAGGGTGCTCGTGCACGGCCATGGTGGTGATCCCTTCGGGGATGTTCGGGTCGTTGTTGTCGTGACGCCCCTCACTCTCGTCGGGGATGCGGGGTCGCGCCGGATACCGAAGGGCTCCACTTGGTGGGCTGAACGTCCCTGTCTGCAGGGGGCCCGTTGGTCCGGAGGTGGAGAACCCGCCGGTTGGGACGCCGGAGCAGCCTCGCGGATGATCGCGCTCCGGTGGATGCTGAACTCACACGGAGAGAGGCGGCACATGACTCAGGGCTCGGGCGGACGGTTTGCGTGGTGGCGTCGGCTGGTGCCCGGCCTCGACGCGCTGCTGGGTTACCGGCGCTCGTGGTGGAAGGGCGACCTGCTGGCCGGCATGACCGTGGCGGCCTATCTCGTGCCGCAGGTGATGGCGTACGCGGGCGTGGCCGGGTTGCCGCCGGTCGCCGGACTGTGGGCAATCCTGCCCGCCCTCGCGCTGTACACGCTGTTCGGCTCGTCCCGGCTGCTGTCGGTCGGTCCCGAGTCGACGACCGCCCTGATGACGGCCACCGTTGTGGGCCCGCTCGCCGGCGGGGACGCGGGGCGCTACGCGTCGCTGGCGGCGGCCCTCGCGGTCACGGTCGGTCTGCTGTGCCTGGTGGCACGGGTGGTGCGGCTGGGCTTCCTGGCGGACCTGCTCTCCCGCCCGGTCCTGATCGGTTATCTCGCCGGCGTGGCCCTGATCATGATGGTGGACCAGCTGCCCAGGCTCACCGGCGTGCGGACGACCGGTTCGGAGTTCTTCCCCCAACTGTGGTCGTTCGTCCGGCATCTGACCGACACCGATCCGGCCACGGCCGTCTTCTCCGCCGCCGCGCTGGTGTTCCTGTTCACAGTGAAGCGGTACGTCCCGGCGCTGCCGGGACCGCTGCTCGCCGTGGTCCTCGGTACCGCGGCCGTGGCCGTCTTCGACCTCGACGGCCGTCACGGCATCAAGGTCATCGGCGACGTTCCGTCGGGGCTGCCGTCCGTCGCCCTGCCGGACCTGGGCGAGCTGCCGCGTCTGGTTCTGCCCGCGCTCGGGGTGCTGATCGTCGCGTACACGGACTTCATCCTCACCGCGCGCGCCTTCACCGGCCGTGATCAAGTAGGACCCGGGCTCGACGCCAACCAGGAGTTCCTTGCCCTGGGCACGGCCAACCTCGGCGCCGGTGTCCTGCACGGATTCCCCGTCAGCAGTAGCGCCAGCCGCACAGCGCTCGCCTCCTCGGCGGGCGCCCGCAGCCAGGCGTACTCGCTGGTGGCCGGTGCGGCGGTGCTGGCCGTGCTGATGTTCCTGAGCCCGCTGCTGAGCCGTACACCCTCAGCCGTGCTGGGCGCGCTCGTCGTCTACGCCGCGGTCCGCATGATCGACCTTGCGGGCTTCCGCAGGCTGGCGTCCTTCCGGCGCCGCGAGCTGCTGCTCGCGGTGGGCTGCCTGGCGGGCGTGCTCGCCCTGGACATCCTGTACGGGGTGATCGTGGCCGTCGGTCTGTCGGTGGCCGAGCTGCTCACCCGGGTGGCGCGACCGCATGACGCGGTCGAGGGGCTGGTTCCCGGGGTGGCGGGCATGCACGACGTCGACGACTACCCTCAGGCACGCACGATCCCGGGCCTGGTGGTCTACCGCTACGACTCGCCGCTCTTCTTCGCCAACGCGGAGAACTTCCGGCGCCGGGCCCTGGCCGCCGTCGACCAACAGGCCGGCCCGGTGCGCTGGTTCGTCCTCAACACCGAGGCCAACATGGAGGTCGACATCACCGCCCTCGACGCAGTTGACGAGCTGCGCCGCGAACTCACCCACCGTGGCATCGTGTTCGCCCTCGCCCGGGTCAAGCAGGATCTCGTGAACGACCTGAAGGCGTACGGCCTGGTGGATTCCGTCGGCACGGACCTGATCTTCCCGACCCTGCCGACGGCCGTGGCGGCATACCGGAAGTGGTGTGCAGAACGGTAGGCCGCCGACCCGGCGCTGCGCGTTGACCGATGGGCCGCCCAACTGCCCTCAGAGCCTGTCGGGTGACCTCTGATCGGGCGGCCACGGCGTGGCACGCACGCTTCCGGCGTTGTCGAAATGCCCTGGTAGCTCCTTCCCCAAGCTCTCAGCTTCGTTCGAGCAGGGGAGACCCCGTCCAAGGACGTCCGGCCGCCTTGCGATCGCACGCACTGGACGACGCTCCTCACGGGGCAAACATTGCCGGTCACGGCACTAGCCCACCTGTATGGGCACACTCCATGCCAGCGTGGTGCCGTCGTCGGCCTGGCTGGCCAACTCCAGCTTTCCACCCAGTTGTTCAGCCCGTTCAGCCATGTTGCGCAGGCCGCTGCGACGGCCGTCGGGCGGGATACCCACACCGTTGTCGGAGACGGTGAGCCGCACCTCGCGCCCGTCGGTCTCGAGCACGACCTCGGCGCGGACGGCGCGTGCGTGCCGGGCGATGTTGGTCAGTGACTCGGACAGGACGGCCACCACATGGTCGGCGATCTCCTTCGGCACATGCGTGTCCAGCAGGCCATCCATACGCAGGCTGGGCGCGAAGCCCAGCACCGGTGCCGCCTCGCCGGCCACGCGTACCGCCCGCGCCCGCAGACCGGGGCTGTCGGCGCCCTCACGCGACCGCAGACCGAAGATCGTCGACCTGATGATCCTGATGGTCTCGTCCAGGTCGTCCACCGCCCGCAGTACGCGCTCCGTGGCCTCGGTGTGCTCAATGAAACGGCCCGCGCTCTGCAGGGTCATGCCGGTGGCGAACAGCCGCTGGATCGCCAGGTCGTGCAGATCCCGGGCTATGCGGTCACGGTCCTGGAGCACCGCGATCTCCTCGGCGTCCCTGCGGCGCTCCGCCAACTCCATGGCGACCGCGGCCTGCGCGGCGAACCCCCGCAGCGGCTCGGTCTCCTTGTCGGAGAACACCGTCTGGCCCGCCGCACGAACCAGCAACACCACACCTCGTACACCGTCACCGGTGCCGATGGGGACCGCGACGGCCGGGCCGAGTCCGGTGAAGCGTGGCGGACCGGCCGAAACCCGCTGGTCGCGGGACACGTCCTGGCTGGCGACGGGCGCCGCTGCGGCGAAGGCCCGGCCGATCAGGCTGTCGTCCACGGGCAGCACGAGGCCGCGGTGGGCTTCCGCCTCCTGCCCGATGGCGAGCTCCACCGTGAGGGAGCCGGTGTCCTCCATCGGCACCGCGACCACGGCAAGCGCCGCTCCGGTGATCTCCCTGGCCCGTTCGGCGATCAGCGCGAGGACCTCGCCGCGGTCGCTGCCGGACATGAGGCTGTGGGTGATCTCCGCGCTCGCCTGCAGCCAGCGTTCACGCAGCCGGGACTCCTCGTACAGGCGGGCGTTGTCGATGGCCACGCCGGCCGCGACGGCCAGGGTGGACAGGACCGACTCGTCCTCCTCGTCGAACTGTGCCCCGCCCCGCTTCTCGGTCAGGTACAGGTTGCCGAAGACCTGGTCACGTACCCGGATCGGTACGCCGAGGAAGGTGTTCATCGGCGGGTGGTGGGGTGGGAAGCCGTACGAGGCGGGGTGCCCGGAGAGCTTGGCCAGCCGCAACGGCTCGGGGTGCCGGATCAGCTCTCCGAGGATGCCGTGGCCCTCCGGGTAGGGGCCGATCTGGGCGATCTGCTCCTCGCTGACGCCGACAGTGAGGAAATCCGACAGCCGTTCTCCGTCCGGCCCGATCACGCCCAGGGCCGCGTACTCGGCCTCGACCAGGACCGCGGCGGCTTCCACGATGCTGCGCAGCGCCTGCTCCAGGTCGAGCTCACGGCCGACCGAGAGGACCGCTTCCAGCAGGCTGTGCACGCGGTCGCGGGTGCCACGGGCCGCGTCCAGGCGGGCCTGCAACTCCTCCAGCAGCTCATCCAGCCGTAGCTGCGGCAGTCGCACGCGGGCACCCTCGGAGCCTGCCACCAGTGATTCCTCCAAGCCCCTCACCCCGTCGACGGCCAACCGGTTCTGGCCCGAGGCCACCATATCGGCCCATGACAGGGGCCGATATGAGATACAGGGGCCGGTACGTGAGATGAGGATCACCGGCCGCGATCGGTGGGGGTGTGCGGTGCGCGAAGGGCCAGGCCAGGCGCTTCTCCCCGCGGCCGGGCGACGGCCCGCAGGCAAGGCGGCACCGCGTATGGATGCGACTGGTCGGTGCACTCGCCCGGACGTCGATTCGTACGCCGCCAGATGGGGTCCCAGTCGGCGGTTCGTTCTCGGCACCGCCGACTGGGACTTCAGCGCCTTACCTGCTTCTGCCGGTCCCGGGCCTGGGTGGCGATGACGGCGGCCTGGATGCGGCGCTCCACGCCGAGCTTGGCCAGCAGGCGGGAGATGTGGTTCTTCACCGTCTTCTCGGCCAGATACAGCCGCTGGCCGATTTGGCGGTTGGTCAGCCCCTCGCCGATCAGTGCGAGAATCTCGCGCTCCCGGTCGGTCAGGCCCGGCAGCCCGTCCGGCTCCTCCTCGTGTTGTTGACCGCCGCGCAGCCGGGCCATCAGCTTGGTGGTGGCGCTCGCGTCGAGCAGGGACTGGCCGCCGGCCACGGTACGTACGGCGGACACCAGGTCCGAGCCCTGGATCTGCTTCAGGACGTACCCGGACGCGCCCGCCATGATCGAGTCGAGCAGGGCCTCCTCGTCGTCGAAGGAGGTCAGCATCAGGCAGGCCAGCTCGGGCATGCTCGAGCGGAGCTCCCGGCACACGGTCACACCGTCGCCGTCGGGCAGGCGGACATCGAGCACCGCCACCTGAGGGCGCAACGCGGGGACGCGCACCAAGGCCTGCTCGACCGTGCCGGCCTCGCCGACCACACTGATGTCCGGCTCGTCGTTCAGCAGGTCGCGCACGCCGCGCCGTACCACCTCGTGGTCGTCCAGCAGGAAGACCCGGATCGGGCCGCCGGGGCGGGGCTGCTCGGTGTCCACCATCAATTGCTCCTTGGTTCCGCGTTCCGCGCCGATGTCCCCTCGTGGACGGGATCGGCCTCCGTGCCGAGATCTTTCCCGCATCCGGGCCGAGGGGCCAGGGCCTGTCGGCCCTGTTTACCCCGCGGTATCCCACTGCCGGGAGCAGTCGCTGCACCTCGGGGCACAAACCGGCGGGCCGCGTTCTCGTCGGCGTACCGGACCACGGCCCGCCCGGCGGCTGCCCGAGGACCGGGGAGGCCAAACGGCCGAGGACCGTGACCGGCGACCGCACATGGGCAGGCCCCATGGCCCTGCTTCCGGGGCCTGACAGCCCTGGGCCGGGGGCGGGGCTCGCAGCAGTCTGGAGCCGCTGCCCGACGATCAGAAGGAGCGGAGCACATGACTGCCAGGGAAACCGGCACCCACGACACCACCACCGTCGCCGTACAGGTGCGGGCGGAAGGCGTTGTGGACGAGGAAGCACTCGCGTACATCCGGGCCAAGGCCGACGCGGTGCTCAGCCGGCCGGGGCTTGCGGGCGTCACCGGTGAGGTGAGAGTCGCGAGGGCCGCGGCGCGCCACGTCGAGCAGCCGTGGTCCGCCGAGGCCGAGATCCGGGTGGGGACCACCCTCCTCGTCGCCCACGCGCGGGAGGCCAGCGCGCATGAACTCGCGGACCGGCTGCACGACCGGCTGCGCGGCCGGCTGGAGAGCACCGTTCACCGCAAGGACGCCGCCCGCCGGTCGGCCACTCCGCCTCCGTGGCGCGGCGGCCCAGCCGACCGCGGGCGGAATTGACGTCGCCTGGCCCTCCCGCGCGAGGAGGATCGGCCCTCCGCCGTGTACGCATGGGCCCTACGACACGGCACGGGGACCGGACGCGGCGCCGTGCAGGGTCGGCCGGACACGAACCAGGGCCGAACGGCCCTGGTGTGAGGAGTTCCGGTGCCGTTCCAATGATCCGATCGAGCCTGCCGTGGCTCCCGCCTCACCGGGTGCCACCGGCAGGCAACCGCCCGCGTCTCGAAGGGACGACGCACATGAACCGGCGAACCGGCCGTCTACCCGGCGACGGGCCGTGCAACAGCCTCGCCACGCCGGCCGGAGACACGCAGCAGTGAGCAATGAATCCGTACGGAAGCCCGCCATGACCATCGACAACGTCCAGATACTTCCTCCCGGGCCGCGCCGGAGCGTCGAGCTCGACAGCGACGAAGCATTGCGGCTGCTGGGCAGCGTGTCCTTGGGGAGGATCGTCTTCACCCGCCACGCACTGCCGACCGTCCGCCCGGTCAACCACATCCTGGACAACGGCGACATCGTCATCCGCACCCACGAGGGCGCGGCCCTGACCTCGCGCACCCGCCAGGCCGACAGCCTGGGCGTCGTGGTCGCCTACGAGGCCGACACCATCGGCCCGGACACACACCTCGGCTGGAGTGTGGTGGTCACCGGTTACGCCCACCTGGTGACCGACCCGTACGAACTCGCCCGCTATCAGGCCCTGCTCAACCCGTGGGTGAACCAGACCATGGACTACGCGGTCCGCATCCACCCCGACCTGATCACAGGCGTCCGTCTCACCGCCGTCGACGAACCAGGTGACGCCTGATCAACGTCCGCGAGCCGCAGGCCGCTGCGCCCCGGCACCGCACCCCGCACGGAAGCCGGTAAGCCCCTGACAAGGCCGCGAAGGGCTCCGCGTCATCAACGCGCGCATCCACGCACCGCCCAATGAGCGATCAATGGATCAGACCCGCTCACAGCGCCCGCAGGCCGTGCTCCCGGAACTGTTCCCGCACCCGCTCCACCAGCTCCGGATCGGGGACGGCGGTGTCGCGCAGCGGGAAGTCGATACCGAGGGCGTCGTACTTGTGGACGCCGAGCTTGTGGAACGGCAGGACGTCCACCTGCTCGACGTTGCCCAGTCCGGCCAGGAAGGCGCCGAGGCCGTCCACGGCGGATGGATCGTCGGTCCAGCCGGGTACGAGGACGTAGCGGATCCGCACCGGCACGCCCAGCCTGTCCAGGCGGGTCGCGAAGCTGAGCGTGGGGGCGAGGGCGCCGCCGGTCAGCCGCCGATACGTGCCGATGTCGAAGGACTTGATGTCGAGCAGCACCAGGTCGGCGCCGGCCAGGAGCGCGTCGTCGGCGCGGGCTCCCAGGAAGCCGGAGGTGTCCACGGCGGTGTGCAGGCCCAGCTCCTTGCAGCGGCGGAGTACCGCGCCGGTGAACGCGGGCTGGAGGAGCGGCTCCCCGCCCGTCAGCGTCACTCCGCCGCCTGCCGTGGTGACGAAGGCCCGGTACTTCGCGATCTCCGCCATCACCTCGTCGACGCTCGTCACCTTCCCGTCACGCAGATGCCAGGTGTCCGGATTGGCGCAGTACAGGCAGCGCAGCGGGCAGCCGCTGACGAACAGCACGAACCGGGTCCCGGGACCGTCCACGCCGGTGGACAGGTCCCAGGAGTGCACCCGGCCAGTGAGCCGTCCCGCCGCCGGGAGGACCTGCCGCGTCACCGGGTTCGCCGCGGTGTTCACAGCGATCCGTGGAAGGTGCGGCTGATCACGTCGAGCTGCTGCTCGCGCGTCAGGCGGACGAAGTTGACGGCGTACCCGGAGACCCGGATCGTCAGCTCCGGATACTTCTCCGGGTGTTCCATGGCGTCCTCGAGCGTCACCCGGCTCAGAACGTTCACGTTCATGTGGAAGCCGCCCGAGCTCATGTAGGCGTCGAGGATGCCGGCCAGGTTCGCGGCGCGCTCGGCCGGGTCGTGACCGAGTCCCTCGGGGGTGACGGTCGAGGTGAGGGAAATGCCGTCGCGGGCCGCCTCGTACGGGAGCTTGGCCACCGAGAGCGCGGAGGCGACCATGCCGTGCCGGTCGCGGCCGTTCATCGGGTTCGCCCCGGGCGCGAACGGGGCTCCCGTGCGGCGGCCGTCGGGCGTGTTGCCGGTGTGCTTGCCGTACACCACGTTGGAGGTGATGGTCAGCACCGACTGGGTGTGCTCGGCGTCGCGGTAGGTGGGGTGCTTGCGCACCTTGGCCATGAAGGACTTCACCAGACCGGCGGCGAGGGCGTCCGCGCGGTCGTCGTTGTTCCCGTACACCGGGTACTCGCCCTCGACCTCGTAGTCCACAGCCAGCCCGGTCGCGTCCCGGATCGCCTTCACCCGCGCGTGCTTGACGGCCGACAGGCTGTCGACGGCCACCGACATGCCCGCGATCCCGCAGGCCATGAAGCGGTGCACGGGGTGGTCGTGCAGGGCCATCTCGATGCGCTCGTAGGCGTACTTGTCGTGCATGTAGTGGATGACGTTGAGCGCGTTGACGTAGGTCTCCGCGAGCCAGTCCAGCATCCGGTCGTACGCCGCCGACAGCTCCTCGTAGTCCAGGTACTCTCCGGTCAGCGCGGGCATCTCGGGCGCGACCTGCTCGCCGGTCATCTCGTCCCGGCCGCCGTTGATCGCGTACAGCAGCGCCTTGACCAGGTTGACGCGGGCACCGAAGAACTGCATCTGCTTGCCCACCGCCATGGCGGAGACGCAGCAGGCGATCGCGGTGTCGTCGCCGGTGCGCGGACGCATCAGCTCATCAGACTCGTACTGGACGGCGCTGGTGTCGATCGAGACCTGGGCGCAGAACCGCTTGAAGCCCTCCGGCAGCCGCGGCGACCACAGCACGGTCAGGTTCGGCTCGGGGGCCGGTCCCAGGTTGTACAGGGTCTGCAGGAAGCGGAAGGAGGTGCGGGTGACCAGCGGCCGGCCGTCGATGCCGATGCCGCCGATGGATTCCGTCACCCAGGTCGGGTCGCCGGAGAACAGCGCGTCGTACTCGGGGGTGCGCAGGAACCGTACAATCCGCAGCTTGATCACGAAGTCGTCGATCAGCTCCTGGGCCCGGGTCTCGTTGATGCGCCCCTCGTCCAGGTCGCGCTGGAGGTAGACGTCCAGGAAGGTGGAGGTGCGGCCCAGAGACATCGCCGCGCCGTTCTGCTCCTTCACCGCGGCCAGGAAGCCCAGGTAGAGCCACTGCACGGCCTCGTGCGCGGTGGCGGCGGGGCGGGTGACGTCGCAGCCGTACGAGGCGGCCATCCGCGCCAGCTCGCCGAGCGCGCGGATCTGTTCGGCCAGCTCCTCCCGGTCGCGGATCGCGTCCGGGGTGGAGGGCCGCGCGTCCAGCAGGGCCCGCTCGGCACGCTTGGCCTCGGCCAGCCGGTCGGTGCCGTACAGCGCGACGCGCCGGTAGTCGCCGATGATCCGGCCGCGGCCGTACGCATCCGGCAGGCCGGTGATGACGCCCGCCCTGCGGGCGGCGCGCATCTCGGGGGTGTACGCGTCGAAGACGCCGTCGTTGTGGGTCTTGCGATAGGTGCCGAAGACCTTCGTGACGAACGGGTCGGGCTCGTATCCGTACGCCGCGAGCCCGTTTTCGACCATCCGCAGCCCGCCGTTCGGCATGATGGCCCGCTTCAGCGGGGCGTCGGTCTGCAGGCCGACGATCAGCTCGCGGTCCTGGTCGATGTAGCCGGGCGCGTGCGAGGTGATCGTGGACGGGGTGGCAGTGTCGACGTCGAGGACGCCCTTGCGCCGCTCCTCGGGGAACAGCGCGCTGACCTTGCGCCAGACAGTGAGCGTGCGCTCGGTAGGGCCGGCCAGGAACTCCGGACCGCCTTCGTGCGTCGTGTAGTTCGCCTGGATGAAGTCGCGTACGTCGATCCGGTCGCGCCAGCGTCGGCCCGCGAAGCCGCGCCAGGCCTCGGCCGGTGCGTCCACGTCTGGGCGGGTTGCCACGGTCATCACTGCCTCCACATCGTTCGCGACACCGCCCACGGAGGATCCCGCGGGCGGCTCCGGTGACGATGCTCGTCGCCTGCCGCCAGTCAGGGCAGGGTCTACGGGAACCCGTCGTCGCGCCGTCCGGCCCTCTCGCCATAGGGCCGTTCGGTCTGTGGCGCGGGCGGCTGTGCCAGGTGCTCAGGACCGCACGGCGGCCCGCGCAGCCGAGAAAGGGACCGTTGACCCATGTTCCGCAGGACCATCGGCCGCCGCGCCGACCACTGCCGTCGGTGGATGCTGACAGCCGACCGATCCCGGAGGTAACCCGTGTACGACCGTTCGGAGCGCTCGCCCGGCCGATTCCACCGCTGTCGCTCGCGGTGGGTGCCGCGCACGGTCCGGGCCGGTCACCGTCCGGCCGCCCGCCTCGTCCGCCCTGACTCCACGGCGGCCGGACACACCCTTCGCGGCCTGGGCAGGGCGGTGCGATGAGCGCCACCGCGCGGGGGATCCGCCGTCAGCGGCACGACGCCGCGGAGCGGCCGTTCATCGTCATCTGGGAGTCCACCCGGGCCTGCCCGCTGACCTGCCGCCACTGCCGCGCCGAGGCCGTGCCCGACCGCGACCCGCGGGAGCTGGGCACCGCCGCCGCGAAGGACCTGCTGGGCGTGCGCATGGCCGAGCGCACCACCCGGCTGGCGCGCTGGGTGCTGGCGCTGACCGGGGGAGGCCTGCTGACCGCGGTCGCCGGGCCGGCGGCCGGATGGCGCCCGGCTGTCGCACTCGGCAGCACCGCCCAGGTGACGAAGTTGCGTCAGGAAACCCCGGACGCCTGGGTGTTCAACGGCATCGCGGCCCAGTATGCCAAGCGGCCTCTGAAGGCCGCGGCCGGCGAGCGGGTCCGCTTCTGGGTGGTCGCCGCAGGTCCCAGCGACGGCATCGCCTTCCACCTTGTCGGCACCGTCTTCGACACTCTGTACAAGGAGGGCGCCCACCTGCTCAAGCCGGACAAGGCGGGCGGCGCACAGGTGCTGGACCTGGCCACGGCGCAGGGCGGCTTCGTCGAGACGACGTTCCCCGAGGCGGGCCACTACGCGTTCGTCGACCACGACACGCGCCACGCCGACGCCGGAGCCCACGGCATGGTGGAGGTGAGTGACTGATGGACACCGTCGGCTGGTGGTCCCTGGTGCGTTTCGCGCACGTGGCGGGCGCCGCCCTGTGGGTCGGCGGCCAACTGACCCTGACCCTGGTGATCCTGCCGCTGGCCCGCCACCTGCTCGCCCCGGAGGCCAAGGACCGCTTCACCGCCGCGGCGGGCCGCCGGTTCGGGGTGCTGACCGGAACGGTCTTCCTGCCGTTGCAACTGGGCACGGGCTGGGCCATGGCCTGGCACAAGGGCGTCACCTGGGCCTCGCTCGCCGAACCCGGTTACGGCCGCACCCTGGCGGCCAAACTCGCCCTGTTCGTCGTGGTGATGCTCGCTGCGGCGGGTCACGGCATCGCCCATGCCCAGGGCCGCGCAGACCTGGCCCGGGCCTTGGCGGTCGTCTCCCTCGCCGGTTCACTCGGCGTCGTCCTGCTGGCCACCGCCCTGCCCGCCACATGAGCCGCGCCCCCGCCGCCCCGGACCGACACGCCGCCAAGGCGGCCCTCTCCCGCGGCCCGAACGAAACAGGAGGCATCGTGCGTAGTACCCGTACCCGTACCCGCGCCCTGGACTCAGCCACCGTGGAGTCGCTGCTCGCGGCGGCCGTGGCAGCTCCGTCGATCCACAACACCCAGCCCTGGCGCTTCCACGTGGACCCCGACAGCCAGGTGCTGGAGGTCCGTTCGGCGCCGGAGCGAAGACTGCCGCTGACCGACCCGACGCATCGCGCCCAGCACCTCTCGGTGGGCGCGGCCGTCTTCAATTTCCGGGCGGCCGCGGTGCATCTGGGCTGGGACCCCATCGTCCGGCTGCGTCCCGCCGTCGACGATCCGGACCTGCTGGCCACGGTGCAACTGGCCGCGCCCACCACGGAGGCCGGCAGGCAGCTGCCCCTGCGCGATCTGTACCAGGCGGTCGAGCGGCGCCACACGAGCCGGATGCCCTTTACCGGCCGGCCGGTACCGGACACGATCGTGACCGAGATGATCAGCTCGGCCCGGGCCGAGGGCGCGTACCTGGACGTGCCCGACATCGTGGGGACCCGGCACCTGCTGCGCCTGACCCAGACGGCGGAGGCGCGCAACGCCGCCCACCCGGCCCGCACGGCCGAAGGACGCACCTGGATCACCGCTCCGGGAGCGGACGCCTCCTACGGCATTCCCCTTACCGCCCTGGGCCCGCGGGACGCGTCCGGGCGGATGCCGGTTCGGGACTTCACCGGCGCACTGCCCGTACCGCGGCTGCCCGCCCTGCGATTCGAACGCCACGCCCAGGTGGCCCTGCTGTGGACCACCCACGACCGGCCGGAGGACTGGCTGCGGGCAGGTCAGGCGCTGGAGCGCGTGTTGCTCACGGCGACCGTGCACGGGGTGCGCACCTCGATGCTGCACCAGACGATGGAGTGGCCGGACCTGCGGACGGCGATGGCCGGATCGAGGCGGCGGTGCTGCCCGCAGCTGCTGATCCGCTTCGGGTACGGCCCGGACGGCGGCAGTACGCCCCGTGCGTCCGCATACCCCGCGCCTGGTTCCGTCACGGGGCTGGAGTCGAAGGCTTCTCACACGAGGACCGACAGGAGGACCGAGCGCACGGACTGATTCCGCACCGTCGGCTCATGACCGGTCTGCTCGGCAGGAGTCAGAATCCAAGCGGCCGTTGGGGCGCGCCTCACTGCGTGCCGCGCGTTCCCCGGAGCTCGCGTCCGGTGACCGTCTCGGACTCGATCCGCACGAACACCGCCTCCCGCAGAGGCATCCAGGAGTGGGGGCCGGCCTGCGACAGCCGCTCACGCTCGGCAGGATCGGTCACCACGGCGGCCCGTCCGGTGACGACGACGCTCCATCCGGACCGGGTCGCCGCATCGAAGACCGACCGGCAAATGGGGGGCGGCGTCGCGGGGCTGGGCACGCACATCTGCCGCGTTGTCGTCAATCACCATGGCTCCGCCATGTCTCAATCCTCCGCCTTGCAGCTGCACGCACCCAGCCCCGCTCCTTCTCCCACCCCCCATTTGCCGGTCGGTCGAACTCGTCCGCTTCGAAGGCGACCACGACACCATCGATGGCGCGTACGAGGTCCGGGCCCGGCGAGGTGCACAGCAGGACGCAGGAGGCCGTGTCCAGGGAGAAGTTGATGGGGAGGACCGCTGGCAGTGCCTGCCGGGTGCAGACCACGCGGCCGACCGGCACCTTGGCGAGCAGGCGCAGGCACTCCTGGTGGTCGAGTGCGCGAAAGGCGTCGTTCTTGAGCATCAGCCCATCGTCCCCAGGGGGTGGCGCGGGGATAGGGACGACCTGCCCGCCTCAGCGCATCCCGACGCGGACGCCGGCCGCGGCCGCGGATTCGCGGAGGCCGCGCGGGCAACCCGGTGTGCGAGGTGGTGAGGGTGGTGGAAAGGGACGGCCGGACCCGAACCCGGGGCCTGTCTGTCCGTCAGTAGGGACTCATGGCCCATGCCGTCGGCGAGTCCGGATGCGGACACGCGGTGGTGCAGTCGTTCACCCCGGCCCTGGCGCCGGTGGGAACCATCGCCTTCCTGGCCATGGCCGCCGCGCTCGGCGCGGCCAGCGGGGCGACCTTCGCCCTGGTGGCACTGCTGACCCCGGTCAACCGGGTCGGCTCGGTCACCGGCGTGGTCGGCGCCGCCGGCGGACTGGGCGGCTTCCTGCCGCCGCTGGTGATGGGCTCGCTGTACGGCGAGTACGGGACGTACGCGGCCGGCCTCGCCCTGCTCGCGATCGTGGCCGCCGCCGCGCTGGCCTACACCCTCACCGGTGTCCGCGCCGCAGCCGAAGGCAGCGAGCGCAAGCCGCGCACCGACCGCCGGCGCGGGCACCGCACCACAGGCACCACCCTGTAAGGACGAGTGGACGAGAACGACAGATCGAGCAACAAGGAGAGGTCCGGCGCGCTGCTCTCGCTCGGCGGCGTGATGCTGTCCTTCTGCGGCTGGTACGCCGACTACGGCGGTTACGCCGACCTGCCGGTGGCCGCACCACGCCCAAGCTGGTCACCGTCGAGCGCGACTACGGTGCCATCGCCGACAAGATGGGCGCGAGTGACGTGACCACATGACGACGGACCCGGTCATCGGGGGACGACCGATGGCCGGGTCCTGCCCGGTCCGGCGCGGCCCGTCAGGACACCCGATCGGCCCGTGGTCGATTGCGGGCCCGTATCGGCGGGCCGAGCGTGGGGTGACGTCGTAGGTGCCGATGGGGTATGCATCACCTGCCGAGGAGGAGCGACATGGCTGACGCCCAGTGGACGGGCCCCAGGGGGCCGGACGTGGGGGAGTGGCTCCCTGTGTTGGACCTCGTCGAGCCGGCGAGGCAGCGCCGGCTCACGGTGCTGGTGCGGCTGCTTCTGCTGATCCCGCACTTCATCGTGTTGTTCTTCCTCTACATCGCGGCCTTTTTCACCGCCATCGCGGGCTGGTTCGCCGCCCTGGTCCTGGGGCGGCTGCCCGAACCGGTCTTCCGCTTTCTCGCCGGATATCTCGGGTACCACACGCGGGTCGGCGCGAGCGCAATGCTGCTGATCGACCGCTATCCGCCGTTCGCCCTGACTCCGCCGCCGGACTATCCGGTCCAGATCGAGCTCCGGCCGACGGAACTCAACCGGCTGGCAGTCTTCTTCCGTCTGATCCTGATGATTCCGGCAGCGGTGGTGCAGGGACTCGCCACCTCCGGCTGGTGGGCGCTGTCCTTCATCTGGTGGCTGATCACACTGATCCTGGGACGCATGCCCCAGCCCCTCTTCGAGGCCTCGGCCGCGACACTCCGTTACGGAATGCGTTTCTACGCCTACTTCATGATGCTCACCCCGGCCTACCCCAAGGGGTTCTTCGGCGAAGAAGCCCTTTCCGTACCCGATCAGCAGCCCCGTTCCGCCACCCGGCCGCTGATCATGAGCGGAGCGGGGAAGGCTCTGCTGATCCTCTTCCTGGTGGTGGGTGTGGCCGCGAACATCACCACCTCCGCCACGACCGACTGGTCCTCGGACAGCACTGACAGGTGGTGAAAGGCCTGGCAGTATCCGGGGGCCGACGGGCATGATCTGGCGATGACATGGACAGCACCAGACGCAACACGCACGCCCGGATCCCTCGTCGCCGGTGAGCGGGAGATGCTCACGGGATATCTCGGATGGTTCCGCAGCACCCTGCTGCAGAAGTGCGCCGGCCTGACCGGTGAGCAGCTTGCCGAACAGACCGTACCGCCGTCCAACCTCACCCTTCTCGGGCTGCTCCGCCATATGGCGAAGGTCGAACGCACCTGGTTCCGGGAGCGTTTCGCCGGCCAGTCGCTGGACCCGATGTACGACCCCGCCAGGGGCAAGGACGCGGACTTCGAGGACCTGGACCCGGCGTGCGCCGCCGACGACTACGCGCGCCTGGTCGAGGAGTGCCGGCTGGCGGACGCCGCCATCGCCGACGTATCGCTCGACGACACTTTTGTCCACGGCGGCGAGGTCTTCTCGCTGCGCCTCGTGCACATCCACATGATCGGGGAGTACGCGCGCCACATCGGCCACGCCGATCTGGTGCGGGAGCGGCTGGACGGGGTGACGGGGGCCTGAGCGGCGCCGAATGGCCACTGTTCAGTTGGCTCGGGGCGGCGTGCGGCGCCGCCCGGCGGAATGGAGGTCGCCCCCACCTGCCGCCAGCAGGGCCGCAGTTGTCGCGGTGAGGAGCATGGTGTTGGCCGCCCGGGTGTCGGCGAGGCCGCCTCCGGCGAGCCGGGTGCCCGTGCCGGTGCGCGGCAGCCAGGGCAAGCAGCGCGGCGAGCCGACCGCGCCGGCTCCACCCCGCAGGGCACGCAGGCCCGCAGCGGCGATTCTCATGGACGGATCCTCTGTATGAGGCGTGGGTGAACCGGGCGGCCCCTGCAGGAGAACGGCTGCGCGTCATGAGACCGACAAAATGGCGTAAGGGTTGTACGGCGGTGTCGGTGGACCGGCGGATCACCGGCGGAGTAGCCTTCCCGGCGTGCGCGGAGTCCGG
This sequence comes from Streptomyces sp. NPDC048496, assembly GCF_043200055.1. NCBI lineage: Bacteria > Bacillati > Actinomycetota > Actinomycetes > Kitasatosporales > Streptomycetaceae > Streptomyces > Streptomyces sp. NPDC048496. Next base: position 898 of record NZ_JBICXB010000031.1, on the reverse strand, counting down.
CAACCGTGAGTCCGTCACTCGGAGTTGCTCAAGCGGCCGTTCCGCGTCCGCATCCGGGAACCTCGGCGGACACCGCCGACCGCGACGGTACTGGCGACGCCCGAACTCGCCAGCACTGGAGGTTCCGTTGACCGCGCAATCTCTGTCCCGGAGGCATCTGCTCGGCTTCGGCGGCGCCGGAGCGGCGGCTCTGGCGCTGGGGACGGGGCTCTGGCAGGCCGATCTGGCGTTTGCCGCCCCGCCGCTGAGCGGCAACCCCTTCACCCTGGGCGTGGCCTCGGGGGACCCCCGGTCCGATGGTGTCGTGCTGTGGACCCGCCTCGCCCCCGATCCGTTCGCCGCCGACGGGCTGGGCGGCATGCCGGGCCGCACGGTCCGGGTGGAGTACGAGGTGGCCGCGGACGAACGCTTCCGCCGCCCCGTGCAGAGGGGTAGCGTGATCGCCTCTTCCGAACTCGCACACTCCGTGCACCCCGAGATCCACGGCCTGCACCCGAACCGTGAGTACTACTACCGCTTCCGGGTGGGGGACTACGTGTCCCGGACGGGCCGTACTCGTACCACCCCTGCCATCTGGGCTTCTCCCCGCGAGCTGAACTTCGCCTTCGCTTCCTGTCAGGCATGGCAGGACGGCTACTTCACGGCCTACCGGCACCTGGCGGAGGAGAATCTGGATCTGGTCGTTCATCTTGGCGACTATGTCTACGAGTCCGGTGTCGGCACCAACAAGCGCGGAGTGACGACCGACGCGAAGTTCCACACCGAGTCGAAGGATCTCGCCCGCTACCGCCTCCAGTACGGCCTCTACCTCTGATCTTGGCCAGTGCTCCGCCCTTCAGGGCGGGGGTGAAGGCCATCCTTGGCCCGGAGGCGCGCAGCGCCGGAGTGCTCTTCGTCT
>NZ_JBICXB010000030.1:0-83786 GCF_043200055.1 Streptomyces sp. NPDC048496 | reverse complement strand
ACCGACAGGGCGTAGTCGAAGCCGAGCCGGCGAGCACTGCGGCGCAGTTCGCGCCCGCCGTAGACCTCGTCGCCGGCGAACCAGCGTGCACGCAGCCCCGCCCGCTGCGCCGGGGTGAGCGTCTGCCACCTCCAGGTGGCCCGTATCCGGAGTTCGGGGTGCTCGCGGCCGGCCATGGAGCGGTAGAAGGACAGCGGGATCTGCTGGGACGATTCGAGCTCCCCGATGATCTCGTTCTCGGTGAGCTTGCCGTCCTCGCCCCCGTCCTGGGCGGTCAGGAGGGTGACGAGGATGTCGTCCGGAAGCGGTCGGACCCATCGGGGACGGGGATAAGGGCTGCTGGCGAGCCGGGCACGGACGAGTCCCGACGGGTCCGTTGCCAAGGGGGCGAGTCGTGCGGGGTCGACGTAGCGGTTGCCGGCGAGCGCGCCGCGGATCCGCCAGGCCGGGTAGCGGAGGGCTGCGTCGACGACGGCGTCGGGCAGGTCGCGGCCCTTACACATCAGCAGGCCGACCTCACCAGCCGCTTGATCCAGCAGGCGTATCAGTACGTCGGAGGGCGCCGCCGGATTGAAGGCGATGCCGCGCAGCCACGGTTCATGGCGAGAGTCGGACACCGCGTCATCCTGCCACCCCGTCCCTTGCCCGTCGTGCATACGATGACCGCCCGCGACACACAGCCAGGGGAACGCACAACATCAATGCCGAGTCAAGCAACCGGGCGTTGCTGAAACTCGGCTACATCGTCTGCCTTGTCCACGGGGTGTTCTTGCCCTTGGGTGACAAACGCTCTCGCTCCTGACCAACAAAGCCAGACCGGCCACCGGATCCGCTCCCGGGCCATACCGGTTACTTGGCAGGCGGTAGTGGGCTTAGCTGTCTGCCCGGAGTGCGGGGAGTCGCCTGGCCCACAGCCACCACCTGCGGTGGGGAGTGCGGCCTGCCCGTCTGACCTATGGAATCACTGCGGTAGGCGAGCCTCGGCCGCCTGGCGGAAGACTCCCCCACATGTGGGTGCCCGTTCGGCGAGGACGAGCAGTGCATGGCGCAGTTCCGTGCTCAGTTGGGTGAGTCGACGGCCGTGCTGACCGCCCCGGTGGACGTGCAGGCGAAAGACGTTGACGGCGTGTTCGTCACGGTCGTCGGCGAAGGTTTTCGGGAGCCCGGCGAGCAGTTCGTAGTCGTGCTTGCCGGTCGCCGCGTCAGCCACGGTCTTGAGTGACAGATCATCTAATTCTGCGGCGGTTAGTGAGGAGTCGACTGCGACAGCATGGGTCGCCAGAGCGGCGAAGGTCTCGATCAGTCGCTCGCCTGCCTGCGAGTCAATGTCCCAGGCCCGCAGGTTCTCGTGGCGACGGGCCTGCCGCCATGACTCCTGATCTACCAACGGCAGCAGGACACGACCCAGATGAGCGCAACGACGCCACAGCATGTCGTTGTCGGGGAGCACGGCCGATCCTTTCGGTGGGAGGGGGAAGGCCTGGCACCGAGGACGAGTACAACGGCCCCAGGCCCCCAATGTCCCACTAGGTGCAGGGAACGTACAGAACGTTGCTGTATACGGTGCCGCTACCGACAGAGCCGCCCGCACTCACGAGGGTCCCGTACGTATTGGTGCGGTAGGCGCGGTTCGTGTCACCGGTGTGATGCACGCAGGTTGCTGCTGAGGTCGACGACCGTAGCGGGGGCGCGCATAGGGTCTGCCTTGAAGTGCCCGTCGTGTACCACTGGCTTGAAGTGTTGCTGTAGTACTCGAGGTCTACCTCGCTGGTACAGGCCGCGGTTGCACCTGAGCACGTCTTGATGCCTCCGGTGCCCGTCATCCGGGAGCCGCTGTAGTTGGGCGTCGACGCGTAGTAGTCGCAGCTCGCGTCTTGCGCAGTGTGTTCCCCCGCGGACACTGTCATCTCCGGCGGTCCCGGATTCGGTGGCGGGTCCGCCAACGCTGTCTGTGTGCTGGCGGCGACCAGCGCTACAGAAACGGCAAACATACTCGCAATGGGTCTTAATCGTATGAAACGGTCTCCCTTTTGTTGAGCCACCCAACTGCCCATCAGTCGGACGGTTTTGAGTAGTCCAGACCGTAGATGTGGAACACGGTGTACAGCAGTGGCGTACCAGCCAATATGTGGTGATCAGTCCCGACGCGGCGGCCAGATGTGTGGACCGGAGCACTGCCCGCAGGCGGCGCAGCCGGCGCACTCCATGCAGAACTGCTGCGGGACGCGCGGGCAGTCGCAGATCGGGTTGTAGTCGGGGTCGTCGTCGCCGGGGTAGAGCGTCTCGCCGAAGAGCGGCTCGGTCCAGGCGATGACCTGGCCGTCGGCGAGCAGGTCCTCGTAGTGGTGGCCGACCGCGCTGTGCTCGCTCCAGGTGGCCACCACGACCTCGTCCGTCGCGCTCACGCCGTGCCGCCTTTCACTGCGGCCGCGTTGCCGAGCCACGCGGCGAGCGCGTTCGTGGCGGCCTGGTCGGCCTGGTCGGCCTGGGCGAGGCGGCCGACGAACTCGAGGTCGCCGTCGGCATCCGGGGCGCCGGTGCGGGCGAGGGCGGCGAGCAGCTGCACGATGCGCTGCCACTCCGCGAGCTCCGCTTCACGGCGGCCGCCGTCGTCGAATGCGGATTCGTCGCGGCGGCTCAGGTGCGCGTCGAGTTCGGCCCGTTCGAGGCCCGCCGCTGCTTCGGTGTGCGTCATGCCCCGCGCGCGCCGCCGCACCGCGGACCGGCCGACCTTCGCGTAGTCGATGGACGCGCGAGGGGCGCGGGCGTCGGGGACACGGCGTGGACGCCACCCGTCGGACGTGTTCATCAGGACTCGCTTTCACATAGGAATCGGAAATCGCGGCCCGCCGTGGATTGCACTTCGGCGAGCTGGTCACTGAGCCGAAGCACGCTAGTTGTCACCGATAGAGCCGGATGACGTGGCGAACGAGACCGAACGAAGCAGCGTGGTTGTCACCAACGAGGCGCGCGGCTTGTCACAACTGCTCATTCAGCAGCCTTTCTGTCACCAGTCCCGCGACCAGCGGCTGGAGGGGTGCGCGGCCGTAGACGTTCTCCCTGAGGCCCGAACAAGATCAGATACTCGACCGGTCCGGCGGACCCGGCGTTCGCGACTCCGTGGGGGATGCGGGTGTCGAACTCGGCGACGTCCCCGGCAGTCAGGACGAGGTCTTGGTCACCGAGTGCGAGCCACAGCCGCCCGTACAGGACGCACAGCCACTCGTAGCCCTCGTGGGACACCTGCCGGGGCCGCCCGGGCGGCCCCTCGACGGCAGGCAGGACATGCTTGTGGGCGTGCAGGCCGCCGACGTACCGGGTCAGCGGCAACACCGCCTTGTCGTCGCCGAAGCTGTGCGGCGCCGTGCTGCGGGGCTCGGCCGCAAGGGCGGGTGCGGTGCCGACCAGCTCGTCCAGGGAGATTCCGTATTCCTTCGCCAGCTGTAGCACCACCTCCAGGGTGGGCTTGCGCCGGCCGGTCTCGATCCGCGACAGCGTACTGGGCGAGATGCCGGTCGCGCAGCAGACATCGGCGAGTGTGACGCCACGGCGCTCGCGCACGACCCGCAGCCGGGGCCCCATCGCCGCCAGCGTCTGGGCCACGTCGTCCCCTGCCACCGTCCCTGTTCCTTCCCGCCGTGCCGCTTCACCACCCTGTCCTGCAAGCTTGCCAGAATGGCAACGCTGATCGCGCCGAGTGGCCGCCGCGCCGCATGATCGATGGGTACCCGCCGGCCGCCCGCGAACCGAGGAGAAGTCCCCCATGCAATCCGAGCCGACCGCCGCACTCCGCCACCGCATTGTCGAAGCCCCTGCCGGGCGCCTGCACCTGGCCGAGCAGGGCACCGGCCCGCTGATCCTGCTCGTGCACGGCTTCCCCGAGTCCTGGTACTCCTGGCGCCGCCAACTCCCGGCCCTCGCCGCGGCCGGGTACCGGGCAGTGGCGATCGACGTACGCGGCTATGGCCGCTCCTCCAAGCCCGCCGCGACCGACGCCTACCGAATGCTCGACCTGGTGGAGGACAATGTCGCCATCGTGCGCGCCCTCGGCGAGGAAAGCGCGGTGGTCGTCGGCCACGACTGGGGCTCCAACATCGCCGCCGCCTCTGCCCTGCTCCACCCCGGGGTCTTCGGCGCGGTCGGCTTGCTGAGCGTCCCGTACGCGCCGCCCGGCGGCCCCCGCCCCACCGACGTCTTCGGCCAGATCGGCGGCCCCGAGCAGGAGTTCTACGTCTCCTACTTCCAGGAGCCCGGCCGCGCCGAGGCCGAGATCGAGCCCGATGTCCGGGGCTGGCTCGCGGGCTTCTACGCGGCCCTGTCCGCCGATACCATGCCAGCCGAGGGCGAGCCCGACCCGCACTTCGTCGCCCTGGGCCTTCAGATGCGCGACCGTTTCCCCGCCGGTCCGCTCCCGGCCTGGTTGAGCGAGGAGGACCTCGACGTCTACGCCGGGGAGTTCGAACGTACCGGCCTGACCGGCGCCCTCAACCGCTACCGCAACATGGACCGCGACTGGGAAGACCTCGCCCCCCACCGCGGAGCCCCGATCAAACAGCCCGCCTTGTTCATCGGCGGCGCACTGGACGCCTCCACCACCTGGATGGCCGACGCCATCGACGCCTACCCCACCACCCTCCCCGCCCTGTCCGCCTCCCACCTCCTGGACGGCTGCGGCCACTGGATCCAGCAGGAACGCCCCGAGGAGGTCAACCGTCTGCTGACCGACTGGCTCGCCACCCTCCAGGGCTGAACCAGGCGCACTACCTGGGCAGCTTGACGGCGCGTTTCGGGTGGGCCGCGCCGAGGTAGCGCATGGCGGTCTGCTCGGTGATGCCGAACAGCCGCATCAGCCTGAGCGGGCCGACGCTTTCGGCCGCTTCTTGAGGCTTCGGTCTTGTCTCAGGCCGCTCAACGTGAGCCCGCGGAGAAGGGCTCCGCTCAGGGTGCCGATGCTGACGGCCGGGTGATCGGGGCGACTGCGGTCTTCTGACTGACCAGGAAGTGGAGTAGAGATTCCACACGGGGATCAAGGGCGCACGGCACCCTCATCGGCCTGCTGAGTGCGGTGCTCAGTAGGGTCGGGGACTGGCGCGGTGGCCTGTGAGGCTCCGTTTCCACCCTGTCCCGCGTGAAAACTCCGGTTAGGGGCGTTGAGCTGCAGGGTTTCCCTGCGGGGTGGCTGCTGGTTCGGGCATGATCGATGGTCATGCGGTGGTCGTGGATCTACGTGCTGGCACGCCGGTCGCTGGAGCTGGCAGGCCTGCGGCTGCTGGGCAATGCGGCGAAGGACGTCGAACTGTTGGTGTTGCGGCACCAGCTTGCGGTGCTGGAACGCCAGGTCGGTCGGCCGAGGCTGGAGCCGGGCGACCGGGTCATGCCGGCCGCGTTGTCGCGGCTGCTGCCCAGGGAGCGGTGGAGCAGCTTCTTCGTCACCCCGGCAACACTGCTGCGGTGGCACCGTGAGCTGATCGCGGACGCGTGGACCTACCCCCATAAGCGGGCCGGCCGACCACCGATACCCGAAGAGACGCGGGAGTTGATCCTGCGCCTCGCTCGCGAGAATCCCCTGTGGGGCCATCGGCGCGTGCAGGGGGAGCTGGCTCGGTTGGGTATCGCCGTCTCGGCCGCCACGGTCCGGGCGGTCATGCGCCAGGGCAAGGTTCCGCCCGCGCCCCAGCGGGCGCGCGACAGCTGGGCATCCTTCCTGCGAGCCCAGGCATCGGGCCTGTTGGCCTGCGACTTCTTCCACGTGGACACTGCCTTCTGTCGGCGTCTGTACGTGCTGTTCGTCATGGAGGCCGAGACACGCCGGGTGCACATCCTCGGTGTCACTGCCCACCCGAACCGGGACTGAGTGACCCAACAGGGCAGGAACTTGATGCTGACGCTGGGGGACCGTGTCGACCGATTCCGGTTTTTCCTGCGGGACCGGGACGGGAAGTTCTCCGATGCCTTCGACGCCGTCCTCGCCGGCGCGGGCGTGGAGGTCCTGCTCTCCCCGCCAAGATCGCCGAAGGCGAACGCCTTCGCGGAACGCTGGGTCGGCACCATCCGCCGAGAGTGCACCGACCGGATTCTTATCCTCAACGAACGGCACCTACGCGCCGTCCTGGACACCTACACCAACCACTACAACCGGCACCGACCCCACCAATCCCTCCAGCAACAACCTCCCCAGGCCGTGGAGGCCGATCAGCCAGCCGCAGTGATCCCGTTCAACACCCCCGTCCGCCGGACCCAACTACTCGGTGGCCTTATCAACGAGTATGAGCACGCAGCCTGACCCGCCCAGATAAACGTCCTGGTCAACGGCCCGAACCGGGGTATTCGCGCGGGACAGGCCGGGCGCGGGGGCAAACCGTACGCCCGCGGGCTTCCCGCCCGGGCCGTCACGCCGCGGGGAAGGGGACGGGGCGGACATCGATCTCGTGCATGCGCTTGGCGTAGTCGCGGTAGCGGCGGCGGGCTTCGCCGTGCCGGCCCGCCGCGGAGAGTGCGGCGACCAGTCCGAGGTGGGCCGACTCGTCGTAGCCGTCCTCGCCGATCAGGCGCAGGTACCAGCCGGCTGCCGCGTCGCAGCGGTCCAGCCGCAGGCAGCGCCGGGCGAGGGTACGGACGACGTCGCGGTGCAGCTCGGCGAAGGCCGCGCGCGGGCGTTCGCTCCACTCTCCGGTGAGCTCGCCGTCGTCGCCGAAGTCGCCGGTGTACATGCCGACGACCACTTCCAGGCGCGCCACCACCTCGACGCCGACCGCCGTGTCCCGGCTGCCCTCGACCGCGGCGTCCGCCGCGATGGCCGCACGGGCCGCGTCGTGGAACCGGACCGTGTCGAGGGCGACGTGCTCCGTGTTGAGCCGCACGCTGGAGGGGTCGGTGACCAGAAAGCGGTTGGCCGGATGCCGCCGCGCCGGGTCGAGGACCGCCCGCACCGTCGAAATCAGCACCGACAGGCGGCGGTTGGCCACCTCCGGAGGCGTCTGCGGCCACAACAGGGCGGCGAGCGCGGTCCGGGTGACCGGCCTTCCCAGCTGACCCGCCAGCACCTTGACGAGCTCACGGGCCTTCCGCGACTGCCATCCGGCCGGGGGCACGGGCGTTCCGGAGAGCAGTACCGCCAAGTGGCCCAGGGCCTGCACGGCAACCTCGGGGACCGGCGGCGGACCGATCGCCGCCAGCGGCCCGGCGAAGTGCCAGACGTCGTCGCACACCCCGAGCCGGTGCAGCCGCTGCCAAGCGACGTCCTCGGACAGCCGGTCACCCGCGTGGCGCGCCCGCAGCAGCGCGTTGGTGGCCAGTGCCACCTCGTTGCCCGTGTCGGCCCAGACCGCGGCCGCCTCCACCAGCTGCCCGGCGGCACGGCGTGCGCTAGGGCGCCCCGGCACCGCGGCCGAATCACCCCGGTATGCGGCGAGCGCGGCGAGTTCCATCGCCTCGGCCAGCCCGGCCGGGTCGCGGCGGCGGCCGGCCTCCGAGCGGACGTCTGCGGCGTACCGGGCGGCCGAGGCGGTGTCTCCGCTGCACAGTGCGACCCAGCCCGCGGCCAGTTCGCCGGTGACCGGCCCGGCGGCGCTCGGAAGCGTGAGGGACAGCTCAGCGTACCGCGCCGCCTCGGCCGGATCGTCGGCGTAGCAGGTGCGCGCCAGTCCCGCCCATGCCTGCGCCACGACCTGGGCGTTGCCGTCCGGCTCGGCCAGCGCCACGGCCTCACGGTAGGCCGCCGTCGCCTGCCAGGCGGAGCCCCGGGTCAGGTGCACCCGGGCGATCATCAGCAGTCCGAACGCGGCCAGTGGTGAGCCCTCCCGCTGCCACAGGGTGAGCGCGCGGTCGGCGTCGGCGCGGGCGGCGTTGAGATCGCTGAGCCCCAGCCAGGCCTCGGCGCGGTTGTGCAGCGCCAGTGCGAGCAGCGTCTGCTGGGGGGCGCCCTCACCGAGGCGGATCGCCTCGGTGAGGGCGTCGACCGCCTCGCGCAGACTCCCCTCCTCGACCAGGCGGGAGCCGACGTTGGAGCGGATCCGCAGCTGCAGGCCTGTGTCCCGGGCCCGTTCGGCCGCCGCGAAGGCCCTGGCGTAGGCGTGTTCGTTGGCGGCGCGGTCGCCCTCGCTGAAGGAGGCCAGCGCCTGGGCGAGGTAGGCCGCCGCCAGCGCAGCGTCGTCGCGGCTCTGCTCGGCAGCCCGCACCGCCTCGTCGGCGAGGCTCCGCGCCCGCGTCCGGTCACCACGGGCCCAGCGTGCTGTCGACCGGCCGGCCAGCAGCTGGGCCTGGTCCGCACCGGTGTCCCCGGCATCGGCGGCCGCGCGTTCGTACAGCGACTCGGCGCCGTCGAACTCGCCCCGCTGGTGGAGTACGCGGCCGAGCCGCCAGGCCAGTTCGGCAGGCAGCGGCGCGTCCGCCGGGAGCGTCGCGACATGCCGCAGCGCCTCGTTGTACTTCCCCTGTCGCAGGGCCGACTCCGCCAGTCGCGCGACGGTGTCGGGGGCGCGCACCCGGTCAGCGCCCGCGGCCCCTCCCGCGCTGGTGGTCACCGCGTCAGGATACTCATGGCGAAGAGGGACGGGTCGGGTGGTTTCGGCAAGTCCGGGACTCACTCCCGGCGGGGTTCCCAGCGCGTTCCCGGCGGGGTTCCTGGCGTGGGTCCCGGCGGGCTCGGAGATCCGAACCTCGCCGAGGTTCTCCAGAGCGTCGATCCGGTACTTGCCGGTGGAACGGGTGCGCACCAGGGTCAAATCCGGGTGGCCACCCTTCGGGCCAGCTCTTCCAGTGGTTCGCGGTTCTCCGCCGGGTCGTTGAGGCGCACCAGGCGGATCGACATCCACCGGTCGGACTTGCGGAGGAAGACCGCCTCGTCTTCGGCGTACGCCTCGTCGCCGACACCGGCCAGCGGCCTGAGCGTGTGTCCGAGGTCGCGTTCGATGTCGAGGTACTTCTTCGCACCGTCCCCGACGAAGATCTCCACCTGGGCCGTCGGCCCAGTGACGGGACCGGTGTAGGTGCAGGTCTCCCGTACCGGTGTGGCGGGGTCGAGCGCTGTACCGGCCAGCTTCTCGGCCTCCTGCTTGGTCACCAGGGCGCAGGGGTCGACGGCCGCCCCCTTCGGCGACGGCGCCTCGGACGTGTCGGCCGGGCCGGAGCCCTCGTGCACACGCCCGGGTGCGCCACCGCATGCCGCCGTGGTGGTCAGGAGGAGCGCGATCGTGAGCGCTGCGACCCGCCTCCCCGGGCGCGGCGCGCTCACGGCCCACCCCAGCAGAGAGCCGCGACCCCCGTGACACAGCCGACAGCAGCCGGATGATTCTCATGCCGTGATCCGTTCGCCATGGCCGACGCGCGCGGCGCCGCGCCCCCGCGGACCATCATCAACTAGCGTGTTCGCGCCCTGTTCAGGAATCCTTCGGGCCACCGGTCGTTCCATCGCCTCTCGTGGTCGCCGCGGTTGTCGGGCAGCGGCGACAGACGGCCTCGTGGAGTGCTCCGCCACCGCCTCGTCGCGCACGCGCACGCGGGCGTGACAGGGTTCCGGCACGGCCGGACGAGGTGGGTCCCGGGAACGGGCCGCGCGGCACGACAGCACTTCCGCCCGTGCCCGGCCCCCTCCTCTGCACCGGGCACCCGCTACCGCCGGCACGTGCCCCGCCGACCGCGTGCCGTGCTCGTGGAATGCGGCCCGGCGCGGGCCCGGCTGCCGGTGTCAGATGCGGGCAGCCACCGTCCGGGCGAGTTCGTTCAGCCGCCCGGCGTTGTCCGCCCTGTCCGCCACCACGGTCATCGCGACCCAGGTGCCCGACTTCCGGAAGAGCACGGCGAAGGTCCCGTGATCGGAGGCGTCGTAGGAGTAGGCCTCCTCGCCCACTCCGGAGAGCGGCTTCTTGTGGGCTCCCGCGAGCATGTCGTCGGCGAAGGCCTTGGCTTCGTCGCCCTGTACGGTCGAGGAGATCAGCACCCCTTCGTGCGAGTACTCGCAGCCCGTGGTGTTGAACTCGCTCGGCTTGGCCGTGACGGACACTCCTCCCAACTGCTGGACCTCCTGGACGGAGATGAGCCCGCAGGGGTCGGCCGGCGGCTTCTTCGCCGGGGATCCGCCGCTGTCGCCCGTACGGTCCGTGGCATCCGACCGCGGCCGGTCGGCGACCGAGGGAGCCCCGTCGCCGGAGCCGCCGCACCCGGCCGCGGCAAGCATCACGAGCAGCGTCGCGGTCAGCAGCGGCGCATGCCGCGAGCATCTTCGGGACATCATCAGCCAGACCTCCTTGTCACCACCGCCGCCGCCCCGGCGCCGTGCGGGGGCGGCGGCTCCGGCCTCGCACCGTCCGGACCGGTCCACCGTCCTGATCAGCATGGACGCATGTGTTCGTGCCCGGTTAGGGAATTCTTCAGGTGACCGGAGACGCCGCTCGCCGCCGACTCGGCGAGCGCAGCCCGCGCACCCGGTACGGAACTGGTGACGGACGGCCCGGCAGGCGAGTGGCCACGCGGGCCGCTGCGACCGCGGCCCGGAAGGGCAGGCAGCGCAGCGACTCTGCTGCCCAATTCATTGCGGGGGTGAGGGCGGGTTCGCGATGATCGTTCCTGGGGTCGCTTTTCCGTCGTGCGGCCGTGGAGGCGGTACGGATGTCGATGCGGCCGGTGGGACTGCCGGAGATCCCGGAGCAGACCGTGGTGGTGGCGCGGGCGGCGTTCCCCGAGGGGAGTTTGGCGATGCGGGTGCGGGACCACCTCGCGGAGGTCTTCGTCGATGAGCCGTTCGCCGAGGCGTTCGGGGTGCGCGGGGCGCCGGGCCTGTCGCCTGGGGTGTTGTCGCTGGTGACGGTGTTGTAGTTCGCCGAGGACCTCACCGATCGGCAGGCCGCGGCGATGGCGGTGCGGGCCATCGACTGGAAGTACGCGCTCGGGGCGGAGCTCACCGACACCGGCTTCGATGCCAGTGTGCTCAGTAAGTTCAGGGCCCGGCTCGCGGACAACGGCATGGAGCGGGTGGTCTTCGACCGGCTCCTTGAGCACTGCAAGGACGCCGGTCTGGTGGCGGCCGGGGGCAAGCAGCGCACCGACTCCACCCATGTGATCAGCGCGGTGCGGGACTTGAACCGCTTGGAGCTGGCCGGCGAGAGCGTGCGCGCTGCTCTGGAGGCCCTCGCGGTTGCGGCCCCCCTCTGGCTGGCAGGGCAGATCGACGTGACGGAGTTCGCCGAGCGGTACGGGCCGCGGGTCGACGGCTGGCGCATGCCGCCCTCGCAAACGAAACGCGACGAACCACCCGCCCAACTCCTGCACGCCCGCTGCCGACGACGGCTCATCGCCGCCACCGGCAACGGGACCGCACTTCTGCCTGCCAGTGAGCCATAGGGCCTGCTTGAGCCGTGTGCGGGGCCAACCCGCCCGCACGGTTCTTAGGGGGCGGCGGCGCGGCAACGCGCCGCCGCTACCCGACAGGCTCTCGACATCACCGGAATCCGCCGGGCTCGCTACCGCGGCCTGCCGAAAGTCCGCCTCCAACACGCCTTCTCCGCCACCGCGCTCAACGTGATCCGACTCGACGCCCACTGGACCACCGGCCCCCTCGACCGCACCCGCCACAGCCAGCTCGAACGACTCAACTACCGACTCACCGCCTGAACGAATTGGGCAGCAGAGTCGGAAGCCCGCGCAAAACCTCGTGCGGTCGACGATTCCCCGACTGCCCACCAACGGGCGTAAGCCCGTCGTCTACGCGGGCACCGGCTCGGCCGAGGAACTTGCCAACGTCGATGTCAAGGGTGCGCTGGTGCTGCTGAGGCCAACCGACATCTGCGAGACGACCTGCGACTTCACCGCACTGCGCAAGCGAGTGGCGGAGGCTGCCGCCGCGGGCGCGGTCGGGGTGCTGGTGACCGGCAAGACCGATCGGGTCGCCCTGCTGAAGTACGAGTCGTCCCGGCAGTACCAATGCAAAAACGGTCCCGACAGCTGCCCGCCGGTCGATCCGTACGCGGCGCTGCCGATCGTAACCGTACCTCCGGCCGAGGGCACGGCGCTGATCCAGCGGATCAAGGGCGGAGCGAAGCCCGGCGTCCAGGTCGAACTCGGCGGCAGCAGCGAAGTGTCCAAGGCCTACGCTCTTGCCTTCAACTCCCGCGGTCGGGTTCCCGGCAACCTGCCGTACCAGGTCCAGTCCGAGGATCTCGACCGCGTCGATCACCGCTTCCACGCCGACCAGCCTGGCGCAGTTCCCCACTTCAGCTGGAACCGGATAACCAAGTCCGGCCCCGTGACAGAGGAAATAATGCTGCCCAAGCCGGACAGTCAACGGCAGTTCACCACGTTGGTCGGGCCGCGGGACGACAACGCGATCGACCGCTTCGAGATGTCCGTCAGGGACTATCTCGCGCCTTCCGTGGCGCGTACATCGGGCCCGTCCGAAACTCAGGACCTGGTGCTCGGCAAAAAGAACACGATCGACTGGAACGCGGGTCCGTCCCTTCCCGGCGCGGCGCCCCAGGTCCGCACCAAGTCGGGCTTCACAGCCAGCACCGGCCTGCCGTGCGCCGGCTGCCGGGAGGGCGACCGCTTCTGGCCCACCCTGTACCTGACCAGCAGCGGGGGCGGTCGCCAGGCGATGATGGGCATGCTCAATGGCGCCGGTCTTCTCGACCGACAACATGACCGACGACACGGCCATCGCGCGCGGCGTCCGTTACCGCTGCGGAGCCGGCCGTCGGCGTGGTGTTCGCCGTCACGGACGATCCACAGCGGGAGGTCCAGGGCGGCCGGGGCCGACTCGTACGGGGTCTCGATGCGGCGGATGCGCCGCCCGGGGATCCGGTCGAGCCGCCATCCGCGTGCGGGGTCGTATGCGTTGAAGTGGCCGACGGCTTCGCCGTCGTCGTCCCCGTCCGCGACAGCAAGACCGCCCCGCACGGCCCCGTGGTCGTGATCGGCGGTGGTGCGTGGACCGCGTTCATCGCGTTCGTTCGCGACCGCTGGTAGCCGCGCGGCCGGCGAGGGGCCGAGCCTCTCGCCGGCGTGCACCTCTTCGCGGTCACGCCGGTGTACGGAATCGCCGGGGTGGTACAGGACGCCGCCGAGACGGCCCTTGTCGGCCCGGCGCTCAGCCGATCGCCGCTCCCAGGGCCAGGAAGCCCGCGACAGCGACCAGGAGGATGCCCATCAGCGGGGCCATGAAGCGCAGGTAGCGGTCATAGCGAACCTTGGCGAGGGCCAGTCCGCCCATGACGACGGCGGAGGTCGGGGTGATGAGGTTGATCCAGCCGGAGGCCGACTGGTAGGCGGTGACCACCACGGCGCGGCTGACGCCGGCGAAGTCGGCGAGCGGGGCGAGGACGGGCATGGCCAGGGCCGCGTGTCCGGAGGACGAGGGAACGAGGAACGCGAGGGGGAGGTTGACCAGGAACATCAGCACGGCGAACAGTCCCGACGAGGTGCCGGAGACGACGCTGTGCAGGCTGTTGAGGATGGTGTCGGTGATGCTGGCGTTGTTCATGATGACGGTGACTCCGCGAGCCAGCATGATGATCATCGCTGCTCCGATGAAGTCGCCGGCGCCCGCCACGACGGCCTCGGTGGTGCCCTTCTCGCCGAGCCCGGCGAACAGGCCCACGGCGACGGCTGCGACGATGAACAGGGCCGCCAGTTCGGGGAAGTACCAGCCCAGGGTCGGCAGGAAGGTGACGCCCAGGTCGGCCCAGGGGATCACTGCAAAGATCATGAAGAGGAAGGTTGCGGCGAAGACCGCCAGCACGGTGCGCTGACGCACGGTCAAGGGTTTCGCGGTGGCGCCCCGGGTCCGCAGTTCCTCGTCCTCCGGCTTCGGCGTGACCAGGGAGCGGGACGGGTCCTGGTGGACGCGGTTGGCGTAGCGCACCACATAGGCCGCGGCAAGAGCGGTCAGCACGGCCCACATCAGCAGCCGCAGCACGATGCCGTCGCCTGTGCCGATGCCCGCGCTGTCGGAGGCGACTCCGGTGGCGAACGGGTTGACGGTGGAGGCGAGGGTGCCGATTCCGGCCCCGACGACGATCACGGCCGCGCCGGTCATCCGGTCGTAGCCGAGCTTGAGCGCCAGGGGGATCATCAGGGCGTAGAAGCCGAGTGTTTCCTCCGCCATGCCGTAGGTGGTGCCGCCCAGCGAGAACAGGGTGAGCAGGACGACGAGCAGGACTGTCCTGTGGCGCCTCAGCCGTTCGGCGAGGCGGGCCACTCCCGTGGTCAGCGCTCCGGTGCGCAGGGTGACGGTGATGAAGGCGCCGACGGCGAGCACGAAGAGGAACACGCCCGCTGCGCCGAAGAAGTCGCCGCTGCCGCCGGGGGTGGTGAGCCCGGTGTGCGGGTCGGTGACTCCGTAGAGTCCGTTGACGGGAGCGAGGAAGAGGTCCTTGAGACGGCCCCAGAAGCCGGTGGTCAGCTCCACGGTGTGGTAGCTGCCGGGGACCGGGCGACCGTCCTTGGTGTCGTAGTGTCCGGCGGGGACGACAAAGGTCAGAGCCCAGACCACCAGGGTGACGATCGCAAGGACGGTGAACGCCGAGGGGAAGTGCGAGCCCTTCTTCCTGGTTGGCGCGGCTTCGGACACGGTGTCGGGCTCCGGTGCGGCCGGGGCGGCGTGTGTGGTCATGTCAGATCTCGAGGGTGTCGTTGTGGCGCGGGCCGGTGAGGGCCTGGCCCTGGGGGTGGTGGCCGCTGGGAGTGACGACCGTGCCGGCGATGCCGCCGAGGATGGCCTGGGCGTCGCCGAGGGCGCCGATGGCGGCGAGGCCGCCGGTGAGTTCCACGAACCGGCAGGCCGCTTCCGCCTTCGGCCCCATGGAACCGGCCGGAAGGTGCTCGGCCCGCAGGCGGGCGGGGGTCGTGCGGCCGATGGGTTGCGCCTGCGGGGTGCCGTATCCACGCATGACCTGGGGTACGTCGGTGAGCAGCAGCAGCGCATCCGCGTCGAGGGCTTCGGCGAGCAGGGCGGCGGTGAGGTCCTTGTCCACCACCGCCTCGACACCGGTGAGCCGTCCGTGCTCGTCGCGGACCACGGGGACCCCGCCGCCTCCGGCGCAGACGGCCACGGCGCCGGAGGTGAGCAGCAGTCGGATCAGCCGGGTCTCGACGACACGCTGCGGATCGGGGGACGGGACGACCCGGCGCCAGTGCGGGCCGTCTTGTTTGACCGTCCAGTGGCGTTCGGCGGCGAGGCGTTCGGCTTCCTCGCGTGTGTAGACCGGGCCCACGAACTTGGTGGGGTCGTGGAAGGCGGGGTCGGCGGCGGAGACGAGGGTCTGGTTGAGCAGGGCGCACACCTGCCTGCCGGGCAGGGCGTTCTGCAGGGACTGCAGCAGCCAGTAGCCGATCATCCCCTGGGTTTCCGCGCCGAGGACATCGAACGGGTAGGGGCGGGTGAGGGATGTGTCGGCGGCGTTCTCCAGGGCGAGCAGGCCGACCTGGGGGCCGTTCCCGTGGGTGATCACCAGCTCGTGCTGTCGGGCGAGCGGGGCCAGGGCGGCCACGGCCGCCTGGACGTTGGTGAGCTGGACGGCGGCGTCCGGCCGGTCTCCCCTGCGGAGCAGGGCATTGCCGCCGAGCGCGACGACTACGCGCATGACTTCTCCTGTACGGGTGGGGTGGCGGTTCTCGCGCGTCAGTCGCCGAGGGTGGCGACGAGGACGGCCTTGATCGTGTGCAGCCGGTTCTCCGCCTGGTCGAAGACGACGGAGTGGGGGGACTCGAAGACCTCGTCGGTGACCTCCAGGGCGTTCATCCCGGTGCGCTCCAGGATCTCCGCGCCCACGGTGGTGCCGCTGTCGTGGAAGGCCGGCAGGCAGTGCATGAACCGCACCCGGGGGTTACCCGTCGCCTTCAGCACGTCCATGGTCACCTGGTACGGCTTGAGCAGGGCGATCCGCTCGTCCCAGAGTTCCTTCGGCTCCCCCATGGAGAGCCACACGTCGGTGTAGACGAAGTCGACGCCCGCCACGCCCTCGTCGGCGTTCTCGGTGAGGGTGATCCGGGCCCCGGTGGACCGTGCGATCCGCTTGGCCTCCGCCACCACGCCGGGGGTGTTGTGCAGGCTCTCGGGGCCGACCATGCGGACGTCCATGCCGAGCATCGCGCCCATGACGAGCAAGGAGTTGCCCACGTTGCTGCGGGCGTCGCCGAGATAGGCGAAGGAGATCTCGTGCAGGGGCTTGTCGGTGTGCTCCCGCATGGTCAGCGCGTCAGCGAGGGACTGGGTGGGATGCCAGTCGTCGGTCAGGCCGTTCCACACCGGAACACCCGCGTACTCGGCCAGCTCCTCCACTGTGCTCTGGCTGCGGCCCCGGTACTCGATGCCGTCGTAGAAACGGCCCAGGACCCGTGCGGTGTCCTTGATGGACTCCTTGTGGCCGATCTGGGAGCCCGTCGGATCCAGGGGCGTGACGTGGGCTCCCTGATGGAGCGCGGCCACCTCGAAGGCACAGCGGGTACGGGTGGAGGTCTTCTCGAAGACGAGGGCTATGTTCCTGCCCCGCAGGCGCTGCTGTTCGGTGCCCTCGTAGTGGGCCGACTTGAGGCGGGCGGACAGTTCCAGGAGGTGGCGGAACTCATCGGGAGTGAAGTCGAGTTCCTTCAGCAGTGAGCGGTGGCGCAGGTCGATGGTCATGGCGGGTGCTCTCCTTCGAGCGGAAGACGGACGGGCGGGGTGGGCGGCGTGCCGGGGCGGTGCCGGTCAGGCGGCGTCGCGTTCGACGGGGCAGCTCATGCAGCGCGGACCGCCGCGGCCCCGGCCCAGCTCGCTGCCCCGGACGGTGATGACCTCGATGCCGTTGCGGCGCAGATAGGTGTTGGTGGTGACGTTGCGCTCGTAGGCGAGGACGACTCCCGGCTCGACAGCCAGGACGTTGCAGCCGTCATCCCACTGCTCCCGCTCCGCGGAGCGCACATCCTGAGTCGGTGTGAGCACGCTGATGGAATCCAGGCCCAGGGCGTCGGCGATCGCCTGGTGCATGTACTCCGGCGCATGGTCGGTGATCTTCAAGCTGTGCCCGTCCTGACCGGGCTCAATGGTGCAGGAGGGCAGCATGCCCAGACCGGCGTACTTGGTGAAGGTGTCACCGCTCACCATGGTCATCACCGTGTCGAGGTGCATGAAGCTGCGGGATTTGGGCAGATCGATCGCCACGACCCGGCGGGCGGACCCGGCGGCGAACATGCGCAGCGCGAGCGCCTCGACGGCCTGAGGCGTGGTCCGCTCCCCCATCCCCACCAGGACCGCGCCGTTGCCGATGACCAGCACGTCACCGCCCTCGATGGTGGAGGGGTAGCCGGTCTGCCCGTCGGCCCAGCGGTGGAACTCCTGCTTCTCGAAGAGCGGGTGGTGCTGATAGACGGCCTCGAAGTGGACGGTCTCGCGGCGCCGCGCCCGCTTCTTCATGGGGTTCACGCTCACCCCGTCATAGATCCAGCACGAGGTGTCGCGGGTGAACAGATGGTTGGGCAGGGGCGCGAGCACGAAGCCGTCGGGATCCATGGCGTGCAGCCGTACGCTCGCAACCGGGCCCAGGCGGTCCATGAGCTCGCGCCGGGTGACACCGCCCACGAGACAGGCCGCGAGTTCGGCCGGCCCCAGGGAGTCGAAGAAGGCACGCATGCGGTCGGTGGCCAGCGGGCCGTACTCCCGCTCGTCGAAGACCCGGTCGTGAATGAGCGTCCGGGCGGCGGGATTCTCCAAGGTCTCGGTGAGCAGGCCGGAGAAGAGATGGACGCGCACGCCCCGGTCCCGCAGGACGTCGGCGAACGCATCGTGCTCTTCCCGCGCCCGCTTGACCCAGAGCACATCGTCGAAGAGCAGCTCGTCCTTGTTCGTGGGTGTCAGGCGCTTCAGCTCGAGGTCGGGGCGGTGCAGGATGACCTGCTTGAGGCGGCCGGTCTCGGAGTCGACGTGGAACGACATGAATCTCCCCCATGGGAAGGAAGTCGAAGAACTGGAAGTGGTGGATCTCCGCAGTCCGGCATGGACCTGCTGTTACGGCGGATGTGTTCCGCACCTCGCCGGGGAGATCACCTCAAACCCTGTCACGCGGCCATGGCCCGGGCAGGGTCGCGAAGGTCCCCGTCCGCGGCCCTGCCAGCACCACCGTGCGTGGCCCGTTGCGACCACTGCGGCAGGGCCATTGGGCTCTGTCGTGCCCCGGCCGGAGCGTGGCAGCGGGCGTTCCCCGGTCCGGTTCGCGCGGCCATCCGCCCCGGCTGCCGTTTTCGCGCGCGTGAATCGCCTGGACGCGGACGGGGTGGTGACGGTCATGGGGCGAAGGTCCTCGGCTCCGGCCAGACGGTCCCGGCATACGGCTGACGAGGTGGGGACCACGAGCCAGGCACGCGGGCCACCCGGCCCTCGCCCGCCGGCCTCCGCGACAGGAATCCTGGGAGCGATCAAGGAGGATCTCTGATGACTCGTCTCAAGACCAGGCCCGCCGTCGACATCCAAGTGGAGGCCCGCGGTCAGGTGCCACGCGGAGCGGCCGGCTACGCGCGTGAGAAAACGCTGGCCGCCCTTGACCACCTGAGCGAGCCGGTCCTTGCGGCCCGAGTGAAGCTCACCCAGGCCGCCAATGCGGCGTCGGGCCGTCCCGCCGCCGCGCAGGCCGTGGTGGACGTCAACGGGCGCCCGGTGCGGGCCCATGTGGCCGCGGGCACCATGTTCGAAGCCGTCGATCTGCTCCGTGACCGGCTGGTCGCCCGGCTGGCCAGGACACGCCGCCACAACCGGGGGGACCACCACGGTGACACGGTGCGCCTGCCCGGCGACCGGTGGCACGACGACGGGCACGAGCACCGTCCGCAGCACCGCCAGCTGCCGGCCCAGGAACGCCAGATCGTGCGGCACAAGTCATTCGGCCTGCCCCAACAGACCCCCGAGGAGGCCGTTTTCGACCTGGAGTCGATGGACTACGACTTCTATCTCTTCGCCGACGCCGACTCCGGCCGTGACAGCGTCGTCTACCGCGACCCGCGCACCGGCTACCACCGCATGGCGACAGCCGGTAAAGCCACTGCCGAGCCCCAGGCAGCACCGCATCTGACGGTGAGCGAGGTCCCGGCGCCCGAGATCAGTGTGCGGGAGGCAACCGAGCGACTGGCCCTCACCAGGCTGCCGTTCGTCTTCTTCCTCGACAGCGCCACCGGGCGCGGACACGTCCTGTACCACCGGTACGACGGCCACTACGGACTGATCACACCCGCCGCGTAGCGGCATCGCGGCACAGATGACCGAGACCGCCGCGAGCACCCCCGGCCGGAGATGGTCGCGACGGTCCGAACGCGACGGCTCGGACGCCTCGCAGGCCGTGGGCCGCGAGGACCCGGCATGCACGTCCAACTGCTCCGCGGTGGGCGAGGGGGGTCTCGCAGAGCGGCAACTCCTTGCCCGGTGCTGTCCACTTGGCGGCGTCGAGCCTGTGGAACGGGAGGATGCCGGCGCGGCTGGCGTTTCCCGGGGTCGCCGCGAAGGAGGCGACGCCTTCGGTGCCGGCGGTCTCGTGGGTCAGGCCTGGGACCAGAACGAAGCGGACCCGCACCTCCACGCCCCGGTCGGCCGGGGTGGGCGCACTGCAGCGTCGGTGCGAGGTCCTGCCCGGTGGGGACGGGGTCATCGCTGCACCCGGCCGCGCGCGGCAAGCCCGGCCAGGCCCAGCAGAACGGATTCGCTCAGCCGACTGCCCGTCTCGATCCACAGCCCCTGCGGGGCCGACTGCGGCGGCGGGGTGGGACCACCGCCCGCCCGCACGGGCCCGTTCGGCCCTGTCCGTTCCTCCGCGCCGACCGGTGTACTCGCTCCAAGGCCTCCGCGGACGCGGAAGGCGGCAACCAGAAGGACGTACGAACGTGACACACGTGGTGGTGGCGGTCGATGGATCGGCCGGTGCGGCGCGGGCCGCGGACTGGGCGGTGGAGGAGGCAGACCGCCGGGGCGTGCCTCTGCGCCTGGTGTGCGCCTCGCTCTGGGAGCGCTGCGGTCCCGGACCGGACGACGACCTCGTCGGGCGGCTGCGCGAGGCGGCGCACGACATGCTGGCGGCCGAGGCCACGCGCGTCTCGCTGCGCCGCCCCGGTGTGCCGGTCATTACCGAACTGCTGGCGGACGAGACCGTTCCGTCCCTGCTGCGCGCGGGACGCGGCTCCGCCATGCTGGTCCTGGGCTCGCGCGGCCACGGCGGATTCGAGGGCCTGCTGCTGGGCTCGGTCAGCCTGCGGGTGGCCGCCCGCGCCGACTTCCCGGTCGTCGTGGTCCGCGGCCCGGCACGTACGGAGACCGGCCGGGTCGTCCTCGGCGTCGGCAGTCGTCACCTTCCCGGCCGTGCCGCGGACTTCGCGCTGGCCGAGGCCGCCTGCCGCAAGGCCGAACTCGACGTGGTCCACGCCTGGCAGCAGGATGTGGACTTCTCCGGTCTGTCCGCGCTGCTGGACCCGAGCCCCGCCCGGGAGCGGGCCGAGGCACTGCTGACCGCGGTCGCCGACCAGCTGGAACACGACGGCGCGGGGGTGCCTGTGAACCGCTCGTGCGTGCCGGGCGGCAAGGCCTCCGCCCTGCTGGACGCCGCCGTCGGCGCGGATCTGCTCGTGGTCGGCTGCCGCCGCCCGTTCGGGCGGCTCGGCCCGGTCCCCCACGCGATGCTCCACCATGCGCCGTGCCCCGTCGCCGTCGTCACCGACTGAACCGTCGTCCATGCCCCGCCGACACGTGGGGGCGGTCGCACGGCCGGAGCATCCGCTCGGGATGCTGGACGCCGGGTACGACGCCCTGTTCGTCCGCGACAGGCTGGTGACCCTCGCGTACCACGGCTGCCGGTGGCCGATCCACCTGTGGGGCTCGGAAAGTCGTCGCTGCAGGTCAAGCCGCATATCGGTACTCGTTGATGACGCCGCCGAGGATGCGGGTGCGCAGGAGCCTTCGGCCTTTGAGGTCGTGTACGGCGACAGGTTGCAGGTCGGCGCCCGGCGGGAGTTGGTGGCGGGCCCGGTGGGGGCGGTGGTCGTTGTAGTGCCGCTGGTAGGCGGCCAGGACGTGCCGGGCGTGGGCCTCGTTCACGATGAGGACATGGTCGAGGGCCTCACGGCGGATGGTGCCGCTCACCCGCTCGCAGTGGGCGTTCATCCGAGGCGCTCGCGGTGCGCTCTGAAGGATCTTGATCTCCTCGGCCTCGAAGACGGCGTCGAAGGACTGCCCGTACTTGCCGTCGCGGTCACGGAGCAGGAAGCGCAGGGACTCCATACGCACACCGAGGTCAGCGGCCAGGTTCCGGGCCTGCTGCACAGCCCACTCGCGGGTGGGGTGGGCCGTGACGTCGGTGATGTGCAGGTGCCGGGTGCCGTGTTCGAGGTACGCGAGTGCGTACAGGCGAATGCCGAGGACGGTGTCGAGGTGGAAGAAGTCGACGGCGATGATGCCCTGGGCCTGGTTGGTGAGGAACTCGCGCCAGGTGGGGCCGGCACGGCGCGGGGCCGGGTCAATGCCCGCCAGGTGGAGGATCTCCCAGACCGTGGATGCGGCGATCGGGTGACCGAGACGCGCCAACTCGCCCTGGATCCGCCGGTGCCCCCACCGCGGGTTTTCGCGCGCGAGCTGCAGGATCAGCCTCCTGAGCGTGGCCCTGGTCGGCGGTCGTCCGATGCGGGCGCGTCGGGCGCTGTAGTCCCACTTTGCCGCAAGGCACCGGCGGTGCCTGGCCAGCAGGGTCCCGGGCGTGACCGGGAAGACCTGGCGCCAGCGGCGACGGGGTATCAGGCCGGAGAGCGCCGCCAGCCAGAACCGGTCCGCGGGCTCGTAGCGGACCGGACCGGCGAGCTGACGGCGCAGCACCGCGTTCTCATGTCGGAGCACGAGCAACTCCGCATCTTTGGCGGTGTCGCGTCGCAGCAGCACCCCGGGGACGGACAACAGGCCGCGGGCCACCCGGTACAGCATCGAGATGATCACGCGGACATGGTTCCAGCTGAGAGCGCTATATCGCTCCCACCTGCAGCGATGACTTTACGAGCCCCACAGGCCCGGAACGGCCCCGGCATGCCAAGAGCCGGAAGCCTCTCGCTCAACCTGACAATGCCGGGCCCCGGGACGGGCACCCCGGGGCCCAGTGGTCAGACGCCGAGGCGGCGGGTGAGGGGACGGCGCAGGAGCAGGAGGACCGTGCCCGTCGCAAGGGCCGCGGCGGCGAGGCCGAGGAAGAAGCCGGAGCCGGGGACCTGGTCGCCGGAGGCCTTCAGGGCGTTGGCCCCGATGCCGCCGCCAAGCGCGCCCGAGAGCCAGAACAGGCCCACCATCTGGCTGACGAAGGTCGCCGGGGCGATGGCGGTGGAGGCGCTCATGCCGACCGGGCCGAAGGAGACCTCGCCGGCGGCGAGCAGCAGGAAGGCGAGCAGCAGCCAGAGCGGCGACACCTGGCCGCTGTCCGCGGCCAGGGTGGCGGCGGAGGCCATCACCAGGTAGGCGGAGGCCGTGGCGCCCATGCCGAGGGCGAACTTGGCGGCGGTGGACAGGCGGTCGCCCGCGCGGGTCCACAGCCAGGCGAACACCGGGGCGAGGACGAGCACGAAGAACGGGATCGCCGACTGGAACCAGCTGGCGGGCAAGGTGCGGCCGAAGACCTCGCGGTCGGTGGCGTGCTTGGCGAACAGCGAGAAGGCGGAGCCCGCCTGCAGGAACAGCGCCCAGAAGACCGCCGAGACCAGGAACAGCCAGATGTACGTACGGACCCGGATCCGCTCGACGGCCGTCAGGACCGGGTTGCGCAGCAGCCGCCAGAAGCAGATCGCCGGGGACGCCACGGCCAGCAGGCCGACCAGGATCATGACATGGGGCAGCCGGAAGGCGCCGAGGGCGATGTCGGTGCCGTACGCGAGGACGACCAGGGCGACGGCGGCGAGCGCCACGCGCAGCACCCGGGTGCGTTCGGCGGGCGTCGCGGCGCGCTCCGGCGTACGGCCGACCTCCCCGAAGTGCCGGATGCCGCGGGCGTACTGGAGCAGTCCGGCGCCCATGCCGAGGGCGGCGACGCCGAAGCCGAGGTGCCAGTTCACGCCCTCGCCGAGCAGGCCCACGACAATCGGCGAGATCAGGGCGCTGACCTGGACGCTCATGTAGAAGAGGGCGAAGCCGGCGTCGCGCCCGGCGCGGTCCTCGCGGTCGTAGAACGCGCTGAGCAGCCCGGCCATGTTGGGCTTGAGCAGTCCGGTGCCGCAGGCGACGAGCAGCAGGCCGGGGTAGACGGAGCCGGTGACGGGCACGGCCATCGTCAGATGGCCGAGGGCGATGAGGACCCCGCCGTGCAGGACGGCGCGCTGGGCGCCGAGGATGCGGTCGCCGATCCAGCCGCCCGGCAGGGAGGACAGGAAGACGGCCGCCATGTACGCGCCGAACAGGATGCCGGCGTCGCCCGCGGCGAGGCCGAGGCCGCCGCGCGCGGTGTCCTCCGTCGCGTACAGGACGAGGATCGCGGTCATCCCGTAGAAGCTGAACCGCTCCCAGACGTCGGTGAGGAAGAGCGTGGTGAACCGGCGCGGCCGGCCGGGCAGTACGGTGCGGCGGCCGGCGTCGCCCGCCGCGGGAACGGTGCCGGTCTGCTGGATCCGCTCGCCGGTGGTGGGCGGTCTGATCGGGGCGGCCATGGGTTCCTCCCTGCGGATGTCGGACATTCGCCCGCCGAATCTGGCCGCGCCGGTTCGGGGACGGCTCGAGGATCGCTCGGGAGCGCGGCCGTAGGAGGTCGGGAGGCGAGGGGGGAGGAATAGCGCGGCGCCCGGCCGGGGGAGGTACCGGGCGCCGCGAATCGAGGGGCGGGCGACGCGCAGGGGGGCCGGGCCGCACCCCGGTCCCCGGGGAGCCGGCCCTGCCTCGGGCGGTTTCCCGAGGGCGCCCGAAGGAGCGCGTCCTGAGAGCTCGGCCCGAGGGCGCCCCGGCACGCACACCGGGAGCCGTTTCCCTCTCGACGGTAGGAAACCCGACCGCCCTCGGACCTCGCTCGGGTCCGGCTCGCCTGCAAGGGTCAGAAGTACGCCGGTGAGCGGTCGTCCGCCTTGGCGCGGAAGGCCCACCACTGCATCGCCTGGAAGGCGAGCAGCACCGGCAGCACGAGCAGCACCACCGGGCCGACGACGGCGAGCGTCGACGGGGCGGCGGCGGCCTCGGCCACCGACAGGTTCTCGTGCGGTCCTGCGCCGCTGACCAGGGCCTGCGGGTAGTGGGCGGCGCCAAGGAGCGGCACCGGTGCGAGCGCGGCGAGGCCGCTGACGAGCGGTGCCGAGGCGCGGCCGCGGGCCGCGAGCCGCGGGGCGAGCAGCAGGGCGGCGACGGCGGCCAGGAGGAGCACGGCCGCGGGTACGGGCCTGAGCAGTCCGGCGCGGGCGGTGCCGTCGGCGACGGCGGCCACCGCCGTGAGCACGGCGAGGCCCGCCGCGACGAGCGCGAGCCGGCCGGCGGTGCGCGTGGCGCGCGCGGCGAGCCCGCCCTCGGTGCGGACCGCGAGGAACACCGTGGCGTGCAGGGTGAACACGGCGACCGCGGTCAGTGCCGACAGGACCGGTAGGGGGCGCAGGAGCAGGCCCGGGTCGAGGGCGAGGTGCCCGCCCTGCAGCGGCAGCGCGCCGAGCAGGGCGCCGCCGAGCGTGCCCCAGGTCAGTGCGATCAGGACGCAGGTGAGCAGGAACACGGCGTCCCAGAAGCCCCGCCAGCGGGCGCCGGGCACCCGGCGGCGGAACTGCATCGCGGCCTCCCGCACCAGGACCGCGGCGACGCCTGCGACGACGAGCGGGTACATCCCGCTGAGGACGCTGGACTCCAGGCCGGGGAAGCCGCCGAGGGTGATGCCGGCGGCCGCGACCAGCCAGACCTCGTTGCCGAGGAAGAAGGGGCCGGTGGCGGCGGCGACGGTGTGCCGCTCGGCGTCGTCACGGGCGAGCCACCGGCCGACGATGCCGGTGCCGAGGGTGATGCCGTCCAGGGCGAGGTAGCCGGCCAGGAGCAGCCCCAGGAGCGCGTACCAGAGGGTGTGCCACACAAGAGACTCCAGAAACGGTCTGCGCGGTGGGAGCGCGGTGGGCGCGGTCAGAAGGTACGTACGGTGGACGGGGCGTCGCTGCTCGGGCGCGGGAGTCCGGCGGCCGCGGCCCACCCCTCGGGGTCGTCCGAACGGCCCGAAAGATCTGCGGGGTTGTCGTCCGGGCCGCGCCGCGCGAGGCGCAGCAGCAGCGCCCAGTCGACGAGCACCAGGACGGCGACGAGGCTGCCGAAGACGAGCAGCGAGGCGAGGACGGTGCCGGCGGTGAGGCCCTGCGTGGTCGCGTCCTTGGTCTTCAGGACGCCGTAGACGGCCCAGGGCTGGCGGCCCACTTCGCGGAAGACCCAGCCGGAGACGTTGGAGAGGTACGGCAGGACGAGTGCGGCGGTGAGCAGCCAGAGCAGCACCTTGCGGCGCATCAGATTCCGCTTGGCCAGGAACAGCACGCCGAGGATCGCGAGGGCGCCCATGAACAGCGCCCCCATGACCATGAGGACCTCCGCGGTCCGGCTGATCCCGGGCGGCAGGTAGGTGTCGGGACCGAAGCGCGCGGTGAAGTCGCGGATCAGGCCCGCGGTCTCGGGCGACCGCTCGCCGTACTTGGTGGGTGTCTGCTCGACGGAGAAGCCGATCTGCCAGCCGCCGAGCGCGGCCGTCAGCGCGACGAAGACCGGGGCGAGCGGCAGGGCCAGTTTCATCGAGGACCAGAAGAACTCCTCGTGGCCGGTGCGCCGGCGCAGGTGCCAGGCGCTGACGGCGACGACGAAGAAGGAGCCGGTGACCATCGCGCCGGAGGCGATGTGCGCGGCCGCCGACAGGGCGTTGGTGTTGGTGAGCAGGGCGGTGAAGTCGGTGAGCCGGACCTCGCCGCCCACGATCTCGTACCCCACCGGGTGGTTGAGGAAGCCGTTGGCGGCGAGGACGAAGTAGACCGAGGACCAGGCGGTGAGCGCGAGCAGCCACAGGACGACGGTGTGGAGCACGCGGCCCATCCGGTCCCAGCCGAAGATCCACAGTCCGAGCAGGGTGGACTCGGCGAAGAAGGCGACCAGGGTCTCGATGGCGAGCGGGGCGCCGAAGACATTCCCGGTGTAGTGGGTGAGTCCGCTCCACACCAGGCCGAACTGGAACTCCATCACGATGCCCGTGCCGATGCCGAGGGCGTAGTTGACGAGGTAGAGCCGGCCCCAGAAGCGGGCCTGCCGTCGGTGTTCGTCCTTGCCGGTGACGGCCCAGCGGGTCTGCATCACCACGAGGTGGGTGACGAGGCCCAGGGTGAGGGCGACGAAGAGGTAGTGCGCGATGGCCGTGATGGCGAACTGTAGGCGTGCGAGGACCAGCACGTCGTCCACGGGGTTGCCTCTCGGAGTCGGTGTACGGCGAGGGGGAGGCCGGCAGGATGGGCCGGCCTCCCACGGGGCGGTTCCCGTCAGTCCGGGCGGTTGCCGTTCTTGCCGCCGACCGTGTACGGGGTGGTGACGTTCTCGTACGCGACGTGCATAACCATGCCGAGCTGGGCGTGGGTGAAGTTGTGGCAGTGGTCCATCCAGATGCCCGGGTTGTCGGCCTTGAAGGCGACCTCCCAGGCCTCGCCCGGGCGGACCAGGACGGTGTCCTGCCAGATCGGGCTGCCGGTCAGCGGCTTGCCGTTGTGGCTGAGCACCAGCACATGGTGGCCGTGCAGGTGCATCGGGTGGTCTTCCTGGCCGCGGTTGAGGAAGCGGACGCGGATCGTCTCGCCCTCCTTGACCATGAGCATCGGGGCGTCCGGGAAGACCTTGCCGTTGATGGTCTGGCGCAGCGCGAATCCGCCGTTGTAGAAGCCGAGCCACTCGTCGAGGGTCAGGTCGAAGGTGCGGTCGAACGTGCTGCGCGCGTCGAACGGCTGGGCCGTCGGCTTGCCGTACGACGCCTTGTCGAACTCCGGGCCGTCGAAGCGCGGTTCGAGGGTGCCCTTGCCGTCGGCGGAGAAGGCGATGCCCGCGGCCTTGGCGTCCTCGGAGGCGAGCCGGACCGGGGTGTTCGGCATGGTGAACTCGATGTCGAGGCGTCCGGCGCCGGCGATCACCAGGCGCCGGCCGGTCAGCTCATCGGGCTCGTTGATGTCCATGCCGTCGATGGCGGTGATCGTGTACGGGACGCCGGTCAGGCTGAACGTCCTTGTCAGGATGTCGCTGTTGACGAGCCGCAGGCGCATCTTCTGGCCGGGGCGCGCGGTGCGGTGGTCCAGGGTGTCGGAGGTGCCGAGGGCGAGCGTGGAGCCCTGGGAGGTGTCCCAGGTGTGGGCCTGGACGGTGACGTCCTGGTCGACCGGGCGAGTCTGCTGGGCCGGGTCGATGATCATCGGGCCGAACAGGCCGCGCTGCACTTGCTCGGAGGACGACTGGTGCGAGTGGTACCAGAAGGTGCCGCGTTCCTTGACCTGGAACCGGTAGGTGTAGGTGCCGCCGGGCGGCACGGCGTCCTGGGTGACGCCGGCGACGCCGTCCTCGCCGTTGGGGACGTCGAGGCCGTGCCAGTGGGTGCTGACGGGGGTGTCCTTGAGCTTGTTGACCAGGGTGATCTCGACGAGCTCGCCCTGCTTCATGCGCAGTTCGGGGCCGGGGATCTGGCCGTTGAACGTCCAGGCGTCGACCGTACGGCCCGAGGCCAGCTTGATCGTGGCCTCCTGCGCGGTGAGGGTGAACCGGCGGTCCGGAGTGCCAGCCCTGGGGCCCTTGAGCGTGTCGACGCCGAGGGCCTTGGCGGCGGCCGTGCCGGCCGTGTTTCCTGTGCTGTGGCCCGTGGTGCCGAGGGCGTTGGTGGTCGTGGCCGAGGCGCCGTCGTGTCCGCCGTGTGCCTCGTGGCCCCCGTGGCCTTCGTGGTCGGCGGCGAAGGTGGTGCCGCCGCCGTAGTCCATCGTGCCCTTCATCATGGAGAAGGTGTCGGGGAAGCGGCTGCGCTGGGCTTCGAGGGTGACCAGGGTGCCGAGCACGCCGAGGATCACGATGGTCGTGCCGAGCCGTACCGCGACCCGCCGGCCGCGGGTGCGCTGCGGGGCGGTGGTACGGCCGGTCAGCCGGTCCGCCCGGCGGCGGGCCCGGAACACCAGCCAGCAGGCGCCGGCGATCAGGATCAGCCCGTAGACCGGGTAGTTGAGGGCGGCGGAGCGGTCCGGCGGCAGGAACTTCTCGAAGAAGCCGCCGAGTGCGTCGAAGGCCGCCAGCTGCGGCGGGACGGTGATCCGCGGCGCGACCAGGGCGATGGGCTCCTCGGGGCCGCTGCGGCGGGCCGCCGACCACACCTTCGGGAGGCTGAGCACCAGCGTGGCGAGCACTCCGGGCAGGAGCAGCAGCAAGGTGGTGATGACGCGCCGGTCACCGACCAGTGCCCAGTTGATGCCAGCCATCTGGGAGAAGGTGAGGAGCCGCCCGGCGGCGAGCAGTAAACCGAGCACGGTGAGGACGACGGCGATACGGGCTCCGCGGCGCAGCCGCCGGGTGTCCGGGCGGGTGGCGAGCCGCCGGACGGTGAGCGCGGCCAGCAGCCAGACCGGGAAGAGCACCAGCGAGACGATGAAGTCGAAAATGGAGATGGCGAGATACATTCCTTGCTCCGATCAGTGAGACGTGCCCGGGGCGCTCACGGCCCTCGGGCAGGTCCCTCGACGGGTGGGGTGGTGGTCAGGCCCGGTCGACGGTCAGAGCGCTGGCTCCGCCGAGCACCTCGATGTCGTAGCGGTCCTCGGAGGTTTCGTAGGTCGGTCCGGCGAAGGTGGCCCCGCCGCCCGCGGCGCCGAGGTGCTGGGAGTCGAAGGTCAGCTGGGAGACGCCGCCCCGGACGGCGATCCGGGCGGCGACGTCCTGGGGACGGCGCAGGCTGACGTTGCTGACGCCGCCGGCGACCCGGATGTGCACGGTGCCGCGCGGCCGGGGCAGCGAGACGGAGACATGGCTGGCGCCGCTGCCGAGGTCGAGTCGGGTGAGGACCAGGCCGGAGAGGTCGGCGGTCAGCCGTCCGGTGCCGCCGTCGACCTCGATCGCCCAGGCCACGGTGGGGTGGAGGGTGAGGCTGCCGCCGTGGCGGCGGGCGGAGAACGGGTGCAGCCGGCGCGGGTAGCGGACGGTGACGACGCCCCCGGTGGTGTCGATCTCCGGTACGAGACCGGAGAAGCTGCCCTGGTAGAGGTGGTCGCTGTCCTTGGGCTCGGCGGCCAGCGTGAGTTCGGACGCGCCGCCGACGAACTTGAGCAGTTTGGTGGTGGCCGCGCCGAGCGGGTTGCTGAAGGTCTTCTCCTGAGTGGTCATCGGTCATTCCTTCCGTTCGTGCTGTGCGTGCTGTGCGTGCTGTGCGTTGCTGCTGGTGCTGGTGCTGTTCGTGCTCTTGTTGCTGGTGCTGCTACGGGTCGGGCGGTACTGCTCAGGCGTGCGGGGCGCGGTCGAGGACCTGCGCCAGGACCTCTTCGAGCCGGGCCTGCGGCTCGTCGGCGGCGCCGGCCGAGCGCCAGGCCACGAAGCCGTCGGGGCGCACGAGCACCGCGCCGTCGGCGTCCACCCCGTAACGGGAGGCCCAGTCCCCCGCCGGGTCGGCGACGAACTCGCCGCCGATCCGGTACACGTCGAGGTCGATGCCGAGCCGCTGCGCGGCCGGTCCCGCGGCGTGCTCCCAGCCGCTGCCCTCGGGGCCGGTGAGGAGCACCGGCGCCTCGCCGAACAGGTCGAGGGTCGACAGTTCCTTGCCGCGGCAGCGCACGGTGGTGTGCGGGGCGCGGGTGCCGGGCCGGCCGAGCACGCGCGGGTCGAGCGCGGGCGGCAGCTCCGCCCCGGCCTCGGATCCGGCCTCGGCGCCGTCGCCGCTCTCCGGGAGCAGGGCGCCGCCCGGGTAGAGCTGGCCGAGGATGGCGGCCGCGTAGCTCGGCCGGCCGTCGTCGCCCTGGTCGTGCGAGCGCTCCTGGAGCTCGGCGAGCGCGTAGTCGATGGTGAAGCGGGCGACGGGGCGGCGCTCGGCCTCGTACGAGTCGAGCAGGGCGGGTCCGGCCGTGCGGTGCAGGACGGCGGCGAGCTTCCAGGCGAGGTTGTCCGCGTCCTGGACGCCGGTCGCGGCGCCGAAGGCGCCGGTGGGCGGCATGGTGTGGGCGGCGTCGCCGACCAGGAGGACCCGGCCCTCGCGGTAGCGCTCGGCGAGCCCGGCGGAGATTTCGAAGCCGAGGATCTTCTGCCCGGTCTTCTCGACCTGCACCTCCAGGCCCTCGACGGCGAGGTCGGGCATGCCGATCGCGGCGCGGATCGCCTCGATGCAGCGGGCCTCGTCGAAGTCCTCGAGGCGTTCGCCGCGCTCGGGGTGGTAGGGGGTGTAGAAGACCCAGCGGGAGCCGTCGAGCGGCATGAGCAGCGTGCCGGTGTCGGGCTGGTCGAAGTAGCCGAGGCCCAGGTCTCGGCCGCGCAGCGGCTCGGTGAGGTCGGCCTTGAAGACCACGCTGACGGTGTGGATCAGGGTGCCGGGGCCCTCGACGGCGATGCCGGCGGTCTCACGGACGGCGCTGCGCACGCCGTCGGCGCCGATCAGGTACTGCGTGCGTACGGTGGACTCGGCGCCGGTGGCGGTGTCGCGGAGGGTCGCGGTGACGCCGTCCTCGTCCTGCTCGAAGCCGACGAGTTCGGTGGACCAGCGCAGTTCCGCGCCCAGTTCGGTGGCGCGGCGGGCGACGATGCGCTCAAGGCGGTCCTGGTCGATGGAGCACCAGGTGCAGGGCGTGACCTCGGAGGTGAGCTCGGGTGCCTCGTCCTGCATGGGCGCGGAGAAGATCTCCGGGCCGGCCAGGGTCTCGGCGCGGACCATCAGCTTCTCGCTGAGCTCGGAGGTGAGGGAGCGGTCCGCGAAGATCTCCTCCTCCAGGCCGGCGGCCCGGAAGACCTCGACGGTGCGGGGGTTGATGACCCGGGCGCGCGGGTGGCCCAGGGCGCCGGGGTGGCGCTCGACGAGCAGCGGGCGGATGCCCCGGCGGGCCAGGAACAGCGCGGTCGAAAGGCCGACCACGGCGCCGCCGACGATGAGAACGGGCGTCTGCTCGGTGGGAGCGGGTGTCATGGGTACCTCTCCGTTCGGGACGATCGGTCAGGCGGGACGGTGGTGCCGGTGGACCACCCGGCCCGGGCCCGGTGGGAACAGCGGGCCGGTGGGCCGGAGGGCCGGGTCCGTCCGGACGGCCGTCGAGGGGTCGCGGCCGTCCGGGCGGTGGGTTTTGCTCAGGCGGTACGGGCGGTACTCAGGTCGTACGGGTTGTGCTCAGGCGGTACTGGGCTCGGCGACGCCGGGTCCGGCGGGCTCGGTGCCGGGCTCTGCGGTCTCCTCCCCGGCCTCGTCGTGGTGCTTGGCCTGCCTGGGCAGGAGCAGCACCAGGAGCAGGACCAGGGCGGTCAGGCCGATCTGGGCGAAGATGGTGCGCTGCAGGGTGGTGGAGAAGACCTCCCGGCGGGCGTCCTGTGCGGCGGCGCCGATGGCGGCGCCGGCCTGCGGGTCGGTGACCTGGGTCAGCGGGGCGCAGCTGGCGGGCTCGACGGTCGGGTCCTTGGACTTGGTGCGCTCGGTGAAGCAGGTCTGGAAGGCGTCGGTGAGCCGGGCCTGCTGGTCCGGGGAGACGTGGGTCTGGACGAGCGCGGTGCGCAACTGACCGCCTGCGTCCTTGGCGGCGGTGTCGGCGGAGCCGCCGAGGAAGCCGATGAAGAGCGCGCCGATGATCGCGATGCCGAGGGCTCCGCCGACCTGCTGGAAGGCGTTGACCACGCCGGATCCGGCGCCGGCGTGCTCCGGCGGGACGTCGGTCAGGATGAAGTCCAGGATCGGCGCGATGATCATGCCCATGCCGAGGCCGCCGACGAGGAGCGCCGGGAGCAGCGACCAGGAGCCGATCTCGGCGCCGCGCAGCTGGATGGTGAGGGAGATTCCGGCGAGGCCGGTGGCGAGCAGGACCGCGCCGATCACCATGACCTTGCGGCCCAGCTTGGCGGTGAGGACGGTGGCGGAGAGGGCCGCGCCGAAGCTGACGCCGAAGGACCAGGGCACTCCGGTGAGGCCGGCCCGCAGGACGGAGAAGCCGAGGCCGTTCTGCAGGAAGAGGATGAAGATCAGGAAGTGGCCGATGGTGACCGCGAAGAACACCGTGTTGGCGACGATGCCGGCGGTGAAGGAGCGGCTGCGGAACATGGAGGGCACGATCAGGCCGGGGCGGCCCTGGTCGCCGAGGCGCCGCTGGTACGCCCAGAAGATCGCGAGCACCGGCACCGAGGCGATCATGGCGACGAAGGACCACAGCGGCCAGCCGAGCTCGCGGCCCTGGACGAGCGGGACGAGCAGCAGCAGGAGCCCGACGGTGAGCAGGGCGGTGCCCACGACGTCCAGCTTGATCGACTCGGAGGAGCGCGACTCGCGGATGACGGCGGAGGCCGCGAGGAACAGCAGGATGCCGACCGGAAGGTTGATCAGGAAGACCATGCGCCAACCCTGGCCGAACAGGTCGGCGTCGATGAGCAGGGCGCCGATGATCGGGCCGCCGACGGTGGCGAGACCGGCCACGCCGCCGAAGGCGCCGAGGGCGGCGCCGCGCTCCTTGGGCGGGAAGGCGGCGGTGATGATGGACAGCACCTGCGGCACCATGAGCGCGGCCATGGCGCCCTGGAGCACCCGGGCGCCGACCAGCATCTCCGGACCGCCGGCGAAGCCGCACAGCGCGGAGGCGACGGTGAAGCCCGCGACGCCTGTCAGGAAGAGCTTCTTGCGGCCGTACATGTCACCGAGCCGGCCGCCGAGGATCAGCAGGACGGCGAAGGAGAGCAGGTAGCCGGCGACCACCCACTGCACGGTGGCGTATCCGGTGGTGAGGTCGGTCTGGATCGACGGGATGGCGACGTTGACGATCGTGGAGTCGAGCAGGTCCATGAACGCGGCGAAGAGCACCACGATCAGTGCGACCTTGCGCTTCGGGTCCCCCTCGACGGGCGGGGCCGCCGCGGACGGGTTGGACATGGTGCACCTCTCTTTGATCTAGACTGACCAAGACAATCAGCAACTCGGATGCTTACCAGGCGGGAGTCTTCTCAACTCATTATCTCAGTTGCTGAGATAATGATGATGCAAGGTAACTGTAAGGACGGGACGTATGTCAAGCGCGGAACGTGCGGAACGTGCACAACTGGCCGCGGCCGTGGATCAGCAGCTGCGTGCTCTGGTGAGCCAATCGGTGCTCTTCCACCAGGCGGTCGCCGACCGGCTGGGACTGAGCGTCCTTGACCTGAACTGTCTCGGGGCGCTGGTGGCCCGCGGCCCGATGGCGGCCGGGCAGCTGGCCGAGGAGAACGGGGTGACCACCGGCGCCATCACCGGGGTCATCGACCGCCTGGAGGCGGCCGGCCACGTCCGTCGCGATCGGGATCCGAAGGACCGTCGGCGTGTCCTCGTCACGCCGATGCCCAACCTGGAGGCGAAGGTCTTCCCACTGTTCGAATCGCTCGGCAGCTCTCTTGCCGAACTGTGCGAGCGGTTCACCGAGAGCGAGCTGGAGACGGTGCTTGACTTCGTCCGGTCCGCCGCGCCGATCACCCACGAGGAGGCGGTGAAGCTCCGGGCCGGCAAGAACGCCGCCAAGGGCGCCAAGCGGGCGGCCGCCGCCAAGTGAGGCCCCGGCAGGGGCTGAGGCAGGTCCTGGTGCGGGCTGGGGTGCGGGCTGGTGTGTAACGAGCGTACGCACCAGCCGCCACCCCGTCACCCGGGTATTCGGCCGATCACCAGACGCAGCGGCGTGCCGCTCGGCACCACTCCGGCGAACTCGAAGCCGGCGCGCTCGAACATCGCCCCGTACTCCTCGGCCGTACGCTCCCACCCGCCCATGACCAGCAGCATGTGAAGGTCCATCAGGGCGTCCCAGGGCGTCTCTGGTGGGTCGGCCACCAGCTGCTCCAGGAGCACCACACGGCCGCCCGGGCGGCCCGCCTTGAGGCAGTTGGTCAGCACCGTGTGGCAGGCGTCGTCGTCCCACATGTGCAGCACCTGGCGGATGACGTACACGTCCGCCTCCGGCACGCCCTGGAAGCAGTCGCCCGTCACCAGCTCGGTCCGCTCGGCCAGCGGGCCCTCACGCAGCTCGGGCAGCGCCGCCGAGATGGCGTGCGGCCGGTCGAACAGCACACCCTTGACGTCCGGATTCCCTTCGAGTAGCGACTTCAGCAGGCTGCCGTGGCCGCCACCGACGTCGCACAGGGTGTCCGCGCCCGCCAGGTCGAGGGCCGCGACCACGCCCGGGTTCATGGCCCGGGACTGCGCCGCGTACCCCTTCAGGCAGGTCTCGCCGGCCGCGTTGTCGTCCTCGTGGAAGTACGTGAACAGGTCCTTGCCGTACGTCTCCTGGAAGGCGCAATGGCCCGAGCGGACGCTCTCGGCGAGCTTGCCCCACATCTCCCAGCCCCAGTGCGAGCCGGTCAGCATGATGTCCGTCACCGAGCCCGGCGCGTCCGAGCGCATCGCCCGCGACATCTCGGTGTGGGCGTAACGCCCGGGTGCGGCCTGGCGGAAGATGCGGAAGCCCACCAGGGCCCGCATCAGCCGGGTCAGCGCGGGGACGTCCGCGCCGACGGCGGCGGCGATCTCCTCGACCGCGGCCGGCTCGTCGCCGACCGCGTCCGCGAGCCGCAGCTGGGCCGCCGCCTGCACCACGGCGCTCGCCCACATGCCCCAGCCGAGCTCCGCCACCGCCTGGGCGGGCGGCGGGCCGATCACGGGCGCGCCCTCGCAGGCGTCCACCCGGTCCTCTGTCAGATCACCCGACATCCTCAACCACCTTGATTCACAAGGGCCTTGTCAGGCCCGGACGGATTCGATCAGTGCGATGGGGGCCCGCTCGTGGCCGGCCAGGGGAAGCCGGCGGCAGTCGTCGAAGCCCGCGGCGGCGAGCAGCCGCCGGTACTCCTCCTCGGTGCGCGCCCGGCCGCCGGTGAGCACCATGAACTCCACGTCGTTGGCGTGGACATGGGAGGAGTGCTCGGTGTACTCCCAGTCGAGCAGCACGAGCCGGCTGCCCGGCTCCGCGGCCTTGGCGCAGTTCGTGAGCAGTTGCGCGGCCGCCTCGTCGTCAAGATCGCACAGCACGTTCTTGAGCAGATAGAGGCTGCCGCCGGCCGGGACCTCGTGCCGGAAGTCCCCGGCCACCAGCTCCACCCGGCCGGCCAGGCCGGCCTTCTCGAAGGTCTCCCGCGCGTGGCCGACCGCCCACGGCAGGTCGAGCAGCACGCCGCGCGCTCCGGGAACCTCCCGGAGCACCCGGGCGAGCACGGTGCCGGGGCTACCGCCGACGTCCACGATCTCCCGCTCCCCCGCCAGGGACAGGCTCGCGACCAGCGCCTCGGCCGCCTCGACGGAGAGCGAGGCGCAGGTCTCGGCGTAGCTGCGGGCCTCGTCGGGGTGGGCGGCGTAGTACTCCCAGTGGTCCATGCCCCACACGGTCCGGGTGGCCGGGCAGCCGGTGCGGACCACGTCGGCGACGAGCTCCCAGGGGCGGGTCATGCCGGGCGCGTTGACGGCGATGCTGAAGCCGCGCAGGGACGGCACGCCGGACCGCAGCAGGTGTCCCGCGGGGGTGAGCTCCCAGCGGCGTACGGCCCCGGACCCGGCGCCCGACTCCCCGGCCTCGGCGGCCGGTGCGACCAGGCGGTGGAGCTCGCACACCCGGAGGAAGCGCTCCAGGCTCGGCCGGTGCGCGCGGATCGCCTCCGCGATCTCGTCGGTGGTGCGCCGGCCGTCGCCGAGCGCGTCGGCGATCCGCAGCTCGGCCATGCCGCGGGCCACCAGACCGGCGGACCACTGGAAAGGCCGGAGCTCCTGAAGCGCGGTCAGCGGGCTGAACGCGGCATCCCGTTCAGTCCGTTCGGTCGCCGTCATCAGTGCCCGCCGTCGACGTAGAGCACGTTGCCGGTGATGTTGCCGTTGGCCGGGGAGGCGAAGAAGAGCGTGGCGTTGACGACATCCTGGACGGTGGAGAAGTGCAGGAAGGGCATCGCCTTGTTGAGCGCGGCGCGGGCCCCCTCGGCGTCGAGGCCGGCGACCCGGGCGCGTACCTCCTCGGGCAGCTTCTCCAGGAGCCCCTCTGTCACCACCGGGCCCGGCGCCACGCAATTGGAGAGGATGCCGTGTTCGAAGAGCTCGGTGCCCAGGGTGCGGCTCAGCCCGTGCAGGGCGGACTTGCTCGCCGCGTATCCCTCCGCGCCCTTCAGTCCGCGCTTCACGATCGCCGCCGACATGAACACGATCCGGCCGCCGCCGCGCGGCTTCATCGCCGGCAGTGTCGCCTGCACGGTGTGGAAGGCGCCCTCGACCTCCGCCCGCAGTGGCGGCAGCCACCGCTCGGCAGGGATCTCGTCGAAGGCGGGCGCGTGCGGGTTGGGGCCGCCGGAGGCCGAGGCGTTGACCACCAGGGCGTCGATGCCGCCCCACGCGTCCCGTACCTCCGCGACCGCGCCGCGCACGGAGTCCGCGTCGGTCAGGTCGAGCCGTACGGGCAGCGCCTGCCCGCCGGCCGCCGCTATCTCGGCGGCCACGGCCTTGGCGTTCTCCACCCGGCTGAGATAGGTGAGCGCGACCTTGGCGCCCTCGTCGGCGAAGGCGCGGGCGAGCGGGCGACCGAGGCCGCCGCTGCCGCCGGTGATCAGTACGACCTTGTCCTTCAGGCCGAGTTCCATGGCAACTCCCGTCCTTTCCGGCGGTGCGCCGGTGTCGACACGTCAGGCCCGCGGCGCGCAACGCGGGCACCGCACCCCAGCTTGGAGATCGCGGCTGGAGTGTCGCTGGAGCGGCCGGGCCGCTCTCTCGAACGCACCGCCGCGAGCGCCGGTCCATCGGGATTCCAGTTCGGATTGAGGTCCGGTCCGGATAGTTCACCGGGCGTGCTCACCAGAGTGGGCGCGGCCTCGACACCACCGGAACCACCTGAAAGGAACCGGCGCATGACCAAGACCCGTGAAGAGCAGGGATCACTGGACCTGAACGGCATCATCCAGCTCGGCATGGCGTTCGGCAGCGCGAAGATCCTGCTCACCGCGAACGAGCTCGACCTGTTCACCGTGCTGAGCGACAGCGGGCCGGCCACCGAGGAGGAGATCCGCATCAAGCTCGGTCTCCACGAGCGCGGTGCCCGGGAGTTCCTCAACGCGCTGGTGAAGCTGGGCCTGCTGGCGCGGGAGGACGGGCGTTACGGCAACACCAAGGCCGCCGACACCCACCTGGTCAAGGGCCGACGAACGTACGTGGGGCGCTTCCTCAGCCGCTCGAACAGCGTGCTGTACGGCGCCTGGGGCGGTTTCACCGAGTCGCTGAAGACCGGCGAGTCCCAGATCGAGGGCCACGGTGACGACAACATGTTCAAGCACCTGTACCGCTCCGAGGAGCAGATGCGGGACTTCGTCGCCATGATGGACGCGCTCAACTGGGCCGTCGGCCCGGAGCTCGCCAAGGCCTACGACTGGAGCAAGGTCAAGACCGTCACGGACGTCGGCGGTGCCCGGGGCAACCTGGCCGCCACCCTGATCGACGCCCACCCGCACCTGAAGGCCACCGTCTTCGACCTGCCGGCCGTCGAGCCGGCGTACGAGGACCACATCGGCGGCCTCGGCCTCAAGGACAAGATCACCTTCCACGGCGGCGACTTCTTCGCCGACCCGGTTCCGGAGGCGGACGTCGTCATCATCGGGCACGTGCTGGAGGACTGGTCGCCC
Source organism: Streptomyces sp. NPDC048496 (assembly GCF_043200055.1). Taxonomy (NCBI): domain Bacteria; kingdom Bacillati; phylum Actinomycetota; class Actinomycetes; order Kitasatosporales; family Streptomycetaceae; genus Streptomyces; species Streptomyces sp. NPDC048496. The sequence goes on along the minus strand of NZ_JBICXB010000030.1, from coordinate 46,051 downwards.
GAGCGCCGCAAGCAGCTCATCAAGTCGGCGTTCGACGCCCTCAAGCCGGGCGGCACCCTGCTGGTCTACGACCCCATGCTCGACGACGAGCTCAGCCCGCTGAACAACCTGCTGACCAGCCTCACCATGCTGGTCGTCACGCACGGCGGCTCCGAGTACCGGGTCGACGACTGCCGTGCCTGGATGACGGAGGCCGGCTTCGCGGAGACCTCCGCCGAGCTGCTCGACACCAACGACATCCTCGTGATCGGCCGCAAGAAGTAGCCCCACGCGTCACGGGCGGCACCTCCGCGACCTCGCGACCTCGCGAAGTCGCCATGGAGGGGCTGCCCGCGCGTGCTTATCCGCGCACCACCCCGAAGGGATACCGATGTCGATCGACGAGGCACCGCCGGCCTTCCCCTTCCCGGCGCCGGACACGTTCGAGCCGCCGGAGGAGTTCCGCCGGCTGCGCGAGCAGGCTCCGGTGGCCCGGGTGACTCTTCCCACCGGCGACCGGGCCTGGCTCCTGACGCGTTACGCGGACGTGCGCGCCGCCCTGGTCGACCCGCGGCTGAGCCGGGCCGCCGCCGAGGCGCCGGACGCGCCCCGGATGGGGAACACCACCCCCGGTCCCAAGACCATCCTCGGCATGGACGCCCCGGACCACTCGCGGCTGCGCCGCCTGGTGATGCAGGCGTTCACCGCCCGCCGCGTCGAGGCGCTGCGCCCGCGTGTCGAGCAGCTGGCCGAGGAGCAGATCCGTCTGGTCCTGGTCGCCCCGCGGCCGGTCGACCTGATGTCCTGCTATGCGCTCAGCCTGCCCATCAAGGTGATCTTCGAGCTGCTGGGTGTGCCGTACGAGCACGTGGACCGGCTGCACGCCTGGAGCGAGGTCATCTTCAGCCTCGGCGGCCACAGCGTCGAGGAGGTCAAGGAGGCCCGCGACGAGATCATCGGCTACCTCCGCGGGCTGATCGAGCAGCGCCGCGAGGAGCCGGCCGACGACCTGCTCAGCGTGCTCGTGCACGCCCGGGACGAGGGACAGCAGCTGTCCGAGGAGGAGCTGCTCGACTTCGCGATGATCATCATGACGGTCGGGCACCAGTCCACCGCCAACTCGCTGAGCACGGCGCTCTTCACGCTCCTTCACCACCCGGACCAGCTGGAGCTGCTGCGCAAGAAGCCGGAGCTGATCCCGGGCGCGGTCGAGGAGCTGCTGCGGTTCAATCCGTTCGTCTTCACCGGCACCCAGCTGCGGGTCGCCACCGAGGATCTGACGATCGGCGAGGCCGAGATCAAGAAGGGCGAGGCGGTGATCGCCTCGCTGGGCTCCGCCAACCACGACGCCGAGGTCTTCGCCGACCCGGACCGCTTCGACGTCGAGCGCACCCCGAACGTGCATCTCTCCTTCGGCTACGGCATCCACCACTGCCTGGGAGCTCAGCTCGCCCGCCTGGAGATGCAGATCGCGCTGCGCACGCTCATCGAGCGGGTGCCGGACACTCTGAAGCTCGCGGTGCCGGCCGACTGGCTGACCTGGAAGACCGGGCTGACCGCGCGCGCGCTCGTCAATCTGCCGGTGACCTGGTGACCCGGGGGCGGCGATGAGCGAGCAGTGGCGGATCACCGTCGACAAGACCTGCCGCCGCAGCGGGATCTGCGCCGCTGCGGCGCCCCGGTACTTCTCCGTGGGCGAGGACCACCGTACCCGGCCGGCGGCCGGCCCGGTGGACCCCGACCTGGAGCTGATCGACGTCGTGGAGGCCTGCCCGGCCGAGGCGATCACCCTGACCGACCTGGCGACCGGCCGGCCGGTCGCCGCCGCCCCGGAGGCGGCCGTACAACGAGAACCGAGAGAGGTACGCCCATGAATCCTCAGCGCAGCACCCGCCGTTCCCTGCTCAGGAGGGCCGGCTTCCTCGGCTCGGCGCTGGCCGTCGGCGCCGCCGCCCCGGCCGCGGCGCGCGACCAGGGACCGTACGACCAGGAGCGCGGCCGGCACCGCAGGGACCGGCGGCCCTCGCCGGTCGGCAGCTGGTCGGTGGTCGTCACCATCGAGGGCGTGCCCGACGTCGAGCACGCGCACTACTCGTTCGGCGCCGACGGACAGCTGATCCTGCAGACCCACCGGCACACCCACACCGGCATCGGCACCTGGGAGTGGACCGACGACGACAGCTTCGTGTACGTGACCCGGGGCCTGCGGTCGGACGCCGACGGCGGTCTGCTGAGCGAACTGCGGATCCGGCACACGGCGCGGTTCGGCGCTGACGGCACCTTCACCTCGGCCGGCACGGGGCAGGCCCTCGACGCCGGCGGCAAGGTCCTGATGGAAGTCCAGTCCACGGCGGTCGGCACCCGGTTCGGTGTCGACGGCTGACCGGCCGCGCCGGGACAGAGTAAAGGAGAGTGCTGGCATGTGTGGCATCGCCGGCTGGGTGGATTTCGCAACAGATCTGCGTCAGGAGGCCGCCGTCGTCCGGGAGATGACGGCGACCATGACCCTGCGCGGCCCCGACGCCGGCGACGTGTGGATCGCTCCGCACGCCGCACTGGGCCACCGCAGGCTCGCCATCATCGACCTGGAGGGCGGACGGCAGCCCATGGTCGCCGAGGAGGGCGGCCGGGTGCAGGCGGCCCTGACCTACGCGGGCGAGGTGTACAACTTCCGCGAGCTGCGGGAGGAACTCGTCCTCAAGGGGCACCGCTTCACCACGCGCAGCGACACCGAGGTGGTGCTGCGGTCCTACCTGGAGTGGGGCGAGTCCTTCGTCGACCGGCTCAACGGCATGTTCGCCTTCGCGATCTGGGACGCGCGCAGCGAGGAGCTGCTCCTGGTGCGCGACCGCGTCGGCATCAAGCCGCTGTACTACCAGCTGCTTCCGGGCGGCGGGGTGCTGTTCGGCTCCGAGCCGAAGGCGATCCTCGCCCATCCGCAGGCGAGCCGCACCATCGACGCCGATGGGCTGCGCGAGCTGTTCGGCGGGGTGAAGGCGCCGGGCGCCGGGGTGATCGCCGGTATGCCCGAGCTCGCCCCGGGGCATGTGCTGCGGGTCTTCCGCGACGGGCACCGGCTGCGCCGCTACTGGCAGTTGGAGGCGCACGAGCACGCCGACGACCTGCCCACCACCATCCGTACGGTGCGGGAGCTGCTGGAGGACATCGTCACCCGGCAGATCGTCTCCGACGTGCCGCTGTGCACCATGCTGTCCGGCGGGCTCGACTCCTCGACGCTCACCGCCCTGGCGTCGCTCGCCAAGCAGCGTGACGGCAGCGGCAAGGTCCGCTCGTTCGACGTCGACTTCGTCGGCTACCTCGACAACTTCGAGCCGGACCTGACCCATCCCACCGCGGACTCGCCGTACGTCCGGCAGGTCGTCGAGCACGTCGGCGCCGACCACCGGCACATCCTGCTCGGCAACGCGGAGATGATCGACGCCCCGACCCGCCGGGCGGTGGTCCACGCGCTCGACTGGCCGGTGCTCATCGCCGGGCCCGGCTCCATGGACATCTCGCTGTACCTGCTGTTCCGGGCGATCCGCGGCCACTCCACGGTGGCGCTGACCGGCGAGTCGGCGGACGAGCTGTTCGGCGGCTACCCGTGGTTCCACCACCCCGAGTACGGGCAGCCCGGTACCCTGCCGTGGAGCCTCGCCCACAACCTCGGCATGCCGGCCCTGTTCGGCCCGGTCACCACCCGGGTCGACGTCCGCGGCTACCAGGCGGAGCAGTACCGGCAGGCCGCCGCCGCGGTGCCGCGGCTGCCCGGGGAGAGCGGCCGGGCCCAGCAGTTCCGGGAGTCGACGTACTTCTTCCTGACCCGCTTCATGCGCACCCTGCTCGACCGCAAGGACCGGCTCAGCATGGCCGTGGGCCTGGAGGTGCGGGTGCCGTTCTGCGACCACCGGCTGCAGGACTACGTGTTCAACGCGCCGTTCGAGTTCAAGACCTTCGACGGGCAGTGGAAGAGCCTGCTGCGGGCGGCGGCGAAGGACCTGCTGCCGGAGGCGGTGCTCAACCGGCCCAAGACGGGCTATCCGATCTCCAACGACGCCGCCTATGACCGCTACGTCCAGGAGCGGTTCGCCAAGCTGGTGGCCGGAGGGGACTCGGCGGTGCTGCCGCTGCTCAACCCGACGGTCGTGGAGAACGTGCGCCGGGACGCGACGGCCGCCGCCGGTCTGACCCGGATCGAGATCGACATGGCGCTGCACCTCGACGAGTGGATCGCGGCGTACGGGCTCGACCTGGCGGTCTGAATCCTGGTCCACGAGAATGCTCCCCGCCCCGGTCGGGACGGGGAGCTTCTTGTCGTACGGGCGGTCCCGCGTGGGGTCACGTCACCAGGCGACCGGGAGCTCCGCCGGCCGGCGGAAGGCCATCCCGGACACCCACCGCAGCTCCTCGGTCGGCACCGCGAGGCGCAGTCCGGGGAAGCGGTCGAGCAGGCCCTCCAGGGCCAGTTGCAGCTCCATCCGGCCGAGCTGGGCGCCCAGGCAGTGGTGCAGACCGTGGCCGAAGGTCAGATGCGGATTGTTCTGCCGCGCCAGGTCGACCCGCTCCGGCCGCTCGAAGACCTCCTCGTCCCGGTTGGCCGAGGTGATCGCCGGCAGCACCGCGTCGCCCTTGCGGATCACCGCCCCGCCGAGCTCGACGTCCTCGGTGGCGATGCGCATGGCGCCGGCGCCGCCGCCCGCCACCGAGAAGCGAAGCAGCTCCTCCACCGCGCCCGGCACCAGCGTGCGGTCGGCGACCAGGCGCGCCCACAGCTCCGGGTCGCGCAGCAGCGTGATCAGCGCGCCGACCAGCTCGCCGGTGGTGGCGTGGTAGCCGGCGACGAGCAGGGTGTGGCCGAAGGCGAGCAGTTCCTCCTCGGAGAGCCGGTCGCCGTCCTCCTCACGGGCCTCGATGAGATGGGTGAGCAGATCGTCGGCGGGCTCCTTCGCCTTGGCCACGATCAGCTCGCCGAGATAGCCGTCGAGTCCGCGCCTGGCCTCCATCACCACGTCCGGCGAGTGCGCCGATATGGAGAGCATCACGTCCGACCAGACCCGGAACCGGTCCTGGTCGGCGAGCGGCACCCCGAGCAGCTCGCAGATGACGGTGATCGGCAGCGGCTGCGCCAGGTGGGCGATCAGGTCGGCGGGTGCGCCGCCGGCGGCCATCGTGTCGAGCAGCCGGCCGGTGATCTCCTTGACGTGCGGGCGCATCCGCTCGATGTGCCGCGCGGTGAAGGCGCGGGCGACCAGCTTGCGCAGCCGGGTGTGCTCGGGAGGGTCCATGGTGAACAGCGACTTGGAGCCCTTGGCGACGGGCAGCAGCCGGGGCGCGTCGGGCTCGGTCAGCGCCGCCTTGCTGAACCGCGGGTCGGCGAGGACCTGCCGTACGTGTTCGTAACGGGTCACCAGCCAGGCCCGGTGCCCGGTCGGCAGCGTCACCGGCGCGACAGGCTCCGTGCCGCGTAGCTCGGCGTAGGCGGGGGCGGGTTCCAGCGGGTCGGGCACGGACAGCGGGAACGTTCGCTCGGGACTCTCGGCGGTCATGCGTCCTCCTTGGGAACTGCTCAACGGATGCTCAACGGGTGTTCATTCGGGGGATGTTCGGGCGGCGGCGCGGCCCGGACGCGCTGGACGCCGCTCCGCGTGCGGAACGGCGTCCAGGCCGTGTCTTCTGGATCGGGGGACACGCGCTACAGCACGGCGTCCGCGAGGCGGTCGAGCTGGCAGGGGCCGGCGTCGCAGGGCATGAAGACGATCTCGTCGCAGCCGGCGTCCTGATAGGCCGTCACCGCCGCCCGCAGCCGGGACGGTTCGGTGAGCGCCATGGTGACGATCGACTCGGCGCGGCCCGAGAAGGCGTAGTAGTCCGTCAGATAGCGCTGGGCCAGCCGATCGGCGCGCGGGCCGAGCGAGAAGTAGAGCAGGGTCATCAGGTGCGGGCGGCCGGTGCGGCCGTGCCGCCGCCAGGCGGCCTCGACCCGGTCGGCGTTGGCCCGGTAGCCGCTGGGCGAGCTGCCACCGGCGATCCAGCCCCGGCCGTACTGCGCGGCCCTGCGGAAGGCGGCGGCGGAGGTGCCGCCGAGGATCAGCGGCAGCTCCCCCTGCGGGGCCGGGCCGACGGCGGCGCCCGGGCGCTCGCCGCGCCAGGTCTCCCTCAGCTCGGCCAGCATCGTGTCGAGGAGCTTGCCGCGCACGGCGGGGTCGACGCCCGAGGCCGTGAAGTCGTCGTCGCGGTTGCCCGCGGCGAGTCCCAGGGTCAGCCGGCCGCCGCCGATCCGGTCGAGGGAGGCGATCTGCTTGGCGAGCAGCGGGGTGTTGTTGCGGTACGGGGCGGTGAGCACCGTGGTGGCGAGGCCGATCCGGTGGGTGACGGCGGCGGCCGCGGTGAGGGCCACCAGCGGGTCGTAGTTGTCGTACACCAGCCGGTCGAGCACACCGAGGGTGGAGAAGCCGTGCCGCTCGGCCCGCCGGGCCCAGTCGGTGATCCGCTCCCCCGCGGTGTCGGGGACGGTGGCGGGCAGTCCGACGCCGATCAGCACGGCCGGCCTCCTTCGGCGAACACGGCGAGCTGCTCGGCGACCCGCGCCGGGGTCGGCCGGCGGGTGTTGTCGTCCCGGATCTCCTCGGCCGCCTTGCGGTACGAGGGCTGGTCGAGGAGTGCGAGGACGGCGGCCCGCAGGCCCTGCGGGTGGGCCTCGTCCCGGGTGAGCGAGAGTCCGGCGCCGGTGGCGGTGAACCGCTGCGCGTTGAAGGTGTGGTCGATCAGCTGGGGCACGACCAGTTGCGGCAGGCCGTGGGCGAGGCCGGTCAGGATGGTGCCGGCGCCGCCGTGGGCGACGACCAGGTCGCAGTGCGGCAGGACGCAGTGCAGCGGCACCGACTCCAGGACCTTGGCCCGGGCGGGCAGCTCGCCGAGCAGCGGGCGCTGCTCCCCCGCGACCGCCACCACGATCCCGGCGTCAAGGGCGTCTAGGGCGGCGACGACCTCGCCGGCGAGGACCATCGAGGGGTCGAGGCGGCCGACCGTGGTGCCCCAGGTGACGCAGACCCGGGGCCGCCGGCGCTCCGCGGGCGGCAGCGGCACGGGCACCCGGCCCGCGCCGTTGTACGGCACGTAGCGCATCGGCAGCCGGTCGAGCGGACCCGGCCTGGACTCCTCGGGCACCTGCATCGCGGGCGGGCAGAGGTCCACGGTGAGCGCCCCGAGGGCGTCCGGGGATTCCTGGCTGTCGAGGCCGAAGCGCGCGAACAGCGGTGCCAGCGCGCGTTCCTCGGCCTCCAGGGTGGCCTGCCTGTGCATCAGGTCGGCGCCCCAGGGCATCCGTACGGCACGGGCGCCCGACGCGGCGGCCGCGAGCGGCCCGGCGTACGCGGTGGGTTCGTGCACCACCAGGTCGGGGCGCCAGGCCCGGGCGAACGCCACCAGGTCGTCCGCCATGGCCTCGGCGAGCTCGGCGAAGAGCGTCACCGCGCGGGGCCCGCGGCCCGCCGGGCCGGCCGTCCGGCCCGGGATGTAGTCGCGGATCCGGGCCGCCGCGTCGAGGTCGCGGCCGACCTGCGCGTACGGCAGTCCGGCGGCGGTGACGTGCGCCGCGAGGCCGGGCGGGGCCGCCACCCGTACCTCGTGGCCGGCCGCTCGCAGTGCCCAGGCGAGCGGCACCATGGGGTAGAAGTGGGTCGGCCAGGCCCAGCTGACGAACAGCACACGCATCGGACGCCTCACCTCTCCCGTCCGGGCAGACCGGCCTCGCGGTGCGCCCGGGCCACCGTCTCCATGACGGCGATCCGCGCCTCCGTCGTGTCCGCGTACGGCGAGATCCCCAGCGTGGTGACCCCGGCCGCCGCGTACTCCGTGAGCCGGCGGGCGATCCGGCCGGGCGTGCCGAGGAGCGAGGTGGAGTCGATGAACTCCAGCGGCACGGCCGCCGCCGCACCGGCCGCGTCACCGGCCGTGAACCGGTCCTGCACCTCCTCGGCGGCCTTCCCGTACCCCAGTTGCGTGGCGAGCCGGAAGTAGAAGTTGCTCTCCCGGTCGCCGAGGCTCATGAACCGGGCGACGTACGGCCGGATCGGCGCGGCGGCCGCCGGGACGTCCTCGCCGACCGCTGCCGGGGCGGACAGGAAGGCGTCGAAGCCGTCCAGGTCCTTGCCCGCCCGGCGGCGGCCGGTGCCGATCGGGTCGAGCGCGCGCTTGGCGTGGTCGGGCGTGCAGAAGACGCCCACCCAGCCGTCGGCGATCTCCCCGGTCAGCTCCAGGCTGCGGGTGCCGACCGCGGCCAGGTAGACCGGCAGGTCGGCGCGGACCGGGCCCGGGTGCCGGAACGGGCCGGCGTCGCTGCCCGGCAGTGGCAGGGCGAAGTGGCGTCCCTCGTACGTCACCGGCTCCTGTGCCAGGGTCCGGCGCACGACCTCCACGTATTCCCTGGTCCTGGCGAGCGGCCGGGCGAACGGGGTGCCGTGCCAGCCCTCGGTGACATGGCTGTTGGAGATGCCGAGGCCGAGCCGGAACCGGCCGCCGGAGAGGCCGTCGAGGGTCGCCGCCGCGAGCGCCATGGCGACCGGGGTCCGCGCCGGGATCTGGATGACCGTGGACAGCAGACCGATCCGGCTGGTCCGCGCGGCCACCCAGCCGAGCACCGAGATCGCGTCGGAGCGGAAGCCTTCGGGAGCCGCGGCGACGTCGAAGCCGAGCCGCTCGGCCTCCTGCGCGGTGCGGGCGCAGTCCTCGGGAACGAGGTTGATTCCCAGTCGCATGGCGGGGTCACCCTTCCTTGTGGCCGATGACCAGCGAGTCGGTGTTGCTGAGCACCTTCGCCTCGGTACGGGCGAAGCCGACCTCGGCCATCCAGCCGCGGCACTCCTCGACGGAGTACTCGGAGCCGCCGTGGGTGACGAGCAGCATGTCGAGGCTGATCAGCAGGTTGACCAGGTCGGCGGGCCGCTCGTCGACCATCCGGTCGTACACGAGGAGCGCGCCGCCCGGCTCGACCGCCTCGTAGGCCTTGCGGATCAGGCCGAGGCGCTGCTCGGCGGACCAGTTGTGCAGCACATGGCCCATGACGAGGACCTGGCCGGAGGGCATCGGGTCGGCGAAGAAGTCGCCGCCGGTGAAGGAGATCCGGTCCTGGGTGCCGAGGCGCTTCATGTGGTCGTCGAAGGCGGGCGCGACATGCGGCAGGTCGAAGACCCGGGCGGTCAGGTGCGGGTGTGCTTCGAGGAGCAGCGCGGAGAGATTGCCGCGGGCTCCGCCGACGTCCACGAAGTCGGTGCGGTCCGCCCAGTCGAAGGCGGCGGCCAGCTTGGGCGCGACCTGGCTGTTGAGGGAGTCCATCATGGTGAGGAACTGGTCGAGGTGCTCGCGGCTGTCGGCCATCTGGGCGACGATGTCGCCGTCCTTGCCCTTCACCTGGGGCTCGCCGGTGCGCAGGGCATCGGTGAGGTGGGTCCAGGCCGGGTAGAGCATGTTGTTGGCGCGCTCCAGGAAGCCGCCGGCGTAGGAGTTCTTGCCGCGGTCGAGGAAGCGGTCGGCGGCGGGGCTGTTGCGGTAGTGCTCGCCGTCCGCCTCGAGCACGCCGAGCGTGACGAGCGCCGTGACGAAGTCGCGGGCGCCGCGCGAGTGCAGACCGATCGCTTCGGAGAGCTCCGGGAGCGTGCGGGGCTTCGCGGCGAGCGTCGAGAAGAGGTCCAGCTCCAGCGCGCTGAGCAGGATCTTTGCGTCGCAGAAGGTGGTACCGAGCCGGATGAGACCCTCGGGACTGGACGCATCCGCAGTGGAAGTGTGAGTCGTCACCGACGAAGTCCTTTCTCCTGATGACGGGACGCGTGGATGGTTCAGCACCCGCCTCGAAGCCCGCTGGAGCCCGCCGCCCCGCGTCGATCGCCCCCTTCCGTCAACTGCCTTGGCACCAGCGGAAGTCGAGGCCCGGACGGCAGCATCCGGGGGCATCCGGGGGCGGGATTCCGCCGGTCGAGGAACAGGACGTGGGGAGAGACGTGATGACGGATCGGCGCGTGGCACTCGTCACCGGGGCCAATCGGGGGCTCGGCCGGGCGGTGGCCGCCGAACTGCTCGGCCGGGGGCTGCGGGTGGTGGTGACCGCCCGCGACGCCCGTGCCGCGGCCGACACCGCCCGTGAGCTCGGCCCGGGCGCGCAGGGCTGCGCCCTCGACGTGACGGACCCGGAGAGCATCGCGCGGGCCCGGGACACTGTCGGCCCGGTGGACGTCCTGGTCGGCAACGCCGGGGTGCTCCTGGAGGACGGCGCCGGCGATCCGCTGTCGGTGCCGGTGGAGGTGGTGGAGCGGACCCTCGAAGTGAATCTGCTCGGCTCGTGGCGGGTGGCGCAGGCCTTCGTGCCCGCCATGGTCGAACGCGGGTGGGGCCGGGTGGTGTTCGTGTCCAGCGGCACCGGCTCGTTCAGCAACGGCCTGTTCACCGGAAGCCCCGGTTACGCGGTGTCCAAGGCGGGCCTCAACGGCCTGACGCAGCTGCTCGCGACCACGACGGAGGGCACCGGCGTCCTGGTCAACGCTGTCAACCCGGGCCCGACCCGGACCCGGATGATGCCGGGCGGGCGGCGCAGCGCCGAGGAGGCCGCGGTGGACGTCGCGGACGCCGCGCTGCTCCCGGACGGCGGCCCGAGCGGGACGTTCCGCCGGGGCGGCCAGGTGCTCGGCTGGTGACGGACGAGGGCGCGGACCGGGGCGCGGGCTGGCTCGGGCCTTGAGCCTTCCTCGATGCGGTGTTGGAACGGTGCCCCGACCGAGTGCCCTGCCTGTGGGGCACGAGTCACCGAACCGAGCCAGGAGTTCGCCATGGACCACGGCGCCGGGCCGCGCCCGCCCTTCCGGGTGCTGCTCAGGATAGAGATCCGCCCGGGCACGGAGCGGGAGTTCGAGCGCACCTGGCTGGAGATCGGCCGGCGGATCGCCGTCGAGCCCGCCAACCTCGGCCAGACCTTGATCCGGGACGTCGAGGACGCCGGGGTCTACTGGGTCATCACCGACTGGACCGACGAGCCCGCCTTCCGCGCCTTCGAGACGAGCGCCGCGCACGTCGACAACCGGCGGCGCCTCCAGCCGTTCCGCACCGGCGGCGAGATGCGCCTCACGCAGGTCGTGCACCGGCTCAGGCCCGCCGCCGAGGCCCCCGCCCACTGAGGCTCCCGCTCACTGAACGGCGCCCCTTCGCCGTACCTCCCGCCCCCTCCCCGACACCCAAGGAGCATCTCCCGTGACACGTCGTCTGTTCACCTCGGAGTCGGTCACCGAGGGCCACCCCGACAAGATCGCCGACCGGATCAGCGACACGATCCTCGACGCGCTGCTCGCCCAGGACCCCGGCTCGCGCGTCGCCGTGGAGACCCTGATCACCACCGGTCAGGTGCACGTCGCCGGCGAGGTCACCACCGCCGCGTACGCCGACATCGCGACCCTGGTCCGCGAGACCGTTCTGGACATCGGTTACGACTCCTCCGCGAAGGGCTTCGACGGCGCCTCCTGCGGCGTCTCGGTGTCCATCGGCGCGCAGTCGCCCGACATCGCGCAGGGCGTCGACACCGCCTTCGAGACCCGGGTCGAGGGCGCCGCCGACGAGCTGGACGCCCAGGGCGCCGGCGACCAGGGCCTGATGTTCGGCTACGCCTGCGACGACACGCCCGAGCTGATGCCGCTGCCGATCTCCCTCGCGCACCGGCTCTCCCGCCGCCTCGCCGAGGTCCGGCACGACGGCTCGCTGCCGTACCTGCGCCCGGACGGGAAGACGCAGGTCACCATCGAGTACGACGGCGACAAGGCGGTCCGCCTGGACACCGTGGTGGTCTCCTCCCAGCACGCCCCGGGCATCGGCCTGGACTCGCTGCTCGCCCCTGACGTCCGCGAGCTGGTGGTGGAGCCGGTGCTCCAGGAGCTCTCGATCGAGACGGAGGGCTACCGGCTCCTGGTGAACCCCACCGGGCGTTTCGAGATCGGCGGCCCGATGGGCGACGCCGGCCTCACCGGCCGCAAGATCATCGTCGACACGTACGGCGGCATGGCACGGCACGGCGGCGGCGCCTTCTCCGGCAAGGACCCGTCGAAGGTCGACCGCAGCGCCGCCTATGCCATGCGCTGGGTCGCGAAGAACGTCGTCGCGGCGGGCCTCGCCAAGCGCTGCGAGGTGCAGGTCGCGTACGCCATCGGCAAGGCCGAGCCCGTCGGGCTCTTCGTCGAGACCTTCGGCACCGAGAGCGTGCCGCTCGACCGGATCCAGCGGGCGGTCCTGGAGGTCTTCGACCTCCGCCCGGCCGCGATCATCCGCGGCCTGGACCTGAAGCGGCCGATCTACGCGCAGACCGCCGCGTACGGGCACTTCGGCCGCGAACTCCCGGAGTTCACCTGGGAGCGCACCGACCGCGCCCAGAAGCTGGCCGCCGCGGCGCGTGCCGTCTGACCACCCGACTCCCCCGACTTCCCCCGACTTCCCGAGGACCCGAGGAGGTAGCCCGGTGCGTATCGCTGTCACCGGCTCGATCGCCACCGACCATCTGCTGACCTTCCCCGGCCGGTTCGCCGACCAGTTGCTCGCCGACCGCCTGGAGAACGTCTCGCTGTCCTTTCTCGCCGACGCCATGGAGGTACGGCGGGGCGGGGTCGCGGCCAACATCGCCTTCGGCCTGGCCCGGCTCGGGCTCGCTCCCGTCCTGGTCGGCGCGGCCGGCCTCGACTTCGCCGACTACCAGGTGTGGCTGAAGCAGCACGGCGTGGTCGTCGACCACGTACGGATCAGCGACACCCTGCACACCGCCCGCTTCGTCTGCACCACGGACCTGGACCAGAACCAGATAGCCACCTTCTACGCCGGGGCGATGGCAGAGGCCCGCGAGATCGACCTGCGGGCCGTCCTCGCCCGGAACGGGCGGCTCGGCCTGGTGCTCGTCTCGCCGGACGACCCCGAGGCCATGCTGCGGCACGCCCGTGCGTGCCGCGAGCTCGACGTGCCCTTCGCCGCCGACCCGTCCCAGCAGCTGGCCCGGCTCGACGGCGAGCAGGTGCGCGAACTCGTCGACGGGGCGCGGTTCCTGTTCACCAACGAGTACGAGACCGCACTGCTCCTGGAGAAGACCGGCTGGAGCGAGGCGGAGGTGCTGGCCCGGGTCGGCACCTGGGTCACCACGCTCGCCGCCGACGGCGTCGCGATCGGACGCGCCGGGCAGCCCGTGCTCACCGTGCCCGCCGTCCCAGCGGCTGCGGTCGCCGACCCGACCGGCGTCGGCGACGCCTTCCGGGCCGGCTTCCTCGCCGGGATCTCCCGGGACTGGCCGCTGGAGCGCTCGGCACGCCTCGGCTGCGCCCTGGCCACCACGGTCCTGGAGTCGGTCGGCACCCAGGAGTACCCGCTGTCCGCGCAGACCCTGCTCCACCGTCTTGCCGCCGCGTACGGCACCGAGGCGGCCGAGGAGATCGCCCCGGGGCTCACGGGCATCACGGAGGTGGCCGGCTGATGGGACGCGAACCGGAGGCGCTGCGCGAGGCCCTGGCCACCCGGGTCGTGGTGGCCGACGGAGCGATGGGCACCATGCTCCAGGCGCAGGACCCGAGCCCGGCGGACTTCCAGCACCTGGAGGGCTGCAACGAGATCCTGAACGTGACCCGCCCGGACATCGTGCGGTCGGTCCACGAGGCCTACTTCGCGGTCGGCGTCGACTGCGTGGAGACCAACACCTTCGGCGCCAACCACGCGGCGCTCGGCGAGTACGGAATCACGGAACGGATCGCCGAACTGTCCGAGGCCGGCGCCCGCATCGCCCGCGAGGCCGCGGACGCGTGCGCGGCACGGGACGGGCGGACCCGCTGGGTGCTCGGCTCGATCGGCCCCGGCACCAAGCTGCCGACCCTCGGCCACACCACGTTCGACGTGATCCGCGAGGGCTACCGGCAGAACGCGGCCAGCCTGATCGCGGGCGGCGCGGACGCGCTGCTCGTGGAGACCAGCCAGGACCTGCTCCAGGCCAAGGCCGCGGTCCTCGGCTGCAAGCAGGCGCTGGCCGAGGCGGGCCTCGACCTGCCGGTCTTCGCCCAGGTGACGGTGGAGGCGACGGGCACGATGCTGCTCGGCTCCGAGATCGGGGCGGCGCTGACGGCGTTGGAGCCGCTGGGCGTGGACTTCATCGGTCTGAACTGCGCCACCGGGCCGGCGGAGATGAGCGAGCATCTGCGTCATCTCGCCCGGCACGCCGGGGTGGGCCTGTCGTGCATGCCGAACGCCGGACTCCCGGTGCTCGGCAAGGACGGCGCCCACTACCCGCTGTCTCCGGAGGAACTGGCCGACGCCCACGACACCTTCACCCGCGAGTATGGGCTGTCGCTCGTGGGCGGCTGCTGCGGTACGACCCCGGAGCATCTGCGCGCGGTGGTGGACCGGGTACGGGGCCGGGCCCTGACCCCGCGCGCGCCGCGGCCGGAGGCGGCGGCCGGGTCGCTCTACCAGACGGTGCCGTTCCGGCAGGACACCTCGTACCTCGCGATCGGTGAGCGGACCAACGCCAACGGCTCGAAGAAGTTCCGCGAGGCCATGCTCGCCGGCGACTGGCAGGCGTGCGTGGAGATCGCCCGGGACCAGATCCGCGACGGCTCCCACCTGCTCGACCTGTGCGTGGACTATGTCGGCCGGGACGGCGTCGCGGACATGCGGGAGATCGCGGGCCGCCTCGCGACCGCCTCCACGCTGCCGATCGTGCTCGACTCCACCGAACCGGAGGTGCTGCGGGCGGGCCTGGAGATGCTGGGCGGCCGGGCGGTGCTCAACTCGGTGAACTACGAGGACGGCGACGGGCCCGACAGCCGCTTCGGGCGGATCGCCGCACTGGCCCGTGAGCACGGCGCCGCGCTGATCGCGCTGACGATCGACGAGGAGGGCCAGGCGCGGACGGCGGAGAAGAAGGTCGAGATCGCCTCACGCCTTATCGCGCAGGTCACCACCGAGTACGGGATCGCGGAGTCCGCGATCCTGGTCGACTGCCTGACGTTCACGCTGGGCACCGGCCAGGAGGAGTCGCGCAGGGACGGCGTCGAGACGATCGAGGCGATCCGTGAGCTGAAGCGCCGTCACCCGGACGTCCAGACGACGCTGGGGCTCTCCAACATCTCCTTCGGCCTCAACCCGGCCGCCCGCGCCGTCCTGAACTCCGTGTTCCTCGACGAGTGCGTGAAGGCGGGCCTGGACTCGGCGATCGTTCACGCGTCGAAGATCCTGCCAGTGGCACGGATCCCGGAGGAGCAGCGCGAGGCCGCCCTCGACCTGGTGTACGACCGGCGGCGGGACGGCTACGACCCCTTGGCGCGGCTGCTCGCCCTCTTCGACGGCGTCAGCTCCGCCTCGGCGAAGGCGTCCAGGGCAAAGGAGCTGCTCGCGCTTCCGCTGGAGGAGCGGCTGAAGCGGCGGATCGTCGACGGGGAGAGGAACGGTCTGGAGGCCGATCTGGACGCGGCGCTCGCCGAGCGGCCGGCCCTGGAGATCGTCAACGACGTGCTGCTGGACGGGATGAAGACGGTCGGTGAGCTGTTCGGCTCGGGGCAGATGCAGCTGCCGTTCGTGCTCCAGTCGGCCGAGGTCATGAAGACCGCGGTGGCCTACCTCGAACCGCACATGGAGAAGTCCGACGCGGGCGGGAAGGGCACGATCATCCTGGCCACCGTCAAGGGCGATGTGCACGACATCGGCAAGAACCTGGTCGACATCATCCTGTCGAACAACGGCTACAACGTGGTCAACATCGGCATCAAGCAACCGGTGTCGGCGATCCTGGAGGCCGCCGAGGAACACCGTGCCGATGTGATCGGGATGTCGGGCCTGTTGGTGAAGTCCACGGTGATCATGAAGGAGAACCTGGAGGAGCTGAACGGCCGAGGGCTGGCCGCGAAGTACCCGGTGATCCTGGGTGGGGCCGCGCTGACCAGGGCGTATGTCGAGCAGGACCTGCACGAGCTGTACGACGGCGAGGTCCGCTACGCACGCGACGCCTTCGAGGGCCTCAGGCTCATGGACGCCCTTGTCTCCGTCAAACGCGGTGTTCCCGGGGCCGTACTGCCCGAGCTGCGCGGACGCCGGGTGGCCAAGACCAGGGCGACTCCGCGGGCCGAGGCGCCGCTGCCCGGGGGCCGTTCGGACGTGGCCGCCGACAATCTTGTACCGGAGCCGCCGTTCCTCGGGACAAAGGTCGTAAAGGGCATCCAGCTGGCCGAGTACGCGTCGTGGCTGGACGAGGGCGCGCTGTTCAAGGGCCAATGGGGCCTGAAGGAAAAGGAGTTGATCGAGTCGGAGGGCCGGGTGCGGCTGCGCGGCTGGCTGGACCGGCTGCAGACCGACCGGCTCCTCGAAGCCGCCGTGGTCTACGGCTACTTCCCCTGTGTGTCCAAGGGTGACGACCTGATCGTCCTGGACGAGGACGGAAGCGAGCGGACCCGCTTCTCCTTCCCCCGCCAGGAACGGGGCCGCCGCCTCTGCCTCGCCGACTACTTCCGGTCGGAGGAGTCCGGCAAGACCGACGTCGTCGCCCTCCAGATCGTCACCGTCGGCTCCCGTATCGGGGAGGAGACGGCGAAGCTGTTCGCCGCCGACTCCTACCGCGACTACCTCGAACTCCACGGTCTTTCCGTGCAGTTGGCCGAGGCCCTGGCCGAGTACTGGCACGCCCGGGTGCGCGGCGAGTGGGGCATCGGCGGCGCCGACCCGGCCGGACTGGAGGGGATGCTGCGCACCGAGTACCAGGGCTGCCGCTACTCCCTCGGCTACCCCGCCTGCCCCGACCTGGAAGACCGCGCCAAGATCGCGGAACTCCTCCGCCCCGAGCGGATCGGGGTGGCGCTGTCGGAGGAGTTCCAGCTGCACCCGGAGCAGTCCACGGACGCCTTCGTCGTCCACCACCCCGAGGCGACCTACTTCAACGCGGGAGGCCACGGATGACCTCGACGACCTCGCTGGGCGAACTCCTCGCGAGCGGACGGCGCTCCTTCTCCTTCGAGTTCTTCCCGCCGAAGACCGACAAGGGCGAGCGAACCCTCTGGAACGCCATCCGGCGCGTGGAGGCCCTCGCTCCGACCTTCGTCTCCGTGACGTACGGCGCCGGCGGCTCCTCCCGGGACCGTACGGTGTCCATCACCGAGCGGATCCTGACAGACACCACCCTTCGGCCCGTCGCCCATCTGACGGCCGTCGGCCACTCGGTCACCGAGCTCCGCCGGATCGTCGGCCGCTACGCCGACGCCGGGATCCACGATGTCCTCGCTCTGCGCGGCGACCCTCCGGGCGACCCGCAGGGCACGTGGACCCCGCACCCCGAGGGACTCTCCTACGCGGCCGAGCTGGTCGAACTGCTCAAGAGCGTCGGATCGTTCACCGTCGGCGTCGCGGCCTTCCCGGAGCGGCACCCGCGCTCGCCCGACTGGGACAGCGACATCAAGCACTTCGTCGCCAAGTGCAAGGCGGGGGCGGACTACGCCATCACCCAGATGTTCTTCGACCCGGAGGACTACCTGCGGCTACGGGACCGGGTCGCGGCGGCCGATTGTGACACCCCGATCATCCCGGAGATCATGCCGGCCACCCGCTTCGACCAGATCTGCCGCTTCGCCGAGCTGAGCAGCACTGCTTTTCCGCCGGCCTTGGCCCGGCGCCTGGAGGCGGCCCACGGGCGCCCCGAGGAAGGGCACCGGATCGGTGTCGCCCACGCGACCGCGATGGGCGAGCGGCTGCTCGCCGAGGGCGCGCCTGGACTGCACTACATCACGCTCAACAGTTCGTCCGCCGCGGTGGAGATCCACCGCAATCTCGTTCCCGGACGGACCTCTCCCCTGCTCACCGCCGCCTGACGACTGGAGTCGACATGCCGTCTTCCGACCTCACCCACGATTTCAAGGTCGCGGACCTCTCACTGGCCGCGTTCGGCCGCAAGGAGATCACCCTTGCCGAGCACGAGATGCCCGGCCTGATGGCGATCCGCCGCGAGTACGCGGCCAGCCGGCCCCTCGCCGGCGCCCGCATCACCGGCTCCCTGCACATGACGGTGCAGACCGCCGTCCTCATCGAGACCCTGGTCGCCCTCGGCGCGGAGGTCCGCTGGGTGTCCTGCAACATCTTCTCCACCCAGGACCACGCCGCCGCGGCCATCGCCGCCGCCGGCATCCCGGTCTTCGCCTGGAAGGGCGAGACCCTGGAGGAGTACTGGTGGTGCACCGAGCAGGCGCTCACCTGGCCCAGTGGTGAGGGCCCGAACATGATCCTGGACGACGGCGGCGACGCCACCCTCCTCGTCCACAAGGGCGTCGAGTACCAGAAGGCGGGCGCCGTGCCGGACCCCTCGACCGCCGACAACGACGAGTTCCGCATCATCCTGGAACTCCTCAAGAACTCCACCCTGGACTGGGCCTCCCTCGCCGCCGGCATCAAGGGCGTCACCGAGGAGACCACCACCGGTGTCCACCGCCTCTACGAGATGCACCGCGACGGCGCCCTGCTCTTCCCCGCCATCAACGTGAACGACGCCGTCACCAAGTCCAAGTTCGACAACAAGTACGGCTGCCGTCACTCCCTGATCGACGGCATCAACCGTGCGACGGACGTCCTGATCGGCGGCAAGACCGCCGTGGTCTGCGGTTACGGCGATGTCGGCAAGGGCTGCGCCGAGTCCCTGCGCGGCCAGGGCGCCCGCGCCATCGTCACCGAGATCGACCCGATCTGCGCGCTCCAGGCGGCGATGGACGGCTACCAGGTCACCACCCTGGACGAGGTCGTCGAGACCGCCGACATCTTCATCACGACCACGGGCAACAAGGACATCATCATGGCGTCCGACATCGCCCGCATGAAGCACCAGGCGATCGTCGGGAACATCGGGCACTTCGACAACGAGATCGACATGGCGGGTCTGGCGAAGATCCCCGGGATCGTGAAGGACGAGGTCAAGCCGCAGGTCCACACCTGGACCTTCCCCGACGGCAAGATCGTCATCGTGCTGTCCGAGGGCCGTCTGCTCAACCTGGGCAACGCCACCGGACACCCGTCCTTCGTGATGTCGAACTCCTTCGCGGACCAGACCCTGGCCCAGATCGAGCTCTTCGCGAAGACCGCCGACTACCCCACCGGCGTCTACACACTCCCCAAGCACCTGGACGAGAAGGTCGCCCGCCTCCACCTCGACGCGCTCGGGGTGAAGCTGACGACCCTGCGCCCGGAGCAGGCCACGTACATCGGCGTCCCGGTCGACGGCCCGTACAAGCCCGACCACTACCGCTACTGAGCCCCAGCACACCCGCAAAGGCGCCGGCCGCCGAGGAAGATCCTCGGCGGCCGGCGCCTTTCGCTGTCCCGTATCCCGTATCCCGTCGGTTAACGGGCAAGGAGTCGTACGAGCACCGCCCTCAGGGTGTCGCGGGCGAAGATCGGTACGTCCGCGCAGCGCCAGGCGACCACGCCGTCCGGCCGCACCAGGACCGCGCCCTGTGCCGTCACCCCGTACAGCCCCGGCCAGCGGTCGTCGACGTCGATCAGCTCGGCGCCGATGCCGTGCACCGTGAGCGGCAGGTCCAGCTCGTGCGCGACGGCCCGGGCGGCCTCCTGCCAGGCACGGTTGTCGGGCCCGGTGAGCAGGACGGGCCGGTCGCCGAACAGGTCGAGCACGGAGAGTTCGGCGCCGCCCCGGCGCAGCCGCAGGTGCGGGGCCCGGCCGCCCGGCCGCCCGTCGTTCTCGGCCGACCACACGCCGTATCCGGGCAGCACGCCCTCGTCCCACGGGGTGACGGCCGAGGAGCGGTAGCGCCAGGACAGCCACACCTGGGCGTCCTCGACGATGCCGGGGTGCACGGGCGGCCGTTCGCCGGCTCCGCCGGTGAGCCGCGGCCGGTCCTTGGAACGCAGGGCGGCCTGCTCGACGGTGGCCCGGCAGATCGGCCGGCGCTCCTCGTCGTAGCTGTCGAGCAGCGCCTCTCCCGCCCAGCCGTCGAGGACGGCGGCGAGCTTCCAGGCCAGGTTGTGCGCGTCCTGGATGCCGGTGCTGGAGCCGAAGCCGCCGCTGGGCGGCATCACATGGGCGGCGTCGCCGACCAGGAAGACCCTCCCGTCGCGGAATCGGCCCGCGGTCCTGGCCGCGCCGTCCCACGGCGAGACGGAGCGGATCCGCGGTCGCAGTCCTGGCACCCCGGTGGCCGCCCGCACCAGTTCGGCGCAGCGTTCCTCGGTGAAGGACTCCGGGTCGGTGGTCTCCGGGTCGTACGCGACGTGCAGCAGCCACTCGGAGGCGTTGTCCAGCGGCACCAGGGCGCCGCGCACCTCCTCGCCTGCCGTGTAGCACATCAGGAAGCGGCGGCCGGCGAGCGGTGCGGTGAGGTCGGCGTCGAAGTGGATGTTGAGGTAGTGGCCGAGGGTCTCGCCGTCGAAGGCGATGCCCAGAGTCTCCCGGATGCCGCTGTGGGCGCCGTCGGCTGCGACGAGGTAGCGGGCCTCGATGGTGCGCTCGGCGCCGGTGCCGCGGTCCCGGACCAGGGCGGTGAGCCCGGCGCCGTTCTGGGTGAAGGAGACCAGCTCGGTGCTGAAGCGCAGGGCGACGCCGAGCCGTTCGGCGCGGCCCCGCAGCACGTCCTCCAGCTCGCCCTGGTGGCACAGGCACCAGCCGGTCGGGGACAGCGAGCCGATGTCGGCGCCCACGTCCATGACGTACTTCTCGTCCAGCACGCCCAGTTCGGGCCCCGCGAGCGAACGGGCCGCGATGACGCCGGAGTTGCCGGCGAGCAGCCGGGCCGAGGGCGTGCTCCGCAGCTCGTCCTCGACGCCGGCGGAGCGCATCAGCTCCATGGCCCGCGGATGCACTCCGCGGGCCCTGGGCTGTCCGGACAGTTCGTGCCGCCGCTCGACCAGCAGGCAGTCCACGCCCTGCTGGGCGAGGAAGACGGCGGCGGAGAGACCCGCGATCCCTCCGCCGACCACCAGGACGTCTGTGTTCCGGAGCGTGCTCCGGGTGGTGCTCAGCACCATGTCACCCTCCTTCTCCTTGCCTCGGTCAGGCGCCGGGTCGGGCGCCGGGTCGGTGCTCGACGAGCACGGACGCGTCCTTGTCTCCGTCGCCGGCCGCGAGCACCTCAGCGAACCGCTCGTGCACCACGTCGAGGACGGGCATCGCGGCTCCGTGCTCGGCGGCCGCCGCCAGGGCGATCCGGATGTCCTTCGCCATGAGCTCGGAGCGGAAGAAGGCCGGCTCGTAGCTCCGTTCGAGCATCAGGTCGGCGCGGAAGCGCAACACGAGCGAGCTGAAGCCGCTGGACGCGACGACGCCGATGAGCTGGTCCCGGTCGAGGCCGGCCGCGGTGCCGTAGGCGACGGCCTCGGCGAGGGCCGCGACCTGGGCGCCGAGCAGCAGGTTCAGGATGAGCTTGAGGCTGGTCGCGGTGCCGGGCGCGCCGACGTGGACGATCTCGCTGCCGAGGGCCTCCAGGACCGGGCGGACCTCGGCCAGGTCCTCCGGGTCCCCGGAGACGAAGACCCGCAGCTGGCCCTTGCGGGCCTGCAGCGGGTTGCCGACGACGCAGGCCTCGACCCGGCGCAGGCCCTTGTCGGCGAGCCGGGCGGCGGCCTCGCGGGCGTAGCCCGGGGACACGGTGGAGGTGTCGACGACGACGGAGCCGGGGGCGAGGACCGGGACCACCCGGTCGAACAGGACCTCCTCGACGGCCTTCTCGTCGCTGAGGCTGAGCAGGACCAGGCGGTGGCCGGCCGCGGCGTCCTCGGGGGCGGCGGCCGGCCGGGCGCCCGCCTCGGCGAGCGGCGCGGTCTTCTGCGCGGTGCGGTTGTGGACGGTCAGCGTGTGCCCGGTCTCGAGCAGCCGCCGGGCCATGCCGCCGCCCATGCTGCCGAGCCCGATGAACGCCAACTGACGCTCTGCCATGGTGGGTTCTCTCCTCTTCCGTTCGGTACGTGAAGGGGTGGCCGTCCGGTCAGTACGCGGCGTCCACCTCGTACACCGCGAAGGGGACGGGCGTGCGGGTGTCGCGGAAGGGCCGCAGCGGGGCGGTGTCCTGGCGGTGCTCCGCGCCGGCCTCCCAGGCCAGGAAGGCCTGCATGGACTCCCAGCGGCTCATCACGGCGAGCGCGGTGGGGTCGGCGGGGCTGCGCAGCAGCTCGTTGCCGAGCATGCCGGGCACCTTCGCGAGCCGTTCGCTGACCTGGTGGTAGGCCTCGCGGACGGCGGCGAGCTGCCCCTCGTCGTACGCGGCCTGGTAGACGATCACCCGGACCCCGTCGCCGCCCCCGTCGCGGTCATCGGCGGGCATCGGCGGGCGCCCTGCCCTCGATGCCGTGGAGCACCCGCATGACGTGGAAGGTGCCGCCCTTGCGGTACGGGTGGAGGGTGGCCCGGTGCTCCAGGTGGGCGGGGCTGTTCTCGAACTCGCGGAACCGCGGCTCGTCCACCCAGTCGCTGACGATGACATAGGTGCTGTCCGGGCCCTCCTCGCGGGCCAGCGACTGGCCGAGGTTGGCCGGGTGGCCGGTGACCGCCTCGGTCCCCGCCAGCCAGGCCTTCTCGAAGGCGGCCTCCTTGCCCGGCTCGATCTCCATACGCAGCATCACCCGGAAGGTCATCAGGAGATCCCCCCGTCGACGCCGATGGTGTTGCCGGTGACATAGCGGGACAGGTCGCTGGCGAGCCACAGCACGGCGTCGGCCACCTCGTCGGGGGTGCCGAGCCGGCCGAGGGCGGTCTTGGCGCCGTACCGCTCGGTCATCACCTTCTGCTGCTCCGCGGGCATGGCGTGGAAGTTCTCGGTCTCGATCACGCCGAGCGCGAGGAGGTTGAAGCGGATGCCCCGCGCGCCGAACTCCTTGGCCAGGGAGCGGTTCAGGCCGGCCAGTGCGGCCTTGGTGGCGGTGTAGTGGGCGCGCAGCGGGATGCCAGCCTCGACGGCGCGGGAGCCGACGGTCACCACGGAGGAGCCGGCGCCGAGCAGCGGCAGGGCGTGCTGGATGACGAGGTGGGCGCCGGTGACGTTGGTGGCGAAGATGCGCTGCCACTCCTCCAGCGGGAGGTCCGCGTACGGGATGTGGCTGATGGTGCCGGCGTTGTTGACGAGCAGGTCGAGGCGGTCGCCGTGCAGTTCGCGCACCTTGCCGAGCAGGGCGGCGATGTCCTCGGGCCGGGACAGGTCGGCGCGCAGCACATGGTGATCGCCGCCGGTCTCCTTGAGCTCCCGCTCCAGCGAGGCGACGTGGTCGCTCTCGTTCTGGTAGCAGGTGACGACGTCGACGCCGGCGCGGGCGAGCGCCAGGACGACGCCCCGGCCGACACCGCGGGTGCCGCCGGTGACCAGGGCCTTCTTGCCCCGCAGTTCGAGGTCCATGGAGATTCCCTTCGGGCTGAATGGCGAAAGTCAGAGCAGAAAGCCGAGCGCCGTGCAGTTGACGGCGAGGGCGAGGAGCGTGATCCAGCTGCGCCGGCTGTTCCAGGCGCCCCATTCGGGGCGCGGGTCCTTGAAGTCGACGGGCAGGTTGTCCGGGTCGAGGGTGCGCATCCAGCGGTTGACCGGCGCGTTCTTGGTGACGGCGATGACCGGGGTGGTCGCGGTGAGGAGGGCGGCGACGGCGAAGAGCACCCGGGCGGCCGGGTCCGGCGCCGCACCCGCCAGGACGACGTCCAGGACGACCGTGCCGATCAGGCAGACCGGCATGGTCGGGTCGTAGCGCCGGCCGAGGAACGCGTGGGCGTAGACATAGCGGTTCACCGGCAGGGAGGCCATGTAGGGGAAGCCGCCGAGCTGGGTGCCGAGCATCACGCCGGCCGCGAGGCCGTTGGCCAGCAGGAGCAGGGGGGCGAGTACGTTCAGCACGGCCGGCTCCTCAGCGGGTCAGGGCCCGTGCCGCGGCCTCGACCCGCTCCTTGATGAGCGACATCTGCACCTTGGTGTTGGCGTTGAGGTGCTCGGTCATCGCCTCGTCGGTCGCCGGGGCCTGGGGCTTCATGTGGAAGTCCTGCACCCAGCGCATCCGCACGCCGCCGCCGGGCTCCTCGGTGTACTTCCAGAAGATGTGCATGAATTCGAAGGGGCCGGTCTCGACGCGCTCGGCGCGCACCGTGCGGGTGGCCGGGTCGCCGGTGCGCCGGGAGACCCAGCTCCAGACGTTGCCGTCCTCGTCGGGGTGCATGGTGAGGCGGAAGACGACGGTGTCGCCTTCGCGCTCGATGACCTCGGCGGAGGCGTACTCGCTGAACAGGTTCGGCCAGCCGGGGACGTCGTTGGTGATGTCCCACACGACGTCCATCGGGGCGTCGATGACGATGTGGTTGTCGGTGTGTCCTGCCATGGGAACTCCGTAGGTCGTCTGCGGTGGGTTCTGCGGCCTTCAGCGGCCGAGCACCAGGGCGGAGGCGAAACCGCCGTGGCCGCGCGCCAGGACCAGTGCGTGGCGCAGCGGCAGCTCCCGCGGGGCGCCGGTGACCAGGTCGATGTCCAGGCCCGGGGCGGGCTCGTGGACGTGGGCGGTGTGCGGGACGACGCCCTCGCGCAGCGCGAGCAGCGCGGTGGCCACGTCGAGCGGCGCGCCGCCGCCGTAGAGCCGGCCGGTGAGCGTCTTGGGCGCGGTGACGGGCACGCCGCGCGGACCGAACAGCGCGGTGATCGTCTCCGCCTCGTCGCGGTCGTCGGGCGGGTTCCCGGCGGCGTCGGCGAAGACGACGTCGATGTCGGCGGGCGTGAGGCCGGCGTCGGCGAGGGCTTGTGCGGCGGTACGGCGCAGGGCGCGCGGCCGGCCGGACCCGGGGGCCGGGTCGAAGCCCGCGGCGTGGCCGAGTACTCGCCCGTAGCCGGTGCCCAGGCCGCGCTCGGCGGCGGCCTCGGCGGTCTCCAGGACGAGGATCGCGCCGCCCTCGCCGGGCAGGTGGCCGGAGGCCTCGGCGGCGAAGGGCAGGTAGGCGCGTTCCGGGTCCGGGACGGTGGACAGCCGGCCGGTGGTGAGCTGGGCCGTCAGGCCGTACGGGCAGAGCGAGGCGTCGGTGCCGCCGGTGACGACCAGGCACGAACCGCCGCGCAGCAGCCGCCGGGCCTGGGCGATGCCGTCGAGGCCGCCGGCCTGCTCGCAGGCGAGAACACCGCACGGGCCGCGCATCTTGTGCCGGATGGAGAGCTGTCCGGTGGTGGCGGCGTAGAACCAGGCGATGGACTGGTAGGCGCCGACCCAGCCGGGGTCGTGCTGGTAGAGGGCGGTCATCTCCTTCTGGCCGAACTCGGTGCCACCGGAGGACGAGGAGGTCACCACGGCCATCTCGTACTCGCCGATGGCGTCGAGGTCGGCGCCGCTGTCGGCGAGGGCGGCCTCGCCGGCCGCGAGGGCGAGGTGCGTCCAGTGGTCGGTCTGCACGATCAGCCGGCTGGGCACCTGCTCGGCGGTGTCGAAGCCGGGGACCTGCCCGGCGTACCGCACCGGGTAGGGGCTCGGGTCGAAGCGGCCGATCCGGCCGATTCCGGACTTGCCGGCCAGGACCGAGGCCCAGTGCGCGGCGACGCCGATGCCGGTGGGCGCGACGATGCCAAGACCCGTGACGACGGGGGCGCTCGCGACGGTCGTCATGGTCTCTCTCCTTTCACGCGGCCCGGGCGATGCCGGGGCGGGCCAGGACCATGGCGCTCTGGAATCCGCCGAAACCGCTGCCGACGGTGAGCACGGTGTCCATGGCGTGCTCCCGGGCGGTCACGGGCACGTAGTCCAGGTCGCAGAGCGGGTCCCGGGTCTTCAGGTTGGCCGTCGGCGGCACCACCTGGCGGTCGAGGGCCAGGGCGCAGGCGGCCACCTCGATGGAGCCGATGGCGCCCAGCGAGTGCCCGATCATCGACTTGATGGAGCTGACCGGGATGTCGTAGGCGTGCTGCCCCAGGCTGCGCTTGAACGCGGCCGTCTCGTGGCGGTCGTTCTGCTTGGTGCCGGAGCCGTGCGCGTTGATGTAGTCGACGGCGGTGGGGTCGAGCCGGGCCCGGTCCAGGGCGACGGTGACGGCCTCGGCCAGCTCGCGGCCGTCGGGCTTGAGACCGGTCATGTGGTGCGCGTTGCTGCGGCTGGCGAAGCCGACGATCTCGGCGTAGATCCGGGCGCCGCGGGCCAGCGCCGCCTCGCGCTCCTCCACGACCAGGACGGCGGCGCCCTCGCCGAGCACGAAGCCGTCGCGGTCGCCGTCGAAGGGGCGGGAGGCGTGCTCCGGGTCGGCGTTGTTCGGGGTGGTCGCCTTGATCGCGTCGAAGCAGGCGGAGGTGATGGGCGAGATGGGGGCGTCGGTGGCGCCGGTGATGACGATGTCGGCCGTGCCCTCCTCGATGAGCTGCACGCCGTGCCCGACGGAGTCCAGACCGGAGGTGCAGCCCGTGGAGATCAGCGCGACCGGGCCCTGGGCGCCGGTCTCCCAGGCGACCTCGACGGCGAGGGTCGACGGCACCATGTAGCCGTACAGGTGCGGCACGCCGTACTCGTGGTCGACGAGCCACCGTCGGCCGCCGTCGGAGAGGGTGACGTACTCCTCCTCCAGGCCCATGGTGCAGCCGACGGCGCTGCCCAGGGAGACTGCGATCCGCGCGGGGTCGAGGGCGGACAGCTCGATGCCGCTGTCGGCGACCGCCTCGCGGGCGGAGACCACGGCGAACTGGGCGGCCCGGTCCATGCGGCGGATCTGCTGGGCAGTGAGGCCGGCGGCCGCCGGGTCGAAGTCGGCCTCGGCGGCGACCTGCGAGCGGAACGGGGCAGGGTCGAACAGGGTGATCCGTCGGGTGGCCGTGCGGCCCTCGGACAGCGTCCGCCAGAAGGCCTCCCGGCCCACCCCGCCCGGCACGACCGCGCCGATGCCGGTGATGACGGCCCGTCGGGTCACCGGGCACCGCCCACGTCCGGGTTGGCCTGCTCGGGGCGCTGCGCCTGCTCGGTGTCGACGTGGCCGAGCTCGGGGCGCGGCGCGAGCGGCGACAGGTGGAAGGCGCAGCGGGCGGTGGCGTCGCCGGTGTTGACGAGGCGGTGGCGGACGCCGATCGGCACGCACAGCGAGTCGCCGGGGCCGAGCGTGACGACGTCCTTGCCGTCCAGGGTCATCTCCAGGGTGCCCTCGACGACGTGCAGGAACTCCTCGGAGTACGGGTGGTAGTGCTCGGTGATCCAGTCGCCGGGCTCCAGGCCGAGGACGCCGCCGAAGCCGGAGGTGCAGCCGACCGTCTTGGGGCTGAGGGTGACGCGGATGTCTCCGCCGCGCTTGGTGTTGGCCGCGACCTTGTCGGCGGCCACCTTCACGGTGCGGGTGATGGCGGTGGTCACTGGATCCGTCCTCCGTCCTTGGTCCAGATGTAGAAGGGCGTGGCCATCGCGTCCTTGGGTTCCTTCCAGTCCGGGTCGTACGGCTCCACGCACTCGGCGAGCTTGGTGTTGATGTCGTCGTAGAGCGGGTGGCTGCGGGCGCGGTAGAGGTTCGCGCCGATGTCGCCGTCGGCCTCGACCAGGTGGAAGTACAGGCCGTGGAACCGGAACAGGGTGCGGCGGCTCACGCCGATCATGTGCGGCAGGTCGGTGGCGTCGGACTCCTCGAAGATCCTCGCGATGTCGTCCGTCCGGTCCGGCCGCAGCTTGGCGACGATCAGAGTGCGGTGCACGGGTCCTCCCGATGGTCGGTGGTCACGGGAGAACGTCGCACCGGGGTCTGGAGGGCCGCTCGAAGTCCTGTCCAGAGAGTCGAGGTCCGCCGCTGATACGGGGGACTTCGAGCGGGGCCCGAGGCGGTCGGGCTTGCCTGTCGGGAACGTCCACGACAGCAGGTGAGGGAAAGGGCACGGGCATGCCGTTCGCAGCGATCACGTACGACATCAAGCCGGGGTACGAGAAGGAACTCGCCGAGATCTTCGGCGACTTCAAGCGGGTGCGCAGCAGCCGGGTCGAGGACGCCTCGGGCGAGCAGGCCGGCACGATCGTGGCCACCGCGGTGTTCCTGCGCGACGACACCCTGGTCCGGGTCATCGAGTACACCGGCGACCTGGAGGCCGTCGCCCAACACATGGCCGCGCAGCCGGGCGTGCGCGAGGTGGAGCGGAAGCTGAAGCCGTATCTGACCCGGCCCCGGGACACGGACACGGTCGAGGGCTTCGTGGCCACCTTCAAGCGCAGTCTGCTGACCACGGTCGCGCAGATCTCCGTACGGGACCTGCCCGCGCGGGCATGACGCAGCACCCATCGGGCCGCACTCCGGGAGTCCCGGGAGTGCGGCCCGATGGGTGTGAGAGATGGTCAGATCGTGGTCAGCGCGGCCCCGTTGAGGATCAGGGCCAGGACGGCCAGGGCGGTGCGCAGATAGTGGAACCGGCGCCACAGCGGGCGCGGGTCCTCCCAGTCCGTCGGGATGACCGCCGGGTCGGTGATCGCCTTGACGCGGCGGTTGATGGGGACGTTGCACAGATGGGACACCCCGGACACGCCGAGCAGCAGCACCGCGGCGACCGCGAACAGCGGGCGCGCGGCGCCGTCGGCCGCCACGGCGAGCACCCCGTCGGCCAGGGTGCTGCTCAGCACGATGACGGGCATCGTGGGGTCCCAGTTGCGGCCGAGCAGCTGGTGCGCGTGCACATAGGTGCCGGTCTCCATCGCGAACAGCGCGGGCAGTACGCTCAGCGCGACGGCGAACAGCACTCCGGCGGTGACACCGCTGCCGAGCACGGCCACGACGGCCAGCACCTCGATCATGACGCCCGGGCCCCCGCGGGGTGGGTGTCCACCGTCAGCTGCACGAGGGTGTGCATGGTGGCCTCCCGGAAGTACTCCGCGAACGCCTGCGGCGAGCGGGTGTCACGGGGCTCGGCGAGATAGGGCAGGAGCTCGGCCTCCGCACTGTGGACGCCCTGCTGGGCTGCCATGTGCCGGCCGACGGCCGCGAAGTCGCCCTCGTAGTGGATGACCCGCACCACGACGTCGTCCTTCAGGAAGACGGCCGTGCCGAGCAGCCGGCCGGCCTGCTCGCCGTCGGCGCTGGTGAAGTCGGGCGTGTCGACTCTCTGGAAGTCGGTGAAGATCCTGGTGATCTCCTCTTCGAAACCCGGCTTGACCCGGTAGGTGATGGCTGCGTAGGGCATCGGAATCTCCGTCGTCTCGGGGGGCGTCTCGGGGGTCGTCTCGGGGGTCGTCTCGGATGGGTGGGGTCAGCGGACCGCGCCGGCTCGCGGCGCCGTGCCGATCAGCGCGAGCAGCATCCGCGGGGTCTCGGCCTCCATGACGGCGTCGTCGTCGAGGACGATGCCGTACGTGCGGTTGATCACGCTGGCGGCCTGGAGGAGGGCGAGCGAGTCGTAGCCGAACTGCAGGAACGGGGTGTCGAGGGCCTCCTCGCCCTCCAGCACCATGCCCTCCTCCGGGGCGCCGACGCATTCGAGCAGGAGCGCCCCCAGCTCGGGCAGGTTCATGTCAATCACGATGTCTTCCTCTCGATTCGTTTGAGGGGTGGGTCACTTGGCACTCGCCAGCCCCGGGCCCGTGGCGCCCGCGGCGTCCAGGTCGAGCCGCGGCGAGGAGTCGAGCACCGCCTGGTGCAGGTGCTCGACGCTGGGCGAGGGGTCGAGTCCGAGGCTCTGGTTCAGGCAGCGGCGCAGCTGCCGGTAGACGGACAGGGCATCGCTGCGGCGCCCGACCCGGTGCAGCGCGAGCATCAGCTGCTCGTGCACCGCCTCGTGCAGGGGATGACGCGCGGCGAGCCCGGAGAGCTCGCCGACCAGCTCATGATGGCGCCCGAGCCTCAGGTCTGCCTCGATCCGCCGCTGAAGGACGCTCATCCGCGACTCGTCGAGCCGGGTGGCCTCCACTTCGAGCAGGGACCCGCACTGGACGTCGGCCAGCGCGCGCCCATGCCACAGCGCGAGAGCCCGGCCGAAGTACGAGGAGGCGCCCGGCCAGTCGCCCTGGTGGAGGGCCCGGTGGCCGCCCGAGGACAGCGCGTCGAACTCATGGGCGTCGAGCAGACCGCCATGGCTGTCGAGCCGGTAGCCGCCGGGTTCGGTGACGAGCACGCTCTTGACGCCGTTCGGCAGGGAGGCACGCTCGGTGCCGTCGCCGAGCGCGGCGCCGATGGCGTTGCGGATCTGCAGGATGTACGTCTGCAGGGTGGTCTGGACGCTGCGTGGAGGATGCTCGCCCCACACCTCCTCCACCAGCGAGGCCACCGAGACGACCTCGCCCGCCTGGAGGGCGAGCAGCGCGAAGACCTTGCGCGGTTTGACCGCCGTGAGGTGCACCGGTACCCCGGACAGGGTGGCCCGGAACGGGCCGAGCACGCTGATGTCCATGCGCGGATCTCCTTCGGGTTACGTGGATCAGCCGGCCTGGCGCGGCGCCGTGCCGGGACGCGCCGCACCAGGTCCTGTCGCAGGGGCCCGCAGGGCCTCCCCCATCGCACGGGGCACGTCGCGGCCCGATACGAAGAAGTGCGTGCCGCGGACGGTCCGCAGCCGGAATCGGGTGGTGGTGCAGTCCTGCCAGGCGTGCACCTCGGGCGCGGAGACCAGGGGGTCGACCTCGCCCGCGTAGGCGTCGAGGGGGCACGGCAGCGCGGTCACGGGCGTGGACCGCAGGTCCTGGGCGAGGAGCAGATCGGTGCGCAGGGTGGCGAGGATGCCGGCGAGCCAGCCGATCCGGTTGCGCAGCGGCGCGGGGATGGACTCCTTGTCGCCGAGCGCCCGAATCAGTTCCTCGTCCGGGAGTTCCGGGCTGAGCAGGGTCTCCAGGACAGGGGCGGGCAGCTGCGGCGCCGAGCAGGCGCCCACCGCGAGCAGTTCGGGTGGGCGCAGTCCGGCGCGCACCCGGTGCTCGGCGAACCGGTAGGCGACGAGCGCCCCCAGGCTGTGCCCGTAGAGGGCGTACGGTTCGTCGAGCAGCGGGCCCAGGTCCTTCTGGAGCTCGTCGAGGAGCCGCGCGCCGTCGGTGATCTGTTCCTCGCGCCGCCGGGACTCCCGGCCGGGCAGCCGCACCGGCAGCACGGACACGTCCGGGCCGATGCGCCGCTGCCAGCCGGCGAAGGTCATGGCGCCCCCGCCGGCGTGGTGGAAGCAGAACAGCCGGACCCCGTCCGTGGCGGGCCCCGGCCGGACCGCGAGATAGCGCTGCACCCGATCCCCCTTCGTACACCGCGCTTCATGTGCCGCACCCTTTTTGCCGCACCTTTTCGGTCAGGTGCGCGAGGAGAGGGTCACCGCAGCGCCTCGCTCATCGCTCAACTGGCGCTGGAGCCCGGCGGCGTCCCCTCGCCGAAGCCGGGGTCGTGTACGGCGGCGCTGACGGTGTAGGCGTCCTCGACCAGCCAGCTGTGGAAGGTCCACTCCTGCCCCGCCCCGGGCGTCCCGTCGGGCCGCAGCATGCGGGTCGGCACATCGGGCGGCCCGAAGCCGAACTCGGTGAAGCGGAACCGCAGTCCCTGGCCGATCGCCTTGCTGTAGGCCTCCTTCAGCGTCCACAGCCGCACCAGCTCGCGGTTGCGCCGCTCCGGCGGCACCCGTTCGAGGGCCTCCAGTTCGTACGGGGTGCAGGCCTGGTGCTCGGTGCCGAGCTCCAGCATCCGCCGGTCGGCCGGCTCGGTGTCCACCCCGATCCGGCCGACCCTGGTCAGGCCCACCACGAGCAGGCCCTCGGTGTGGCTGAGGCCGACGTCGAGCTGGTCGATGCCGCGCAGATATGGGCGGCCGCCCGGTTTGTACGCCAGTTCGAGCTCCCGCGGCAGGGCGTCGAGCACCGCGCCCGCCGCGGACTTGAGCAGCAGCCGGGCGGCGACGAACCGGTCCCGGTTGCGCGAGGCGGGCATCCGGACGAGCCGGACGTGGTCCGCCCCCAGGTCCGCGGCGAGCTCCGGCGCATCGAGATCCGCCGGCACCCAGTCGTCGACGGCCGCGTACACCACACAGCTGCCGCCCCCGGCGACCGCGCCCCGCACCTCCTCCCACGAGCCCCCGCCCCCGCCGTGCCGCACCGGCCGCTCCATGTCGTACCTCCTCGTCCAGGCCGTGTCCCGCCCGGTACGCCCGATCACGAGCGCCCAAGGGCGGTCGCGTACAGGTCATAGCTGCGGGCGTCGTCGAAGCGGTGGAGCAGCTCGGTGAGCAGGTGGTCGGCGGGCGCCTCGGGCATCCGGACCGCCGCGCGGTCGAGCCGGCCGGCGACGCGGGTGAGTGCGGTCGCCGCCCAGTCCGGGCCGGCCAGGAAGCCGCCGGACGGGCGGTGCCGCCACACGCCGAGGCACGCGGCGCCCGCGACGAGCAGCGCGTAGCGGTCGGCCAGGGCGAAGGCGCGCGGGCCGGGGGGCTGTCCGACGGGCCGGGCGGCGAGTTCGGCGCAGCCGTCGCGCAGCACCCCCAGCTGCTCCACGAGCACCCCGGCGGCCTCGGCGAGCGGCCCTCCGGCGTGCCGTGCCGACTCCTCCAACGAGCCGAGCAGCGAGTCCCGGTCGGCGGGCAGCCCGTTCTCCCACACCTCGCACGGCGGCAGTGCCGCGTCGAACGGCCGGAAGAGCCGGGCGAGTCCGTCGCCGGTTGCGCAGGGGGCGTCCGGGTCTCCCCCGGCTCCCGTGGCGCCGCCGTCCGGCGGCGTGCCGAACGCGGGCAGCCGCAGCAGCTGGGCGACAAGCACGGCCCGGCTCGCCGAGGCGCCCGCACTGCCCAGGCCCAGCATCGGTAGATCGCGCGCCGTCTTCTGGAAGATCGCGTAACTCCCGCTTGTCGCATACGCCTCGGAGCCGAGCACGATCGACAGGTCGTCCATCGTCTCGGTGAGCACCATCGGCAGCAGATACTTGGCGACGGCGCCCAGCGTCCGGCTCTCGCGCGGCAGCACGTGCGTGGCCCGGGTGGCGACGAGTGCCAGGCAGTCGCACACCAGCAGGTCGGCGAAGGCGTTCACGAGCGCGGTGCGGGTCCGCGAGGAGTGCAGCGAGGCCGGGCTGCGCCGCCGCCGCGAGCGGGCGAAGGCCGTGGTGGTGCGCAGCACGGTGTCGGCGCAGCCGAGGGTCATCGACAGACCGGCGCTGCGGGTGAGCGGGAAGACGTGCTCGGCGAGGCGCGTTCCGCCGCCCGCCGGTCCCAGCAGCCGCCCGGTGGCCGGCCGGGGCCCGTCGAAGGCGAGGCCCTGGACGGCGCAGCCGCGTACGCCGGTGGTCGGGCGCCGCGGCAGCAGCCGGATGCCGGCGCCGTCGGGGTGGGCGGGTCCAGGGGCCAGGAGGGCGCTCAGCCCGTCGGGCGTGTCGGCGAAGAGCACGAGGGCGCCGGCCCGGGCCCCGTTGTTGAGGGCCTCCTTTCGGCCGCCGAGGCGGTAACCGGCGCCGTCCGGCACGGCGGTGAGCCGGTTGCGCAGGAAGTCGTTGCCCTGCGGCGGCTCGGGGTAGGCGCAGGCCATCCGGCCGTGGGCGAGCAGCAGTCCGGCGGTCTCCTGGCGCTGGCTCGGCGTGCCGGCCGTCCACACGCCGACCGCGGCGAGGTACGAGGTGAGGCCGTAGCCCAGGCCGAGGGCGGCGTCGCGGCGGAACACCACGCGCAGCACCCGGGCCAGCACGTCGAGCCGGTCGAGCCGGCCGCCGAGTCCGATGGGCACGAACTCGGCGTTCAGGCCGAAGGCATCGAGCAGCCGCTCGGCGGCCGGCAGCAGCCGCTGCCTCTCGTCGGCGGCCAGGAACTGCTGGGCGCCCAGCGGGTTTCCGGGGTCGTCGAGGTCGCCGAAGTCGTGTTCGAGCCGGGCGATGCGTTCCTGGACGGCGACCTCCGAGGAGTCCACCGGGTCCACCACCGTCGTCATGCCATCCCTCCGTTCCTCTTCCCCGTCCGCCGCCCCGGCCGTTCCCCTGTCCGCCGGGGGCCCGCGCGCCACCGCTCAATTCGCGCTCGAGGTCTTCCGGCCAGAATCGGTCCCATCGCTTCCGCCGGGCCCGGACGACGGGTCCACGGTCCGCGGGTCTTCGGTCCGCGGGTCCGCCGCCATGGCGTGCCGGTACTGCTGCCAGAGCGTGTTCTCGTCCACGGGCACCCACATGGAGCCGTAGGCGACGAGCGAGGTCCACACCGCCCGCGCGAGCCGCCCGAGGAGCACTCGGGCGGCGACGGCGTCGCTGTTTCCGGTTGCGGGCATGTCGGGCCCTCCCTTCCGAGATCCGGGAAGGCCACCATCCCCGCGGCGGCTCGGTTGATCCTCGAGGAACTCTCGTGCGCGCGGGCTCCCGACCGTCCTCAAGCGGTTCTCGAGCGGCGTGTAATCGAATGCCTGGGTCTGCACGCACCACCGGGACGAAAAGGGGGCCGGGCGGTGTATCCAAGCGATCGTGAGCCAGAACTGACCGTGATCGGACGTTTCACCACCACCGCGCCGCCCGGGGCGTTCGAGCCTGATCTGCTCGCCTACGCCCGTCGCCGGGAGTCCCGCAGGGGCTTCGTCTCGCGGGTGACCGCCGCCCTGACCGGGCGCCCCGGCACCTATGTCCACCTCGAGCACTGGACCGGCCTCGACCGCCTGCTGCGCGCGGGGCGCGAGGATCCGGCGTCCCCGCCCGCGCCTGCGGAGGCCGAACTCCTGGTCACCGTCGGCCGGATGGCTCCGAACGGCCCGCCCTGCGACTCCGCGCGCCTTGTCCTGCTGCGGGCCGCGGTGGACCACGCCGCCGACCCGGACCGCTTCGAGCTGAACTTCGGCTTGCTGGTCGGCCTGTGCGTCCCCGAGGAGGCCTTCGGCGGCAGCCTGCTGCTCCGCTCGGTGGCCGACCCGTACGCGTACACGGGTCTGCTGTGGTGGCACGACCCCGCGGCCGACGAGCGGGTCCGGACGAGCGCCTCCTGGCGTACCCGCCTCGAAGGCCTGGCGGCCACCGCCCGCCTCACCGTGGACCCGGCCCGCCCGCTGTCCGCCCGCTGAGCGGCATTCCGCCGGCGCGGTCGAGGCCTCCCGCCCGATCCCCTCCCGAGGACTTCTCGAGGTGCCGGACCCAGCATCGGGGCCATGGACGAGACCACCGAGACGCAGCCCGCCTTCCTCGTCGTACGGGGGCGACCGGACCCCGTGGAACTCGCCGCCCTGACGGCCGTCCTGCTGGCCAGACTGCGCGCGGCGGCCGCGGCGGAGGACTCCGCGGACCCGGCGGCCGGTGCGCCGCGCGCTCCCTGGGGCGCGGCGCGGCGGGCGCGCCCACGGGTCGGCTGGACCGCGCCCCACTGACTCCGCAAGCCCCGCGCGGCCCCTGCTTCGCCCCCACTCGGCCCAGCGTCGGTCGAGTGCCCTTCTAGACGCCGTACCTACGGTCGAGTGGCGGGTGAAACGGGCGCCGACGTCGGGGGCGTCAGCGCCCGTACGACACGCAGGGGGCCGGAATGAGCGACCATCGCACGTTCACCGAACTGATGCTCGACAGAGTGGAGCGGACACCGGAGCGCACCGCGCTGCTCATGCTGCCGGACAGCGACGAACGCGGTCGCCCCGCCTCGCTCTCGTACCGCGCGCTCGACGCCCAGGCCCGCCGGCTCGCCGGCCGGCTCCGCGCCGACGGCGCCACCGGCGAGCCGGTGCTGCTGCTGCACGAGTCCCGGAGCCAGTTCGCGGTGTCGTTCCTGGCGTGCCTGTACGCCGGGGCCGTCGCCGTACCGGTGCCGCCCTACGACGGCCGGAGCCACCACGAGGAGCGGGTGGCCGGGATCGTCCGGCACACCTCCCCGCGGGCCGCGCTCACCTGCGCATCGCTCGCGCCGGACGTGTCCCGGCTGCTCGCCCGGCACGGCTACGGCTCGGTGCCCTGTCTCGCCGCCGACGCGGTCGGCGGGACGGGCACCGGGCGGCTGCCGGAGCCGGACCCGCAGACCGTGGCGTATCTGCAGTTCTCCTCCGGGTCCACCGGCAGCCCGAACGGCGTGGTGGTCACCCACCGCAACCTCCTCGCCAACCAGGAGGCCCTCGCCCGGCTGCTCGGCGCGGGGCCGGACGCCCGGATCGGCGGCTGGCTGCCGTTCCATCACGACATGGGCCTGGTCGGGCAGTTGCTGCATCCGCTCTGGCTCGGCGGCACCTCCGTCACGCTGTCGCCCGAGGCCTTCGTCAAGCGGCCGGCCCGCTGGTTGGAGGCCATCGGGCGGTACGGGATCGAGGTGAGCGGCGCCCCCGACTTCGCGTACGACCACTGCGTCCGGCGGGTCACGGACGAGGAGCTGGCCGGGCTCGACCTGTCGGGCTGGCGGATCGCGATCTCCGGCGGGGAGCCGGTGCGCGCCGAGACCCGGCGGGCGTTCACCGAGCGGTTCGCCGCCGCCGGCCTGCGCCCGGACACGCTGCACGCGGCGTACGGCCTCGCCGAGGCCACCCTGCTCGTCTCCGGCGGCCCGGCCGCGGACGGCGAGCGGACGGTCGACACCGAGGCCCTCGAGCAGGGCCAGGTGCGCGAGGCCCTTCCCGGACGGCCCGCCCGCACCCTGGTGTCCTGCGGCCGGGTGGACGTGGCGGCCGGGCGGGTGCTGATCGTGGACCCGGAGAGCCGCCGGGTGCTGCCGAACGGGCGGATCGGCGAGATCTGGGTGAGCGGACCGGGCATCTCCGCGGCGTACTGGCGCGACCGCAAGGCGAGCGCCGAGCGCTTCGGGGCCGTGACGGCCGACGGCACGGGCGGGCTGCTGCGCACCGGTGACCTCGGCACGGTGGACGGCGGGCGGCTCTATGTCACCGGCCGTCTGAAGGACGTGATCATGGTCGCGGGCCGCAACCTCTACCCGCAGGACGTGGAGCGCACGGTCCAGCGGGTCAGCTCACTGTTCAGCACGGGCTCCGCCTTCTCCGTCCCGGGAGAGCGCGAACGGGTGGTCGTGGTCCAGGAGTTGCGCACCCACCAGCGCTACGCGCTCGATCTGGAGGAGCTGGTGGCGGACGTACGGCGCTGTCTCAGCGAGGAGTTCCAGGTGACGGTGGCGGGCGTGCTCCTGGTGCGCCCCGGCACCGTCCGCCGCACCAGCAGCGGAAAGGTCGAACGGGTGGCGATGCGCCGCCTGTTCCTGAGCGGCGGCCTGCGGCCACTGCACCAGTACCTGGCCGACGACCTGGTGGGAGCGGTGGGCCCGCCGCTAGCGGCGGGCGACCTGGCCGGCGGTCCTGCCGGCGGGAGAGGGACGACAGACAGGGGGAAGACATGAGCGGCAAGGCACCGGGCGGGCCCGACGAGAGGGAGTTCGCCACCTGGCTCGCCGAGCGGGTCGCACGGTACGCGGGGCGGGAGGTCGGCGACGACGAGGAGCTGTCCGCCTGGGGGATCGACTCAGTGTCCGTGCTCAGTCTGTGCGGGGACATCGAGGAGCAGTTCGGCCCGCTGTTCGACTTCGCGGACCTCTGGGCCCATCCGACCGTGCGCGATCTCGCCCGCCATCTGGCGATGCCGTACGAGATGCGCCGGAACTCGGGGCTGGTGCGGGCGGCGTTCGTGTTCACCGGGCAGGGCACCCAGCATCCCGGGATGACCGCCGGGCTGCATCGCGAGCTCACCGCGTACCGGCGTCATCTCGGCGCGGCGGACGAGGCGATCGCCCCGTATCTGGGCCGCTCGGTCGCCGGACTGATCCTCGACGGGGACGAGCGGGTGCACCAGACGGCGCTGACCCAGCCGGCGCTGTTCGCGGTCGGCTACGCGCTGGCGATGACGCTGGTGGAGGAGGGCTTGCGTCCGGTGGCCGTGCTCGGCCACGGCACCGGCGAGCTCGTGGCGGCGGTGGTCGCCGGCGCGCTGTCTCTCGACGACGCCGCCCGGCTGGCGTGCGCCCGCGGCGCCTTCATGCAGTATCTGCCGTCCGGCGGCGGGATGATGGCGACCTGCGCGAGCCCGTTCGAGGCGGCCGACGCGGCGGCGGGAGAGCCGCAGGTGACGATCGGCGCGGTCAACGCGGCACGCGCCACGGTGCTCTCGGGTCCGGTCGAGGGCCTGGAGCGGGTCCGCGAGCGGCTGGCGGCGATCGGTATCGCCTGCACCTTCCTCCAGGTGCGGCACGCCTTCCAGTCGCCGCTGATGGAGCCGATGGCACCGCGCTTCGAGGCCGTGGCCCGGCATGTGGCGGGCGGGCGGCCGGAACTGCCGTACTACTCCACGGTGTACGGCCGCGAGTACGACGAGCCGCTGGCGACGGCGTACTGGACGGCGCAGCTCACCACGCCGGTGCGGTTCGCCGACGCGGCCCGCCGGATGCTCGCCCAGCAGGCCCCCAGCCATGTGGTGGAGATCGGGCCCCGCGCGGTGCTCACACCGTTCCTGCGCCGGATCGCGGGGGCGCGGGGGCCGGCCTGTCTGGCGGTGTGCCGCGGCCCGGAGAGCGACGCGGTGCATCTGGCGGGCGTGCTGTCGAAGCTGGACGCGGGTCCGCTGGCGGAGCACTGACGCCTCACCGCCGCCCGTGGGCCGGGTTACGGGATCCAGCCGGCCTCCTCCGCGATGCGGATGGCGTCGATGCGGTTACGCGCGTTGAGCTTGTCGACGATGGCGGTGAGGTAGTTGCGTACGGTGCCCTGGGTGAGGAAGAGGTGGTCGGCGATCTCCGCGGCGCCGGCGCCACGGGCCGCGAGCCGCAGCACCTGGGTCTCGCGCGGGGAGAGCGGGTTGTCGGGCGCCTCCCAGGCGCTGAGGGCGAGTTCGGGGTCGATGACCCGCTGGCCGACGGCGACCGAGCGCACCGCCTGGGCGAGCCGGGACGGCGGGGAGTCCTTCAGGAGGAAGCCGGAGACCCGCGCGGCCATCGCCCGCCGCAGGGTCCCAGGTCTGCCGAGGCTCGTGAGGATGAGGGTGCGGCAGTCCGGCACCCGCTCGTGCAGGTCGGCCGCCGCGGTGAGCCCGTCGACCCCGGGCAGGTCGATGTCGATGACGGCGACGTCCGGGCGGGCATCCAGGGCGGCCGGAACGATGAGGTCCCCGCGGGGGACCGACGCGACGACCTGGAGGTCCGGCTCGAGTTCCAGCAGCGCCACCAGCGCGCCACGGACCATGTGCACGTCCTCGGCGAGCAGGATCTTGATCAGCAGCATGTGCTCCCCCGATGTGTCCTGCGTGCGCTCAGACGGCTTGTTTGCCCGCGTCTCCGCGTCTGCCCGCTTCTCCGGGACCGCTCGTGTCTCCGCGTAAGCCCGCGTCGCCCCGTACGCCGGCCTCGCCGTGACCGCCGGCGTCCGCGCTCTCCGGGGCGGCCGCGTGGGCCGCACCGGGCGTGCCGAGCACCACGCGGCGGGCGCGCGGCAGCAGCGGTTTCGCTTCCTCGCCCTTGGACGGCCTCAGCGGGGCGACGGCCGTCAGCCGGAAGCGATTCCCGGCCTCGGCCCCGGCCCGCATCTCGCCGCCGATCGCGGCGAGCCGGGTCCGCAGGTTGCCCAGACCGCTGCCGCGGTCCGGGGCGTCGGGCCGGTCCTGCGCGACCACGCCGTCGTTGACCAGGTCCAGTCGCACTGCCTCTCCTTCGACCCGCACCGTGACGGTGCACGACTGCACCTTGCTGTGCCTGAGCATATTGGTGACGCCCTCGCGCAGGGCCGTCGCGAGCACGGTGTCCACCAACGGGTGGAGCCGGCCGCAGTCGATGTCCAGCTCCGTCTCGACGTCGGCCGCCGCCATCACCTCGGCCACCGACTCGGCCTCCGCCGTAAGGGACATGTCCCGGTAGCCGCTGGCCACGAGCCGGACGTCGGCGAGCGCCTGCCGGGCGACGCCGAGCGCCGAGGCGACCTCCTCGCGGGCCCGCTCCGGATTGACCAGGGTGAGCCGGTGGATCAGCTCGCACTTGAGGGTGATGGCGGAGAGGCTGTAGCCGAGCAGGTCGTGCAGGTCCCGCGCGAACCGCAGCCGCTCCTGGGTGACCGCCATCCGGGCCATCTCGGCGCGGGCGTCGTGGACTTCGCGCACGAGGTCGGTGAGCCGGGTGAGCCCGTAGATGACGAGCCCGGTCAGCGCGGTGGAGACGGCGTAGTAGCCCGTCTCCAGGGCCGAGATCCCGTCGCTCGCCACCGACCAGCCGAGGATGGCCAGCGGGACCGCGCTGTAGCAGGGCCAGGCGAACCGGCCGGGAAGCATCAGGAGAATCGATCCGGCGAGCGGTCCCGCCATGCTTCCCCAGGCGATGCCCAGCCACACCATGGGCCCTAAGGTGAGGCCCGCCTGGGTGACGAGAACGACCGCCCGGCGCCCGCCGGACCACCGGCGGGCGCGGGGCGACGCCAGCATGATCTGCAGGGTGTAGAGCGCGCCCACGGCGAGGGTGCACAGGACGAGCCCGAGCGGGCTCGACACCGTGTTCTGCACGTTGAGCAGGGTGACGACGCCGTACCCCGCGAAGACCACCGTGCTGACGCCCCGGGCGAGCCGCGGCGCCAGGAGACCCCGGCCCCCACGCCCGCCCCGGCCGTCGTCCGGCGCGGCGGCCATGGCGGGCGGGGTCCATGACCCCTTGCTCGGTGACGCTCCCTCCACCTGCTCCTCGATGGGGATGAAGTCGTTGTCCGAGGCCCGGAAACGGCCCGCCATGTGTCGACTCCTCGCATGGATGTCGAGAGTTTGTGAGACCGGACTATAATCCGACACCCGGCGGATCCGGGACCATCACGCGCGAACTACAAGGCCAGCGGTTCGGAGTTGAGTTCCTCGTAGGGCGTCGGCCGGGCCAGTTCCCCGAGCCGGACCGGCACGTCGTAGAGCCGTCCCGGCGCGAACCGGGCGTAGAAGTGACGAAGTCCCGGCACCAGTACCTTCACCACCGGAATGCCGACGTCCGGCCGGGTCTGGTCGAGTACCAGCAACTCCAGGCCGTGCGCGGCGACGAGGGCGCGGACCGTCTCGACGTCGGCGAGGAGATCGGCCTCGCGGACGTACGCCGGCCAGGTGGCGGGGGTACGGGCCGACTGCCCCGGGTCCGGCAGCAGATGGGGCTGCCCGGGGGCCGGCGGCGCCGCTACGGCGGCCACGGGCGGCAGCGTCTGGACCATCTCGGTGAGCGCCCGGCGCAGTGCGAGCCGGGGATCGAAGTGGGCCCCGAACCCGTAGACGATGTCGGGGAGTTCGCCGTCCGTGCGCCGGGAGACCGCCACCATGACCGGGATCCCGAGGTCGGAGGTGAGGTCGAGGGCCCAGACCTGCCGGCTCGCCCGGCCGAGCGCTTCGCGCAGCCGCGCGAGCCACGGCGCGTCGAACGCGTCGAGGTCGACGGCCGGCCGGCGGAGCCGGTTGTACCACCACAGCGACACCGCGTCCCGCTCGACGAGTTCGAGGAAGCCCTGCACCAGGGCGTCCTCGGTGCTGCTGCCCGCCGCGTTGCCGTTGGAGTCGGCCCACAGCCCGTCCGGCGCGCCGCCGGGTGTGCAGTCGAAGTACAGCGTGGAGGTGGGCAGCAGCCGCTGGACGCCGGTGAGCGACCACATTGGGGTCCAGTGGGTGGGCCGGTGCGGGTCGAAGGGCGCGCACACGTGGTGGAAGGGGGTGTGCGAGGCGTTCCACTGGTCCCGGTCGGCGTACTGCCGCTCATGGAACAGCTGGTACGTGTTGGGGTGGACGGCGTTTTCGCCGAGTCCGGCGAGCGAGTCGGTGATCGTGGCCTCGTCGCCCTGCCGGGTGGCGCAGTAACGTTCCACCGCCTCGCCGAGCGCACTGGCCCGGGCCTCGGCCGCCGTCGTGCCCTTGCCCGAGCTGCGCGCCCGCAGCACCCGCCGCATACTCGCCGGGGAGTGCCCGTGCAGCGCCAGGTTGTGCCCGGAGTCGTAGGCGTACAGACCCTCGGGAAGCCCGGCCATGGGCCGGACCTCCGTCACGATGCCGGTGACGGGGCCGATCAGATGCCCGTACCGCTCCAGCATCTGCTCGGCGGACAGCGCCCGGTCGTTGCTGCCCGAGCCCTCGGCCTTGGGCCGCGACACCAACACCACCGGCCGCCGGGTCCGCTCGGCGACCAGTGCGGGGTCCCCGCAGGAAGGACACTGCGGGCGCCGCCGCACCGGGTGGTGGGCGGTGCGCAGGGTGAGGCCGTCCAGGACGCACACCGCCCCCTGCTCGGCGGTGCGCAGCCCGGCCAGCCACTTGGCCGTCTCCAGGACGGCGCCGTGCAGCCCCACGGCCCGTACGGCGGGCAGCGAGGACGCCGGCCGCACGCCCGGCCGGTCGAGGCCAAGAGCCTGGCGTACGGACAGCTCGCCGCGGTGGTGCTCGCGCAGCCGGTGCGCCAGACAGGTCCAGCAGGCGCCGTCTCCGTCCGGGTCGAAGACCGGACCGGTCCACGGCTCGGCGGCGAAGGGGCTGGCGAGCAGCCACGGCCGCCGCGCGGCCCGTAACCGCTCGGACGTCTCCCGCAGTCCGGGCATCAGATAGTCCTCGCACAGCACGAGGGCGAAGTCGGCGTCGGCGTCCGCGCCGACCGGGGTGAGGCCCGAGTTCCGGCACGCGGCCCGGGCGGCCTCGCCGTCCACCGCGCCGACTCCGATCACCGCCACCGGCCGGCCGCGCACCGCGCGGTCGGCTACCGCGCCGTCGAGACCGGCCCGGTCCCAGTACGTCTGCGCCGCCGAGCGCTCGGCCGGGACGGACGGGTCGGGCACGCCATGGCGGTAGCCCACGAGATTGGCCTCGGCCAACTGCCGGACCACCCTGCCCGCCACGTCGACCGGCATCACCGCCGCGGCCTCCCTGAGCAACTCGGGCAGGGTGTGGGTGCCGTCGAGCAGACCGAGGAGGGTTTCCGCGCCGGCCCCGCGCACGGCGGTCATGTCCTGGTCGGACCACACGAACACCTCCTCCCCCGGGACCGACACGGCCCGCACGTGGCGCTTGAACGCCACGAACGGGCCGCGGGCCGGGCTCTGCGCCTCGCTCACGCACCCACCCGGGTGTCGAGCGCGGCGGAGATGCACATGCACCAGCTCGCGCGCCCGGCCTCGGTGCGGCTGAGGCTCTCGACGGTTATCCCGGCCGGCGTCCCGCCGGCCGGCCCGGACTCACTGCAGCCGGACCGCCCGGTCCGCGCGTCCGACGGAAGAAGGCGAAGGATGTCCTCGGTGATGTTCATGACGTGTGCCCCCAGGAATGAACGAAGTGGGCGGGCGGACGTGGCAATTGCGAAGACGAAGCACGTCACCCGCTTGGAACCGTCCGCGCCGAGGAACCGGATCCGGTCTCGGCGTCTGGCCAGAAGTCTGCTTCCGGAACAGGAACCTCCGGCAGTGCAGCGCTCATCGGCGCGACATGACATTTTCATGACGGTGGTCGTGCTCCCCTCACTGGGCCGCGAGCCGGGCACGGTGCGAATCTCGAGTGCCGGACTCCGAACGGGCCGTCACGGGGACGCCGACGGCCGTGGCCCAAGGGGGAGAAAGCCCATGGACATCCAGATCCTGGGGTCGCTCGCCGCGCAGGAACGCGGCGTGTCGGTCGTACCCAGCGCCGCCAAGCCCCGCCAGCTCCTCTCACTGCTCGCCCTGCACGCCGACCGGGTGGTGTCGGTGCCGACGCTGATGGAGGAGATCTGGGGCGAGTGCGTTCCCCGCAGCGCCTCCACCACGCTGCAGACGTACATCCTCCAGCTGCGCCGCCGGCTCACCGCCGCACTCGACGGCGACCCGCGGCTCGACGCGAAGGACATCCTGGTCACCCGGTTCGGCGGCTATCTGCTCCAGGTGGAGCCCGGCCGGGTGGACGCCCACGAGTTCGACCGGCTCGCCGCGGCCGGCGCCACCGCCTTCGAGGTCGGCGACTACCGCGCCGCCTCCGACCTGCTGCGCCGCGCCCTCGGCCTGTGGCAGGGCCCGGCCCTGGTCGACGTACCGGCCGGATCGGTGCTCGAACTGGAGGTGCTGCGCCTCAACGAGCAGCGCACCACCGCGCTCGAACGCCGCATCGAGGCGGACCTGCGCCTGGGCCGCCACGCCGAGGTGGTCCCGGAACTCCGCGTCCTCGCCGCCCGCCACCCCCTCCACGAGGGCTTCTGCGCCCAGCTGATGCGCGCCCTGCACCGCAC
The DNA here is from genome assembly GCF_043200055.1 of Streptomyces sp. NPDC048496. Taxonomy (NCBI): domain Bacteria; kingdom Bacillati; phylum Actinomycetota; class Actinomycetes; order Kitasatosporales; family Streptomycetaceae; genus Streptomyces; species Streptomyces sp. NPDC048496. Next base: position 2,090 of record NZ_JBICXB010000030.1, on the reverse strand, counting down.
AGGCGGCAGCTGGCGCGCCCTGGAGGCCTACCAGCGCCTACGCGGCTCGCTCGTACGCGAACTGGGCCTGGAACCGTCGGCGGCGCTGCAGGACCTGCACCGGGCGGTGCTTTCGGGGGACCCGGACCATGCGCTGAGGGTGACGACGGCGGACCGGGCACAGTAGTCGGTCGAGGCCGAGGCCGAGTGGTCCTCCAGAGGAGGTACCGGAGGCTTCGAGTACGGGCGCCTACGGTGCCGCAATGACGACCTTCGACGAACTGCTCACCGACGGTCCGGCACCCGTCGCCTCCCCCACCCCTGAGCCGGATCTGCGCCGCTCCACCGACGAGTTGCAACGCCTGAAGGAGGAGCTGAGCCGGGGCCCCGCCCCCGAGGCCACCCGGCGCCAGCACGCGAAGGGCAAGCTCACCGCACCCGAGCGCCTGGAACTCCTCTTCGACGAGGGCACGTTCACGGAGATCGAGCCGCTGCGCCGGCACCGCGCCTCGGGCTTCGGCCTGGAGGCGCGCAAGCCGCACGGCGACGGCGTGGTGATCGGCTGGGGCCTGGTGCACGGGCGCACGGTCTTCGCGTACGCGCACGACTTCCGCGTCTTCGGCGGCGCCCTGGGCGAGGCCCACGCGGAGAAGATCCACAAGGTGATGGACCTGGCGGAGGCGGCGGGCGCGCCGGCCGTGGGCCTGAGCGACGGCGCGGGCGCGCGGATCCAGGAGGGCGTGACGGCGCTCGCCGGGTACGGCGGCATCTTCCGCCGCAACACCCGCGCCTCCGGAGTGATCCCGCAGATCAGCGTGATCCTGGGCCCGTGCGCGGGCGGCGCCGCCTACTCCCCCGCGCTGACCGACTTCGTGTTCATGGTGCGCGGCACCTCGCAGATGTTCATCACGGGCCCGGACGTGGTCCAGGCGGTGACCGGCGAGCAGATCAGCCATGACGGCCTGGGCGGCGCGGATGTGCACGCCGGGGTGTCGGGGGTGTCGGGTTTCGTCTATGACGACGAGGCGGACTGCCTGGCGGACGTCCGCCACCTCCTTTCCCTCCTCCCCCAGAACAACCGCGAACTGCCCCCGGTGGTCCGCACCGACGACCCGCCGGACCGCCCCACGGACGCGCTGACCTCACTGGTCCCGGCCGACCCGCAGCAGGCGTACGACATGCGCGCGGTGATCGAGGAGATCGTCGACGACGGCGACTTCTTCGAGGTCCACGAGGGCTGGGCGCAGAACGTGGTGTGCGCGCTGGCCCGCCTGGACGGCCATGTGGCGGGCATCGTCGCGAACCAGCCCACCGCCCTCGCCGGCGTCCTCGACATCCACGGCTCGGAGAAGGCCGCCCGTTTCGTCCAGTTCTGCGACGCCTTCAACATCCCGCTGGTCACCCTGGTCGACGTACCGGGCTTCCTGCCGGGCGTCGACCAGGAGCACAACGGCATCATCCGCCACGGCGCCAAACTCCTCTACGCCTACTGCAACGCGACGGTCCCGCGCATCTCCCTGGTCATCCGCAAGGCCTACGGCGGCGCCTACATCGTGATGGACTCCCGCTCGATCGGCGCGGACCTCTCCTTCGCCTGGCCGACCAACGAGATCGCGGTGATGGGGGCGGAGGGCGCGGCGAACGTCGTCTTCCGCCGCGAGATCGCCGCCTCCACCGACCCTGAGGCGACCCGCACCCGCCTCATCAAGGAGTACAAGTCCGAGCTGATGCACCCCTACTACGCCGCCGAACGCGGCCTGGTGGACGACGTCATCGCCCCCGCCGAGACCCGCCGCACCCTGACCCGCGCCCTGGCCATGCTCCGCCAGAAGCACGCCCAGCTCCCTGAACGGAAGCACGGGAACCCGCCGATGTGACGGGCCCAGTCACGGAGCTGGTCACTCTGCGGCCGATCTCGCGATCCATCGGGCCACACCTTCCAAGGCGTTGAGCACCTGCGTGTCATACAGCCCGAAGAAGCCCTGACAGTCACGGCCGAGGCGGTTGTACGGCACTGATGCCCCTATGGATGTCAAGCAGCGGTTGCGGCACGTGCGTGGCTGGCTGCGGGGCTCGGAGTGGCGATGAGCCGGTAGATCTCCCGTGCGATG